>NZ_CAMJUE010000001.1 GCF_946408925.1 uncultured Methanobrevibacter sp.
TTATTTATTTTCCATTTTTTGTATATGGTGTAGTGTGTTTAAATATTATTATATCATATTAATTGTGTAAGAGCGAAAAGTAGTAAATATTTTGCATAGTATACGGGCAAAATCCATTATAACTAGTTTTTAATGAATATCTTTTAGATTTATAGAATATAATATGTCTATTTCAAAAAATAGATTTAATTTAGTGTTTATAATGATTTTAATATATCTGAAATGTTTCAGAAAGTTAGTTCTGAATAGTTAAAACTGATGTTAATGTAAAGATTGACTATATTTTCCAATTGGTCTCTTTCAAAAACTTGTGTGATTTGAATTTTCGCTAGTTTTTGAGTCACGAATTTTTTTCGTTCTATTTTTTCTTTATTTTTAATTTAAAAGCAGTAAAATTAATATATTAAGTGGAGCTAATATATTAATATGTCCAGTATCAAAACAAAAGCTCCATATGAATGTATGGAGTTAAAAGAATATAAACTTTCCGATTTTATTCCTGAGTTTTCTGAATTTCGTCAATCTGATGATCTTTCTCGATTTGGTTGTGAAAATATTGAGAATAATCTAATTAGGTTGGAAAAACGTGGTAAAATTCATTTTAAAAATAGTATTGCAGTTTGTCCAAGTTGTAAGTCTCATCATACTGTTAAAAATGGTACTTATGAGAGAAAACTTATTTTTTTAAGAATTGGTGAGCAAATTTGTACTATTCAGAAATATAAGTGCAAAAAATGTGGTAAAGTCTTTTATACTGATTTATCCTCTCTTGTTTATTCTAATTCTAATATTACTTTGCCTGTTATTGATTGTATTGAAAATTTATATCAAATTTATGGAGCAGGACTTCATAAAATCCGATTTGACTTAAAACAACAACATAACATTGAAATCTCACATCAAAGCATAGAAAACATTATATTGAACTCTAATTATCAATTTAACTATAAAAATTGGGAGTATTCTGGATATTACTTATTTGACAGTCTTTGGGTTAAAATTAATGGAGAATGGAACTATATTTTAGCATTATTCGACGTTAAATTAAATACTCTCGTTTCAGCCAAATTGGTCGAATCAGAAGATTCTACGACCATTTATCACTTTTTAAATAAATCACTGAGAAATCAGAAGAAAATTTCAATTGGGACTGATTTAAAACATGAATATCGTGAAGCCATAGATAAATTAAATGTAAAACATCATTTCTGCAAATTCCACGTCAAACAAATGATAAACAGAAGATTTAAAGACTATTTTGACAAAAATAAATTAAATGACGAAGAACATGAGGAATTAATCAATTTAAAACAAGATATTTTTAAGGCATTGGATGCAAAAGACTTGAATGAGGCAAATAAACTACGAGATGAATTAATTAGCAAAAATTATCCAAAAAATAAGTTTACAGACAAATTAATTTGGAAATTCATCATTCCTTACTATAAAAAATTAACAACACACCTAGAAAACACGAATATTCCATCCACAAACAATAAAATTGAAAATATCTTCCAAAAAGTATTTCCAAAACACATAAAAAGAACAATGAAAATAGAACAAGGACTTTTAACAAGATTCATGCTAAAACTAAATCATTGGAACATAAAAAATGAAAAAGAAAAAAATCACACAAGTTTTTGAAAGAGCCTCCAATTGGATAGGTGTAAATTATTTATAATAATAAGTTATAAACCTAAAAATGAAAAATAAATTTTGTTGATTTATATGATTATAGGAATCTTAACTGCAATAATAGTGGTTTTATGGATATTGCCAGCATATCTTAAAGCACCAAAAGAATATGGGCTTGATAAAAAATTTATAATTAAAACCATACTTATGGGGGTTGTAATAGGATTTATCGGCGCATTTATTCTTCAAATAATTTTAGGTAACATATTTATCTATATATTTAAGATTCCTCAAGAAAGCTTTCTCTATGAATTTATAAAAGCATTCATCATATTTGGTTTAATAGAGGAAGTAATGAAATTTTCTGCAGGTTCCCTTTCTTTGAAAAAATCAAAATTCCAATCAAAATTTGATTATATGTTAATTTTTGCTTTAGCAGCATTTGGTTTTACTCTTGTCGAAACTTCAATAGCTGCATCTGCTGGAGGATTAGCGGGCATGTTAAGAGTATTTTTCCCATTCCATGTCATGTGGCAAATTTTCATGGGAGCACATTTATATGAATACAAAGTTGCTAAAATGAATAATGACTCAAAAACCATGAAAAAAGAATTGGCAATAGCTTTTGGAGTTCCAATATTAATGCATGGTTGTTGCGACTTTTCAACATCATTGATTCAAATGGCTGCCTCTTCAATCCAATCAGCAATGGGAACACTTGATATTATAACTTTGGTACTCCCATTAATCTATATGCTCATCCTAATAATTTTCACAATTATAACAGAAATTAAGTTTTATAAATACTGCAAAAACTTATAAATTCTGTTAATTTATTATATTTTCAGAAAGTTAGATAAATTATTAATCCTATTTTAAACATGTCTTAATCATGATTATTCCAGTTTATAAGAGTATTTTGAATCCTCGAATAGCTGTCTTATATGTAATGCCACAAATCTTTTTGTGAATATCAATACGGCAGGGGAAATAAAAAAAGGATAAATTACCAGTAGTATATTCAAAAAGAATGAATTAGATTTAAAAGGAAAAATACACTGAGCAACTGAAAATTGGGCAAAGAACACACATATTAAAACCAATATGAAGTTTTTAATTCTTATATTTTTAAATATGGTATATATTCCTTTATAGTGTTTTAGAAAATTAATTTTTTTTCACCCTAATTATTTTGACATATTTTTAAATAACTATTTCTAATTTTACATCTGAGTTGTAACGAGGATGTAATTTTTTAATTGTAGGTTTTATATAATTATTTAAAACGTTATTCCATATTGTTTTTGATTTTACTGCTTTATAATATGATTTTTCAACTATGCTTTTTAATAATTCTAGTTTTTCATCTTTATCCATTTCTGCGAAATTTTTGATATAGTTAATTTTATATTTCATATTATCTCTTTTAATTTTATACCATACTTTTTCTATTGGTTGTAATTGAGGTGAATAAGGTGGTAAATAACATAATTCAATATTTAATTCTTTTGCAAGTTCTTTTACGACATCTGCCTTATGTGAAGAGAAATTATCTATTAAAAGAAATATGAGCTCTTCAGGATTTTGTTTTCTGATGTCTTTTAAAAGATCCATTATTGTTTCTTTTTTTGAATTTTCCATAAATGTAATGTAATCTTTTCCTTCAGGAGTTAGAGAGTAAAATCCTGCTGCTTTGCAAGGATATCTATTAGTATCCATTGCCATTTGAGGTTTGGTTAATGAAATTACTTTAATATAATTTCCAACAAATTGAAATGCTGATTCATCAAAACTGTAAATTAATACTTTTTTATTTGAGTTTAAATCAATTATATTGCCTGTTTTGTCATCATATTTTAGACAATATTTTCTAAATTTTTGAAACAAATTTAATTTAAAAGTAGATTTGTAGTAAGGGCTTCTTCGATAATCTTTCATATATGGTTTTGCATACTTTATTTTAAGAGTATTTTTTAGAAATGAAACAATATAACAATGATGATATTCTATTTCGAACAGTTATTTGATTTCAGCTAATATTTCCCAAGGAAGCCAATCATCCTTTTCACTTAGTTTTTTTTAAGAGTTTGTAGTTGTTTTTCATTTAATTTTGATTTCCTTCCTTGACCTTTTTTCCTCAATAATCCTTCATAACCTTTATTTTTCCATGCATTATACCAATTATTGCCTGTTACAGAAGTAACATTTAAGAATTCAGATGATTCTTTGTTGGAAAATCCTATTTCTCTAAATAATAAATAAATCAATTTTTGATAAACAAATATTGATTTTTCTTTTTTAATTAATGATATTAGCTTATTTATTTCACTTTTTGTTTCATCAGAGATGTCTTCATAGTTTTCAATCATGTTTTTAGAGCTTTTTTTATTTTCACGTTTGATTTCAAAATAATTGGAAATGGGAACATTTAATCTGATTAATAAGCTTCTAACACTTTGGTATTCATATTCAACATCGTATTCATCTTTAATTAATTTTTTAACATCATCAACTAACCAACTATCTTTTTTAGAAAGTTTGCTTTTTAAGTCTGATAATTGTTGTTCTGATAATTTTGAGGTACGTCCACCCCCATAATGAGGAATTAAAGCATTATACCCTCCTTCGTTCCAAAGATCATCCAAATAATATCTGCTTGATTCTGGAAATCCTGCTAAATTGCAGGATTCAATTTTTGAAAATCCCATCTTATTAAATTTAAAATATAACAATTTTTTAAAAACATTTACGTCCTTTTCAGAATTTAACAAAATATTTATTTCATTTAATGTTAAATCTGTTCGAGATTTTAGATTCTCCAAACTCATGATTATTATTTATGATAAAAAATAGTATATATACTTTTTTAGAAAAAGTTTTTTTAAAATAAAATAAATTAATTTCCTAAAACACTATAATTGAAATATGTGATATTGTCCATATCTATGATAATACAAATGTTCCATTTAGAATTTTCAAAAAAAGAAAAGATGTTTATTTCCATTGGGAAAATAAGTATTGGAGTTTTCAAGACATTGAAAAACTAACTGGAATTGGTGAATACGCAAATTAAAGAATTTTTTAACTAATAATCAGATGCGCAATAGGTTAAACATGACTCCTAAAGTACATATAGTATATTGTCATCCTAGTGAAAAATCTATCACAAATACTATTAAACAGGGATATATTGAAGGATTAGAAGAAGAAAACATTCAATACACCATCACAGATTTATATAAATCTAATTTTAATTCAGATATTTCCGAAGAGGAATATTTAAGAGAAAATAATAATATTCCATATCCTTTGGCTGAAGAAGTGATTCTTGAGCAGGAAAAAATTAATAATGCTGATATATTGACATTTATTTTCCCCTTATTCTGGATGGATGTGCCCTCAAAATTAGTGGGTTATTTTGCAAGAGTATTTACAAAAGGATTTAAATATGATTATGATGACGGTAAATTGGCATCAATGAGGACTATTGTCAAAACAAACTTCCTGATTAGTGCCGGCAGTAATTACGATGATTTAGAAAAAGACGGGAAAGTAAAGGCATTGGAAACAATATTTATAAAAGACAGATTGGCTGGAAAAACTAAGGATGCCAGAATGTATTTTTTTGAAAAAACAACATATCTGAAGGAAAAAGAATTAAATAACAGGAAAAACTATTTTAATTTAGCAAAAAATATTGCTAAAGAGACTATTGATTAAACTAACTAAATATTTTCAATTTTATAATATGCAATAATACTTTTAATGATTTATGAGGTTTATACTCGTTTTTACTTATTTTTAACTTTAAATCGATTGTATAATAGTTTAATCATTTTTTATTCATTTTTATACTTTTTGGAATAGTTTCAATTAATGTTAATTAACACATATTCACATTTTCCTTCATTCCTAATTCCCCATCCCCATCCTGTAATGCCGGAAGACACTATTTGTTTCATATCTCCAATGGTGTATTCACCATATGAATGTATCCCTTCATATTCTATTATTTCTTTAAATGGGAATACCTGTCCTGCATGGGTATGGCCTGAAACCTGCAAATCAACACCTGATTTTGAATTTTTCACTTCATCTAAAGGTTGGTGGTCTGCAACTATCACATATTTTGACAAATCGCTTTCATTCAATATTTCGCTAACATTTGCTCTTTGTGCATTTCCATCACATTCGGCATCACTTCTTCCAACCAGAACAATATCTCCATTGATGGTTGCTTTTTCATCGTTCAGTATTGTTATACCGTTTTCCTTGATTGTTTGATTTAATTCAATGTCTGCAAATGTTCTGTTTCCATTTTCATAATCTGTTTGTGAAGGTTGTGTGTCGTGATTTCCAAATATGTAATATATGCCGTATGTTGAGTTGATCTTGCTTAACTCTTCAAACACCTCCTTCATTTCCGAATTGCTTGTTCTTTCATCAACAATATCTCCACCTAAAATAACAATATCGGGTTTTATATCATTGATTCTTGAAATCGAGTCTTTAAGCAATTGCGGATTTTGGATGGTTCCGTAGTGTGTGTCACTGATGAATATTACTTTGTATGAATCATTGCCTATTTTTTGTGTTGTCATATTGTATTCAGTTTGATCAATATGGTTCATGCCATACACTCCGGATATGATTATAATCATGAAAAGGATTAATGCCAGTCCGCCTTTTTTGTGAAGTTTTGGCATAAAGTTTAAATATTTGTCTTTAAGAGGGTATTTCACGATTAATCTAATGATGTCTGCAAATAACGAGCATAAAAAGATGTATAATGTGTATACTGCAGCATTTGACCATACATTCAAACAGCATATGAATGCAAATATTGAAATCGGGGCACTGATTATCATTACTTTGTTTTTAGATAATTTGGAGTCATTAAGAGTATATCTTACTCTAAAAAATGCATATATTCCAATGACGATTCCTATAATTATTCCTGTTAACAGATACTCTGGGTAGTAGCCCAATGTGAAAAAATGGATTGGATTCATATTATAAATTTTATATTTGACTTATCATGTTAAAAAAATATTCTATTTTTCCAGTTTTGCGGAGGCATATATTAATTTTTAGTTTTAAAAGTCCAATTCGATAGATGATTTTTCGGAAAATAGTTGTGGGAAAATCCACTTTCATTAACTGCTTGGGTGTTTTTGTTCATAGGAACATTATAGTTTAATTTATAAAGTAATTTGATTAAAATATGTAATAGGAGAGATTATGGAAAATATTTTTAACTTCGAAGGAATTGAAATTGACCAGGACTTGTTGGAGAGAACCAATCCCATATTCAACACTGCAAGGATGACTCTTTTTCAATTGGCTGAAACGGGTCATGATGATGCAGGGAATTTGGTCGAGTGGCTGAATCTCACCCGAAAAGATACACAGGATAGCAAGACAGTTAAGGCCGATGAGGATGACCTTTTCGTTAACAGCATCGTTATGGATGTGAGATATTCTACCAATGGAAAACTCGCCGAGGAGTCTGGTTTTACGGTGGCTGACTTGCCATGTGGCTTCACGCCCCGTGCCCTTGAATTTGCAAAAAACGGCAGGAAATATGTTGGGATGGATCTTCCTGCAACAATCAATGAGGTTGAGCCGGCCATAATGTCACTGATTGATGAAGACCAGAAAAAGTTTGTCAGTTTTGAGGGTGTGGATGTGACTAACTATCAATCGCTTAAGGCAGCATTTGATAAAATCGACGGGGAGGTATGCATAACCACAGAAGGCCTAATGATGTATCTTACAGATTCTGAAATGGATGCAATGTGCGAGAATATTAGAAGGATTCTTGCAGAGCATGGTGGATACTGGATTACCCTTGACCCTGAGATATCTTTCCTTTATGTTTTGATAGTGAAGGCTTTCTATGGGGACAGGACAAGAGAAATCATGTGGAGGTCCAAGTTTAGGATAGATGACAAATCAGATGTAAAGTCCGTAGAGAATTCAATAACAATTAGCCTTCGAGGGGATGTTCAGGAGAATATGAGAAATGCACTTGATTATATTGTATCTAAGGGTTTTAAACTGGAGAGGATTCCATATGCAGATCATGTGCCTGAGTTTAGAAGTCTGGAGAATGTTGACCCTAAGATTGCAGCTCACATTAAGGAAGGCTTTAAAAATGTATGCATATGGAAGATTACAGTTGATGAATCGGTTAAGTTTGATGTTTCGGATGCAAAGATGGGGTCTTTTAATGCGGATGCATCAATTGAGGATGGCAGGCTTAATCTGGTCTTGTCCGGAACTTTAGATACATTAAGTGCACCTAAACTTCTTGCTAATTATGAAAAAATCAAGGAGGATACTGCTGTAAACAGTGTCCTTATTGACTGTTCCAACTTGGAATATGTGTCATCTGCAGGCCGTCGTGTTCTTCTTATTATGCAAAATGACTGCGAAGGCGGTGTCATCATGAAGTCATGCAATGATGCAGTTGTTTGGGATTTGTCAAGTACTGATATACTAATTAAATAACTCATATGATGAATTGTATTAAATATATTACATTATTCTGAATAACTATATTATTTATAATATTAAACTTATACTTTATTCATAGTATTGATATTTTCTATGAAAAATTTTAAATAGGTAATAATATGAGTCTTTTTCAAAAAAACGATGATGTTGAAAATGATTATACAACCTTTCCAATGTCATTTAAAAACTATAAGTGGTTCAAGCCAATATTGGTATTTGTTATTGCGTTCATTGCTTTCATAATACTTCAGAGCCTTCCGAATATTCTCCTGATTGCACATGTTGATATTGATTTTGTCACATGGGAAGCATCATATCCTCATATATGATCATAATTTACATTCCAAGCATATATACAGGTGCAAAAATTGTTCGTGACAGGCCATTTTCTTCATACCTCTCTTCCAGAGGGGGATGGAGTTGGGAAATCTTCATCAAGTCATTTGTCATTTCCCTATTTGTGGTTTTGATATTCACTGCTTATGATTTTGCTTTTACAGGTTCAAGATTTAACAGCAGTCTGCCGATTTACATTATAATTTTGACTATACTGATAGCGCCGTTTCAATGCTTTGCTGAAGAATTGCTTTTCCGTGGTTTTTTAATGCAGACGGTCGGCTCATGGATATGTGTTCCGATTGTAGCAATTGTCATTCAGGCTATAATCTTTGCATATCTTCACTCATACAACCTGATTGCACTTCTAAGCATTGTCTGCACAGGTACAATTTTTGGATTGATTGCATGGTACAGTAAAGGCCTGGAGATTTCAACTGCAATGCATTCAGCAAACAATATCTTATCAGCATTAACCATATCTCTTTCAACAACAATTACATATGGGATTCAGCGGAAATGATTATCCAGATGCTTGTCATTGTTGCATTGATACTGGTTCTGGCTAAAAAGTTCAATTTCTTTAAATTCAAAAGTGATGCTTGATTGATGTAACTGTAATAAGGCAGATTTTCATTATGGGAATTAGCAATCAGTAGATGCAATGCGTTAAATCAATGACTAATTTATCATTTTATAATTTTGAAAAATATGAAAATATAAGAAAGATCATTATATTTTAATGTTCATATAATACATTGATAATAATGTGTTATTGTTAAAAAATCAGATGATATTGTGAAAATGAAAAATATATTGGCGATATGTGTAGTATTTATTACACTTTGTACAATAGGTATGGTTTGTGCAGCCGAAATTAACAATCCTGAAGGATTCACTCCTAATCAAAGTTTAACTGTAAACAACGAAACTGGAGATTTTAATGGAGTAAAAAGTGAATTTACAAGGGTAGTATTGGAAAACGGTACTGACAACATTACTATAACTGATATGGTACCATCAAAATCAATTGATTTAGCTCCTAGTGGAAATGCTGTAATGAAAAATATCTCATCCAAACAGGGTATCTATCAAGAAAAAGACGGAAGATGCATATTTCAATACCTAGCAGACGGTACAATAGTGGAAATAAATGCTCCAAATGAAAAATTAATCGAGGAGGTAATTGGTAAATAATCCAATTACCTTTTTTCTTTTTTTGCATCGGATATCTGAACCATATATTTTCCGAAAAAATTATTCAAAACAGGATTTATCTATTGAAAGCTAAATTTTTTAAGGCATATCCTTTGAAGGTCATATATTTTGGAGTTTTCAAGACTGGAAATTTAACCGGAATCAATGAATACGTTAACTGAAAATATTTTTTTAATTAATCTGGCACTTTCAGTAACCTTTTTATTAAATATACAATATATTTAAAATTATGTTAGAAACAGTTTTTTATTTTCCGTGGGAAGTTAATCTGATATTATTCCTGCAAAGTTCTCTTCCAGGATTTGTATTGGGATTTTTTGGGATTATAGCAGAGGTAGTTTCTAAAAATGTTCTTGCATTGTTATTCATTTCAGTCTATCTTGTATACAACAAGGATTGGGGCAAATTCACATTGCTTTCACTGGGTGTGGCGGGGGTGTGCTGCGAATTTATAAAGGTGACCGTTGCACGTTTAAGGCCATATGCTGTTGTGGATAAAATCAAGTGCATTCATGCAAACGTGCCTGACCAGAATCCTATGGACTTTAAGATTCAGGGATATTCCCTTCCAAGCGGGCATTCGATGATGGCAACCAACCTGTTTTTGGCCATTCCAATATATCTCAGGAAAATTCCATATGTAGCTATTGGATTGATTGGAGTTTTGATTGTATCCATTTCAAGGGTAGGATTAGGTGTTCACTTTCCGACAGATACTATTGTAGGTTTTATCATTGCTTTTGTAATCATCTTAATATTGTCCCATATTTATGATAAGATTGAATATAGGCCATATCTCTATTTGGGAATTGCTGCACTCTCTTTGATTGGAATAATATTCTGTCCGGATATGAGTTATATTAAATATGTGGCCCTGGTTTTGGGAATTTCATTAGGTTTTCTTGTTGAGGAAAAATACGTTAACTTCGAAAACCCTAAAAGCAGACGGGATGCGATAGTCCGGCTTATTGGAGCAATAATATTGTTTATATTGCTTTTTGTCTTAATCCCGAAACTTGCAGGTAAAACCGACTTAGTTGATTGTATCAAGTATTCTTTATTTACATTTATAATGCTTGCCGTATATCCTTTAACATTTAAAAAGATTGATAGGGATTCATGATTGAGTTATTCCATCAACTTTACTTTTTTTATTATTTGGCTTTTAGGCACTAGTTTTATTTTTTAAATCCTGTTTGTTATATATTTTTTTTCAATATGAAATCTATTAATGTATTAATATTGTTAAATTTCCAATAAATAAATAAAGAATGAAAAAATAAACTTATTTATATGGGTAAGTTTTTTAGCAATACTGGAATCAATGATGGAAGACAGATAGAATGGGATTATGCAAAGGTTTTTGCAATTTTTGCAATGATTTTTGTTCATTTTCTGGCATTCTGTACATTCAGTAAAATAGATTATGGATATGTTGAGGAATATCTGTTTATACTGACCCAATCCTCAGCACCAATATTTATGTTTGCAATGGGAATTGGAATGGTTTATACCAGACATGATTCCGTCAGGGAATTTGTAGTTAGAGGAATAAAGTTATTGCTGTTGGGTTTGATAATTAATACAATGTATTTTTTGTCAAATTATTCTTCTGGTGTTCCGCTTGAATACTCCTTGCTGTCCTTTTTGGCAAATGACATATTGCAGTTTGCTGGAATTGCATTTATTATGGTTGGAATATTTAAAAAACTTAACCTGAGTAATACTCAAATCTTATTGGTCGGCATTTTGTTGTCTTTGATTGTTTCTTATCATCCGGACGTTACTTTGCATAATATGTATTTAAATCAGTTTTTGGGCAATTTCATTGAAACAAGCGGGCAGAATATTGTTAGCTGTTTTCCATTTTTAAATTGGTTTATCATTCCTGCAGCCGGAATGCTGTTTGGAAATGATTTGAGGAGATGTAGGGATAAGGATAAATTGTATAAATTAATTTTAAGGTATACTTCCATAACTGCAGTTATCTTATTAATTTTAGGTTTTATTACAAGAGAAGGAATGTTTGCCGTTACTGGTGGAACTGTACCTGAAAAATTATCTTATCTGCACCTGTCCATGCAGGACATCATATTGCTGATTGTAATTATACTTCTGGCAGGGTCAATATTTTATTTCATATCAAAAAAGGCATCTCCCAAAATTAACAATTTCATTACAAGAACAAGTAAAAATGTAACATCAATATATTTGATTCAATGGGCATTAATTCTTTCATTAACATACATCAATCAGTTTGTTGATGTTGAAAGCAGTATGATTTTGCGTATCATATTATTTTTAGCCGTGATAATTTTATCAATAATTATGGCTGAAGGATTCGAAAAAATTAAAAGGCATATCAATAGATCTTGAATATCATTATAACATTGGTTCAACGTTTTAGGTGTTAAAAAATATTTATCATAAATAGAATTAATAAATCATAACCTGTCTAAAAAGCATGACAAAATTAGGCATGTTAATTAATGGAGGATAATAAATGAATGAAACTATTAGAGAACACACTTGGATTCCACTTGTATTGGTGGCCTGTGCTTCCTTTATAATAACTTTGGATTCCACATTCATGAACGTTAGTATTTCGCAGGTTGTTGCAGATTTGAATACTAATGTTACTACCATTCAAATGATCATGTCATTTTACACTCTCATCACTGCGGCATTCATGCTTCTTGGCGCCAAGCTTCAGGATATTGTCGGTAAAAAGAAGCTGTTTTTAATTGGTGCTGTACTTTATGGTATTGGCACATCCATTGCAGCAGTAAGTCAGAGTGATACAATGTTATTTATGGGCTGGGCAGTGATAGAAGGTGTTGCTGGAGCATTAATGACGCCAGCTACCGTTTCCATAATAAGCGGAACATATTCCGGTGAAAAACGCACATTCGCTTTGGCAATTGAGAGTGTAATGGTTGCACTTTCGGCAGCTATTGGACCTCTTTTTGGCGGAATCATGACAACATTTCTCTCTTGGAGATACGGATTTGCTTGTGAATTGATAGTTGTTGTTTTTATTTTAGTTATGCATAAGAAAATACCTGATTTCACACCTACAGAATCTAAAAGCGATTTGGATATTACCGGTACTGTAATTTCATTTATAGGGTTAGTCTTATTTGTTCTTGGTATTTTAATGCTGAGTGAGGACACATTTATTAGCATTGTTGTAATTATTTTAGGCATAATTGCTCTATCAATCTTTTCATTGTTTGAAATCAAAAGAAAAAGAAAAGGCGAAGTGCCATTGCTTGATATGGACTTATTTAAAGATAAAAATTTACGTATAGGGTCTACCATTATATTATTGTCTTATATTGTAATGGGCGGGGGATTATTTGTAGTTTCCCTGTTCTTGCAAACTGTATTGAATTTAAATGCATTCGATACCGGTTTGACCACACTTCCTCTGACTGTAGGTCTGCTTATTTTTGCAGTAGCATCTCCTGGTTTGACTGGAAAATTGAATCACAAGACACTCATGGCAATAGGAAGTGTAATGTCGATTATTGGATGTGTGATGTTAAGTTTCCAATTTAAAATGAATATTACAATGTTTGATTTAATGCCGGGAATGTTCATATTGGGATCTGGGATTGGTTTTATAATGGCTTTAAGCACGGACATTGCATTAATCAATATTCCTGATGAAAGTCAAAATAATGCATCAGGCATTACTACAACATATCAGACATTAGGTGAGTCAATGGGTACTGCTATTATCGGTATAATTCTGATTCTGGGAGTAATATGGGGTACTGTTTATGCAGTCGATATGTATATGCCCGACCATATATGGGACGAACAAGTTTATCAAGATGTATTTGATTACTTCCAGAAAGCAGGCGATATTGATGATATTAAATCACAGAACAGTACTGTTGTGAATGCTGCAGATATTATTATTCAGGAATCTATGGCATTCGTAATGACGATAACGGCCATTATTATGGCAGTTGTTTTTGTTCTGACATTCCGGCTGGATGATAATAGGATTAAAAAATATTGAGAGTTTATCTCTCACATTTTTTCTTTTTTTAGTTTTCAATTAATTTTTTGTTAAATTAGGGATGATTATTTTTTAAATATTTTTCATATAGTTTCAGATGGAACCCTATTGACGAGATTTTGGAGAAAATATTAATGTATGGTTGCATATTCATTTCATGTGATTTGGTGAATTAATTATCTCTTATATTTGGATGAATTATTGGTTAATATTCTTAAAGAAATTGTATTGTATATTGAAAATATTAATCGACTTTGTGTTTAAATTGCATTATCTAAAATTTGATTCAATATAATGCGTGTTCATATGTGTGGGGTAACTTAATAAAAAAAGAAATGAATAAGATGGGATTATCTTATTCTATTATAAACAAATGCTCCGATTGTAATGATAATGAATGCACCAATTATGATTGCACCATTTTCGATAACATTCATTAGATAACTGCCAATTGTTTTCAGGAAGTTTAAAATTCCTTGAATCAGGGCAGATATTTGATTGATTAAATCCATGATGAAATTAATTAAGTCAGAGATTAATCCAATAATGAAATCAATTAGACCAGAGATTAATCCTATAATATAATTTATCAAACCGGATATTAATCCTATAATTTGCTGTATAAGTGATATAATTGAAGATATAAATCCTGCAATTAAATTCAATATTGATTCAACTAGATGTATAAGTTGATCAAGAGCATTCAAGATTAAAGTAAATAATTTTAAAAGTCCTCCAAGTTCATGCCATATCGATTCAAGCATATCTAACAGCATTTCAAGGCCCGCTATTAAGTTTTGAATTTCCGTCATAAATGCTTCAAACATATTTGTCAATTCTTCCAAAGCATTGATAATCATTAGAAGGTCATTCATTAATGTGTCGATAATAGGTTTCCAGGAGTCATACAGTGCATTGAGAAGCAAAGCCCAATATCCGTATAAGTCATCCAGAAATGTAGTGTTTGTTTCATTAGTTACTGGTTCGCCTGCTGCTGTAAGGTTGGTGGCATTTGTCGCATTTGTTGTGTTTGTTGTATTGGTTGTGGTATTTGTTACATTAGTTAAATTGCTGGTTTGAATTATATCTTTTTCATCATCAATACTTCTGAATGATACTTTATATGCAAAATAATCTGATTCATTTCCAGACACTGATTTTAAAACTTCAAAATCAAAAACAGCTTCAGTATGGTTGTTTATTTTAACAACTTCATGGTCGCTTATTTTTTCATGTGAATTCGCAACCGCTTCACCGACCTTGCCATGGGAAGATCCGGTTTTTACAAAATCTGCCATTACTTTTCCAATATTGGCTGTTGAACCCTGTTTGTAGCATTCGATTATGGCCAGTTTCAGAGTATTTGAATTGTGAGCCTTTGAGGTAGAGACATGTTTGAATTCATCTCCTGAACTTGCAGGGGATTTTGAATAATCGAGAATAAATCCTCTAAACCCATCACTAAATTTAATGTTATTTCCATTTCCTTTGGCTAAAATATAATTCTTTTTGGATTTATCGTCCGTTTTATTTTTATCTGTTGTTTTATCCTTGTCATCTGTTTTATCGTCTTTATCATCTGTTTTGTTGTTATCTATTGTTTTGTCATCATGATCTGTTGTATTATTATCATCCTGGGTGACGTTGTCTGCCACCACACTGCTTACAAAAGAAAAGGAAATTAATATAACTAGAATCAATGTAACTATCTTTTTGTTCATATTATGCCTCTTATTAATAATTTATATTATTCTCCTATATATAAAGATTATTGCAATTTCGTTGAAATTTCATTAAATAAATGGCTTTTTTAGGTTAATTAGTTGATTATTGGCCATATACTTTAAATTTTAAATACTATTATCTAAAAATATATATTTATCAAGCACTTAGGTTATGTGATAATATGAATTTACGTGAAATTATAATGGATGCTATTAAATATCCTATTAGCGATACTCGAAAATTTTTAATATTCTGTGTTTTAATTATTTTAATGAGCTTATCAACAATTCTTCCATCTTATGGCGTTAAGAATGACACTTTATCCATCATTTTAAGCCTTGTGACATTAGTCGTTTCATTTATAGTTTTAGGATACTCAGTTGATGTCATTAAAGGTGGATGTGAAGGCGAGGATACACTTCCGGATTTTGATTATGTAAAACAATTCGTCATGGGTATTAAAGCAATGATTTTAGAAATAATCTATTTCATCATACCTCTAATCATTGTCACAATTGTTGCTTCCGCAAGCGGATTGTTTTCCTCATTTACCAACATTGTCTATGCCAGCGTTAATGCTATAGCTAATAATGCAACCAATTTGACCATGATAACAGCAGCAATTCCAAAATCCACAATCAACACATTTACTAATGCGTTAACTGTTACTCTGATTGTTGCAATTATCTTATTTGTCATATTCTCATTGATGTCCTTTACAGGAATGGTCAGATTTGCAAAAACCGGAAGCGGAGTTGAAGGTCTCAGATTCAGAAAAATATTCAATGACATGTCAAACATCGGATTTGTAAAGATTATAGTTACATTGATTGTAATTTATTTAATTGGATTGGCTTTGTCAGCGGTCATCGGAATTATTGGATTGATTCCATATGTCGGTGTTTTCATAGGCACTTTTATCGGAGTTCCATTTATACTGCTGTTTTTATACAGGGCTGTCGGTTTATTGTATGCTGATGCATAACACTAAACCATTTTTCTTTTTTTTACAAAAATTTTAAATGAAGATATTTGGATTATATATGTGATTAGAAATAAAACTATATTTATGAAAGAATATAGTGGCACCGACGAGAAAATCATAAAGGCAACATTTGAACTCCTTCAGGAGGAGGGGTTTGCAAAAGCAACTACCAAAAAAATTGCTGCCAAGGCGGGAGTAAATGAAGTAACCATTTTCAGAAACTTCACAAACAAGAAAAATCTGGTTGAAGCTACAAAAGAGTATTATCTTCAAATATTAATTAACAAGTTAGAGGAAATCTTTGAGTTTGAAGAGGATGATGGGATTGAAGAATATCTCAAAATTTCATTTTTCGGTATTTTGAATCTTTCAGAAGAGGATTTAAGCATTTTAAGAGTTGCAATGGAGGAAGTCAGGCAAGACCCTGAAAAAAGGATTCTAATATCTGATATCACTGATGCGGTATTGAATAAATTGGAGGAATTTTTCAAATTAAAAATGGAACAGGGCATCATTAGGCAGGTAAATCCCAAATCTTTGGCAATAATGTGTTTCGGCATGCTGTTCCAGTCAGTAATATTATGGAAGATATACAATCATAATCTTGATTTTGAAACAAATTTTTATGCTGATGATTTGTTAAACATAATGTTTGAGGGGATAAGCCCTTAGTTTTGCATCAGTATAATTTATGTTACAACAAGAGAATATTTTAATAAATTTATTTATATTTGTTTTATGGGGTTTGTCATTAAATCTATAATTTATTAATTCTTCTAATTTTTCTAATTTTCATACTTATTTAATCTCTATTTTTAAAAATTCATATTTTCCTTACTTATTTTTTGTTTTTACGAATTTTTTATTTTCACGATCTTTTTCGCAATTTTTCGGGGAAAAATCAGGAGTTGGTTAAGTTGATTTCAACTATTTTTTTTCTATTATAAACTCTTTAAATTACACATACTTTATTAATATTCTTTTAATTACTTTAATTTAGTTTAATATTAGTTAAAATTAAATATGATAAGTTTTAAATAATTTAAATTATATATTAATATATAAGAATTATTTATAGATTTATAGAATAAATTATTGCATGTTTAATTTAAGTTTAAGTGAATTTCCATTATTTTTTTGGAAATTTCAATTTAAAATTAAAACCTATGGATAATTCGTTAAATTGTTTAATTCTTTGATTTTATATGTCAATTATAGAATTAGAAGAGTATAAAAATGGTAGTATGGTAAAAAACTTAAAGAAGAGGAGGATTGTCCTAAAATGTTGTTAACGATTTGTAATTTTGCATTTACCAATATGGTTCAAAGTTTAATGGTACAATTAGATGCAGAATTTGCATCTAAACCCGAACGTCCGGCATATCCTCGAACACTACTTTTGATAGTGGTTTTATATTGTTTTAGCATTGATATTGCCAATTATACTAAAATGGAAGAAGAATGTAGGAAAAATAAATTTCTTTTAATCGTTACATGCGGATTAAAGCCAACACGCAATACATTCGCTAATTTTTTAAATAAAAGCGATGCAGAAATAATTAAAAAGGTTTTTGTAAGTACATTGGTTTTATTGAATGATTTTCACTTCTTAGAGTTTGTTAAATTATTTGTTGATGGAACTGATGCTCTTGTCAGATGATCAGGATACTACAAAATCACTAAAAAAGAGTTAATTGCATTAATACAAGTACATGAATGGGGTTTGTAAAAGCTATTACATTCTAAATTAAAGACGGTAGATGCTAATTAGCATCTACTAAAACTAATTTTTAATTATTTAACTTAACTTTTTTTTACTATAGTTTATGGTTTTAATTATTCTCGCTCTATCATGTATTCAATTACAAGATATATTCCAAGCACTGCACTGAATACAAATCCAATCAATCCAAGTGCAGGTATGCCCCATAATTGAGGACCTTTTTCTGAAAGTATTGCCAGTGATGATCCGACTATCAATGCGGATACGATTAATGAAACGGATAACTGGTTGGTTAACTCGCTTATATCTTTGAGTTTTATGTTGACTTCAAAGTTTCCTTCTTCAATTTTGGATATGGTGTTGTTGATTGTATCCGGCAAATCCTTTGCCAGGTGTTCTATCTGCAACAGATAATTCATAGCCACTTTTACCAGTCTTTCAGGTTTATACTTGTTTATCACAATCTTACGTGAAAGTTTCTTCAGCTCTGTAGCAGCATTGAATTCTGGGTCCAGTTTTCTTCCCGCATCCTCAATTAATGAGATTCCACGACCAATCATGATGAATTCCTTTGGAAGTGTCACTTCATGTTTAATCATGATATCGAGCAGGTCATCAAATGCACCGTCCATGTTTTGCAATTCGGCACCATAGTATCTGTGCATTAAATCATCAATATCCGCCTTCAACTCATCAGTATTCTGTGCTGGAGTGATTATATCCATATAAATTAGCTGTTTGATGAGATTATTGGTATTTCCACTAATCAAAAGAAGTATTAGTTCTGCAAGGTTTTCCTTAAAGTCCTCATTCAATATTCCCATCATTCCCATATCGATATAGCATAGTTCATGGTCTCTGGTTACAATTAGGTTTCCAGGATGGGGGTCTGCATGGAAAAATCCATCTGTCATAATCTGTTTGAAATAGGATTTCAGGCCATATTTTGCTATTTGTTTCTTGTCGATTTCAGGATAATCTCCTACAATCAAGTCTGAAACGTTTGTACCCTTTATCAATTCCATGGTGATAATCTTGGTTGTACAGTATTCTGGATATGACTTAGGTATCTTGATATATGGTATGTTTCTAAAGTTTTGTGAAAGGTTTTCCATGTTCATTACTTCTTCGAGATAATTGAGTTCCTTGAAAATGGATCTTTCAAATTCCGATGCCATTGCAGGCAGGTTAAATGATTTCATCTGCAGTACATACTTGTCAATATTGGCTGCTAAAAATTTCATTATCTGTACATCAGTTTCAATGATTTCCCGTGAATTTGGCTTTTGAACTTTAACTGCAACTTCCTTATTTGAACCTTTAAGTTTAGCCCTATACACTTGACCTATTGATGCAGAACCGATTGGTGTTTCTTCAATTTCAGAGTACACTTCTTCAATTGGTTTTTGCAACTCAGTTTCAATTACCTCTTTCATTTCACTGAATGGTGTTGTCGGAGTGTTGTCCCTTAAACTTTCAAGCTCTTTTGCAATCTCAACCCCAACAAGATCAGGTCTTGTGCTTAACATCTGACCTAATTTAATATAGGCAGGACCCAATTCCTCAAACACTTTTCTTATTCTAATTGGAATCGATTCATCGGGGAATAATCCATCCTTTTTGGTTTTACGATTCCTAAGAAATGGAAATTTTTTAAAAAAAGTATTCTCTTCGATTAAATATCCAAAATCGTTCTTTTTTAGAACTTTATAAATTTCATTTAATCTTTTCATCTGTTCATTTCGGTCATTGGGTATAACTCTCATTATATAATAAATAGTAAAAAGTAGTATATGAAAGTTTTTAGAATTTTTCTAAAATACGAGCATATACAGCTTTTAAATCATCATCTGATTTTTCATAAATTCTTTTAAGAATTAATTCTGGTGTACTTTTTGCAAGGAAATTCATTTTTGGGGTCCTGTCCACAATCAGATTATAGTTTTCATCTAATCCTTTTGCTTCAATACCATCTACGCGAATGTCAGTGTAATTCATCAGTTCCCTTGCCATATGAGTGACAATCACACCGTAGGAATTGGATTCTTTAATCATATCAATGAAAGTGGATATGATTTTAACGGCTGCATCGAGTTCGGTGATTCCTTCAAGTTCATCTAATAATACTAACTTTTCACTATCTGTGGTGACGATTGGTATGAACACATTTAAGAATGATTCGAATGCTCCCGCATCGAGTGACCTTTTCTTGGAGAAGTGATAAACTTCATCGAATAATTTTATTTCAGCTTCACTGGCACTTACTGGAAGTCCCATCTGTGCCATAATTGAAATTTGTGTCAATGTTTCTAAAAGGGTGGTTTTACCTCCGCTGTTTGCACCTGTTAGAAGCGCAATGTTTTCGTTTTGGGTTAGCTGGTAATCCACTTTTTGAACATGGTCTTTTTCCTTTTCAAGTGCCAGTTCTAAATGCAGTGCTCCTGTAAGTTTTATCTCTTCACCAAATTTCGGTCTGGATAGGCCATATTCATATGCAAAACTGCCTAAACTGAATTCATAATCGAATTTTATTGTATCTTCAACTTCTTTAATTGCACGTTCCTTAATTGAATTCAATTCAATTGCAGCACTTTTTTTAATGTCAAATATGTCGTTTTCTTTTCTTGAGGATTGTTCCAGAGTAACCCTTTGAATTTCTGATTCGTCAATTTGGATAGGGTATGTTCTAAGGTATGGATCAAAACTCATCCCGGTTTTTTCCTTAATAATTTCTTTTCTTTTATTGATAATTTCATCAAATATTTTACTAATCTTTGGTGGGAAGTTATTGTTTAATAGATTAAGTATTTCATCTCCTTCAAGGTCAACTTGTTTTATGGATTTTTCCAATTCATCATCCATATCATCTTTTAAAGAAAGTACCAAGTCTTCAATATCAACTTCCCTTTTATCAATGATGTTCAACTCATCAATAATTGGCATTATTTCGCCCAAAACACTATCCTGATTTCTGATTTTTTGTATTTCATGAACTCTTGAGAACAGGTCTTTATTTTGAATGAAGAAATTAATGATTTTTTCTGGAACAATTTCATAATCATTTTCATCAATGTTAATCATTATCACATTAGGCATTCCTTCAAAATCAAGTATTCCCTGTGAATAAACATAAAATACCAAATCATAATTCATCATTTCCTCTTTGAGCAATGGTGAATCACTGGCGGTAATTATGGGGTAATATTGATTAAGACCTAAATCTGTAAGGTAGGAATTGTCCTCTTCGCTTTCGACAATAATTGCTTTGCTCGGATCATATTCGGGTTTGGCCTCTTCAACTTCCTTTAGATTTTTCATTAAACCTCTTAATTTAATTATGGGGAGTTGGGAGACATGTTCTTTTGCATTCATTACAAAATCAAGGTTGGAATTTATTTTATCCATGTCTTTTGAGGGAGAAAGCAGTAAAATTCTATTTTTTGAATAGGTTGTATTTGAATATGCTAAAATCTTGTTTATTATATCCTCATACAGTTCCATTGCACGGTCACTTTTTATAAACTCATATTCCGGATTATTCAACAATTGATTCATTATTTCAATTGCTTTTCTTTGGCTTATTCCTTCAATCGAGGATATTTTTTCAACATCAACGTTTTCAACAATCTTTTGAAGTTCCTCTTCTCCTCCAACGCTATTCAGTATTTTTTCAGAGATTTTATCTCCTATTCCTTTAATATTCTGCAATGTAATTCTTTCTCCTTTCATTTTACCAAACCCCTATGTAAACATAATATATATTTTAATTATATATTCTAACTTTGCCGAGAGCAAATGATAATCAACCTAAAAATTGGCAACAGTATTTTTTAAGCTATACTTTTCAAGTTCATTTTTATTAATATTTCCGTTCAATGCTTCATTATAAATGTCCACTATTTTATAATAGTTATTATCTTTGTATCTGCCATCTATTGAGAAATTGGAAAATCCAAGTGTTTTCAAATGATTAATTTCTTCAAACAATGAAAGTTCATATCCGTCAAATATAATCAATTCCTCGCTGGAAATGCTTTTATGAACTGGATACTTGTTGTTTTTATGGTCAATTAAATAATTTTCATGATTGTTTTTATATTCGTCGTTATACAAAAGCGGATATCTTGTTTTCATAAGCTCAACAGATCCCTGAACCAGCATTTCAATTTTTTCAGGATTTTGAGCATATCTTATGATTTCTTCATAATCCTGTTTTCGCAATTCGCAGGATAAAGTTATAATTCTGTAGTTTTCAAGACTCTTTGCTGATTCATTGTTGGCAATATTCAGTGAGTATGAACCGAACTCCGCATTATAATTGCTGCTCATGATAGGTAGTGAATAATTCATCTTATTCAATATTCCTCTGACTTTATTCAATGCTTTAATCAGTTTATCATGACATATATCGGGCCATTTCCAAATCAGTTCGTATTCCTTATCGTAGGATATTTCAACGGCCTTTTTAATAAAACTTATCATATAATTGAGATTGTAGGTTCCGTTTTTGAGAATCAATGAATCTTCCTGTGGGGGAATTTCTAGATAAACTCTTTTAACTCCGGAAATATTTTTCAAATGATTTAAATTATTTGTATACAAAGAAAGATTGGCGGAACTGCTTGAATGAGTATTTTCTGTTTTGTTCAGTTTTATTTCTTTGTATTCATGGCGATATGATTTGACGATTTCTTGTTCTAGTTTTTCAAACAGGTTCCTTCTAAGCTCATTGATTTTGCTGATTGGAATAAATAATGTTCCATCATAATTCACATTGATTTGAGTGATTTGAAACGGATATTTGTCAGTCTTTGACAACTGCTTTTTAATTGTATCTACACTTACATTTTTTTTAATAGGTTTTTCAAAAGGCATGTTTCCAACGACTTCTGAGGTTATTTCCTTGCGGCCGGGAAGAGTCAATCTTGCTTTCAGTTGTGGAAAGTTATTTTTAAGAGAAAATGTAAGAATCAGTTTTGATTTGACAAAGCTTGTTCCATGAACTTCAATTTCTTTAACTTTTTTAGTTAGATTATTCCTTTTTGTAAGATATGCTTCAGATTCATTTAAGTTAAAATCCGCCTTTTTGTTTTGCCATACCTTTTTAACAATCAAAACCTTATTTTTACGGGACATGTCCTTGACAGGTTTATTTTTTCCCTTATTGAAATGATTCAAAGTTGTGACTAAAGGGTCTTGCGATATCTCAAAACCATAGTCATTGTCATTTTTAACAATCAACATTCCATCTCCCTTTTCGGGAATAGTTTTAATATGGTCATTTAATCGTATTGCAATCTGGTTTTTACTGCTGCTGATGACTTTACCAATCTTTAATCCAATATGGCCTGCCCGTATGCTTCTTTTTGAAGTGTTTAGGAATTGCCCTTCTGTAAACCCTCTGTTAAACACCAAACTAATTTCTTCGCTTTCACTTTCCTTTCCGCTTTTCAATTTATTCAATGCTTTTCTGTAATTGCTTATGACAATTCCCAAATATTCCTTTGAACGCATTCTTCCTTCAATCTTGATGCAGCTGATATTCAGCTCACAAATCTCTTTTAGATGATTGTAAAGTGACAGGTCACAGGGTGACAGGTAGTAATCCTGTTTTTCAATTCCCTCAATCTGGTATTTTTGACGGCAGGGTTGGGCACAGGTTCCTCTGTTACCACTTCTGCCCCCTTTAAAACTGCTCATTAAACATTGACCTGAATAGGAATAACATAATGCTCCATGAGCAAATATTTCAAGTTCCATATTGGTTTTCAGATTTTTAATTTCTTCTTTTCGCATTTCCCGTGGAAGAACAACCCGTTTAACATTTTTACTTTCAAGATAATCAAGTTTCAGCTGATTTTCACATGTCAACTGTGTGGAGGCATGAATTTTTAAATCAGGCAAGTATCTGTTGATAAGTTCAATCAATCCCAAATCCTGGATGAGAACTGCATCAACACCTATTGAATATAACTTTGACAGGTATCGTATAACATTCTCAAGTTCACTTTCCCTTATCAGGGTGTTGACTGTAACATAAACTTTAACATTGTGCAGGTGTGCAAAGTTCACTGCCGTTTCCATTTCATCCAATGTAAAGTTTTCGGCAAATTTACGGGCTCCATAATTTTTTCCCGAAAGATAGACTGAACTGGCGCCGGCATTAACGGCTATCCTCAAATGTTCCATCGATCCTACAGGTGCAAGCAATTCAGGAATTCTCATGTAATCTACCTTCAATGTAATTGCCCTTATTTATGTAGGATTGGGAGAAATCCATAATCCTGTATTTGTAATCGCTTAATTCGTCTTGGGTTTTGTTTTGAAGACTTTCATTATAGATGGATAGGATTTGTGTTGTATATTTTTCATTGGAATATCTGCAGTCCAAAATCAATGAATCAAGTCCAAATTCCTTAATTTCATTAATTTCCTCTATCAGGCATAAACAATCCTTGTTGATTATGTGGCTTTGTCTGTTATAGTCAAAAAATATTTTATACTTGAATTTTTTCCTCTTTTTATCTTCTAAAGTGGCATAATCAGCATCATTTGAAATGATGAAATCTTTACCGTCGTTTAAATTTGTAAAATCATCCTTACTTACAATTACTTCAAGGTTTCCGTTGACAATCATTTCCAAATCAATATTCCTGTCATGATTTTTCAAAAGAAGCTCTTTAATTTCTGATCCGGAAAGCTCGGATGATAAAATCAAAGTTTTAAATCCTGATTCATTCAAATCACGCACACAAAAACTATTCCACACATTCAAATTGTGATTTCCATAAATCGGACAGTCAAATATTTCACCCATTCCCGGAAAATCACCCATAACGGAAATGATAATTCCCTCATCTTCAAGCTCCTTAACAATCTCACTGCATCTGGCAGCATCCTCTTCGGATATGAATGATGATAATACCCAAACAAACTCAGTAGGTGGCGCCATTAAACTGCCTTTTTTCAGAGTTTCTTTTATATTTGCAAAATAATCTTTAGGATTGTTGTAATGACAGTTGCCATCGAAATAAATTCGTTTCAAGTCAAAACCGGATGCTGCACGGATTTGTGAGATGTCATCAATGAATATTGATAATTTAGGTGTTTTCTTTTTAACCTTGCCTTCGTCGGCTTCATAATCCTCAAAAAATTTGGTTAGATTTTTCCTGACCTCTTTTACGGCTTTTTTGGTTGGGGTATAATGATTTTTTAAAAGTTCAGTTGCTGTATCTAATATTTCACGTCTAATCTGGTTGATTTCCCTTATCGGTATGAATATGTCATCGGGCATATTGTTGAAACGGATATTGTCAATATAAAATGGAGTGCCTCCGGTTTTACTTAATTGTTTTTCTATAATCTCTTCTGTAACAGGCTTGTTTTTAGCCTTTTCAAATTTGTCCAATGTCTTATGGCGGAAATTAATCAGTTCATCATCAAGATAAAACTCAACTTTGGTAAAAAGGTTTAAATTTTCATCCCATGTCAATGACAAGTTGATTGCCACATTGTTTTTAATGGTTTCCTTTTCAAATTGCTTTAAATAGTCGTGAGTGGATTTGGAATAGCTTATAAAGACTTCAGTTCCAACTTTGACAAGACGTGTGGTGTCAATGATGATTTCATTTTCATCCTGCTTGATGATGTTTTCAAGATAAATCCCTTTGATTTTGCCGTTATATTTAAATGCGATACCGTCACCAGGTTCCAAAATGACAGGAATCTCCTTATTTTTAATTTCAATTGTTACTTTTGTCCCATCAATATCTGTGATGTCTCCAATGTATAGGCCTTCATGACCGGAATGGCCTCTGCCCATAACATCTCCGGGTTTATCTCCCATCATATATCCGTTTGTGAAATGTCTGTTAAAAACAAGGTGCAGGTCTTTTTTATAATCCCCTTCATTTCCATCAATGAGATTGCGGTAGCTGTTGACAATGGTTCCGATATAATCTCCGGATTTCATTCTGCCTTCCAGTTTCAGGGATTTAACTCCTGCATCGGAGATTTCATTTAAATGGTTGTATGTCGCAAGATCATGTGTGGACAGCAGGTATCCGTTTCCGATATTGTATCCACGATATTTCAATCGATATTCTCTTCTGCAGGGCTGGGCACATGCTCCACGATTTCCGCTTCTTCCGCTGTTGTAGGAGGACATATAACATTTTCCGCTGACACAATAGCACAGTGCTCCATGACCAAAAACTTCAATGTCCATGTTTATGTTGTCCTTTTCAAGCAGGTCATGAGTCTGTCTGATCTGGTCGATAGTCACTTCTCTTGGAAGCACAACTCTTTTGATATTGTTGTGGCTGGCCCATTTTATTGATGAATAATTGTTCAGGCCCATTTGTGTGGATGCATGAACTTCCAAATCCGGAATAAATGTTTTTAAAAGCCAGATTAATCCGAAATCCTGCACAATGACTGCATCCACTCCGATTTTATACAATTCGAATAGGTATTTTAAAACATCTACAATCTCGAAATTGTTGATTAACGTGTTGACAGTTACATGAATTTTACTTCCATTCAAATGAGCATATTCAACAGCTTTTTTAATTTCATCCATTGTGAAATTTTTGGCATAAGCTCTAGCACCATAATTTTGCCCAGCAATATAAACCGCATCAGCACCGGCATTAACTGCAGTAACCAACACATCATAGGAACCTGCCGGTGCCAATAATTCTTCTAAAACCATTTTTTAATTACACCTTGATTAGATTATTCATTTATATTTTTGGAATTAATTATATATTAAATTAAAACATATTCTATCTTATGTATATAGTATTTGAAGGAATTGACGGGGCAGGTAAATCAACTCAAATCCAGATGTTGCAGGAGTGGCTTGAAAATAATGGGTTTAGAGTTGAAACATTGGTTGAACCGACTGATTCCAAAGTGGGCAAGTTAATTCGTGAAATTTTACAGCAGTCTGATGCAAAAACCGACCGTGTTCAAAAGACATTGGGGTTACTTTTTGCGGCTGATAGAATGTTGATAATGGATAGGCTGGAGGACAAATCAAAAATTTTCATATCTGACCGGTCATTCATATCTTCCCTGGCCTATCAGGGACATGCCGATTGGATTGGCGAGCTTAACCGTTATGCTAAAAAACCGGATTTGCTGATTCTTTTGGATTTGGATGTTAAGACTTCTGTAGCAAGAACCTCCGGTAAAGATACTTTTGAAAATGAGGAATTTTTAACTGGAGTTAAGGAAAATTACCTGAAATTGGCTGAAAATTATACCTGCGAAATAATCGATGCTGATAGGGGTGTCAATAAGGTATCTTCCGATATTAAGAAAGCCGTTGCACCTTATCTTGGAATCTGTCCCGATTGCATTAGATAATATGGAAAATATAATTGAATTGTTGGAAAGCCTTGAGGGTGTTTTAAAAGTCTGTCAGTTAAATCCAGATAATATATTAAAGCTTATTGACATTGAATCACAGAGGGGTGCAGAACTTGTCCCTGTTTTTAACAAAGGCATTCAGGAATGTTTTAAACGGGATGTTACATTTGTAATTTTTAAAAAAGGTTTTTTCAGGCCTCCTCCAACACCTACAATGCTTTTGATGTTTGACGGTGAAGTATTGGGTCATGATATTTTCACACTTGAGGACGAGGAGAAATTTAAGGATGATGAGGATGTCAGATTTTTAAGTGATGATTTTATTATCTATGAGGATGTTTTACATAATCATAATCTTGAAAAGGGCAATGAATATCTTGTGCTTCCGCCTGTGCCTTTTCCGGAACTTGATTCAATTGAAGATATTAGTGATGTGATTTCTTCCAGCCCTTCAACTAGGGGTGATGAATATTTAAAAGAAGAATTTGGATTTAACCAAGATTCTTCCATTGCCACTATTTTTGTTTCTTTTAATTTTAAAGATTGAAATATTCATTTCTTGCTTCAACCATTGCTTTAATATTGTCCAGTGGGGAATTTGGTGCAATTCCACAACTCGGAGCTATCAAACCAATGCCTTCATCCAGCACTGTTTTGACGTCATTTTTAACATCATCAGCGCTGCCGCTTAATAATGTGTTTGATGTTGATATGTTTCCAATGATTAAGCAGTCAACATCTTCAATGTCCTTTTCTGCCTGAGGGATATTGACAGCTTCTTCCACACTTATTCCATTGAATCCGCAGGTTGCCATATCCCTTATGATTGGTTGTGTTGAACCGCAGATGTGCAGGACTTTCGGGATTTCAATATAGTCTGCAAGGTCTTCAAGATTAGGTTTGATTAATGACTTGAACTGATTCGGATCAATCAATTCTGGTGAGGCTGTAGGTTCGTTTACACAGATAATGTCTGCTCCATGTTCCTGAATTGCCTCCACATAATCCATGCTTACATCCACACAATTCTCAACGGCAATTTCAACCTCTTCGATATCGGTTTTCATGTATCTTACAAGGTTTTCAATTCCAAGAAGGTGGCCGGTTAATGTAAAAGGTCCGGTAATACCCACAATTATTGGCAATTCTTCATATTTATCCTTTAAAATATCAATTGCCTTTAAAACTGTTGGAATCCTTCCTCTTTTTGTAAAATCATTTGGTGCTTCTATATCATCGGCATACTCAAATGGTGAAATCTCAACTTCAGGCACTCTTTCATTGTTTCCAAGTGATACGTCACAGCCTAAAGCTTCTGCTTCCACGGTTAAACAGAATGGCAATCTTGCACATTCAAGTCCTGCCAGTTCATATAGTGAACTTGCGAGTGTTGCCATTTGTTCAGGGTCTGTGTGTGCTTCTGGCCATGAGGTATTTGTTTTTTCCATTGCATCAACTATTCCAAGTTGTGTTACACTAACTACTGGTTTAACATCAACTTTTTCACCAGTCAATGCATTAATAAGATTTTCTTTATAATTCATGTTTATTCACTACCTTTGTTGTAAAATTTGTTATATTTAAAAGCTTTTTCACTGCAGTTTGTCATGCATCTTAGGCATCCGAGTCCGGAACACAGGTCACTTCTTAAATGGAATCCGTCATCACCTAAAGATAATGCATTTTCGGGACAATTATCTACACATTTCATACAATAAATGCAATTGTCAAATGAAGCAATCATAGTATTTGAAATGTCAACTGTTTGAATGGATTTTTCACTATCATTAGCTATATCTCTATCAAATAACTTATGTATTTTAGGATTTTCATTTAATGGAGGAATGTCCTGAAAACCGTATTTGCCAAGCCATTCCTTATACATCCAGAAGGGCATATTCTCCTCATAGAGGGATAATTCCAAAGAATAGATTTTCTCAAAAATCTCAGATGTTGCAAGCATGATATGGTTGCTTTCAATATCATCTGCAATCTCCTGCAGTTCATCAAGTAAATCCGGGTTGATTGCAATATCGTGAGCCATTGCAAGTGAAGTGTTTCCTATCTGATAAATTTCATCAGACGAGGATGGAATTTGTCCGATTTTCATTGATTTGGCAGCATCAACATAAAATCCCGAAGCCCCTGCCATATAGACGGAATCAATTTCATCCAAATAAATATCGGAACTTTCACACAAAGTCAACTCGGCCGCCCTGAATGCTCCGAGAGCCTTTCCGATATTTGAAATGTCATTTTGTGTTAAATAGATGTCATCCTGTAGGTTAATATGGTCATCAACTTTACCGTCTTTAATTATTTCATCTTCAATGCCTAATGAGAATGCTGCTATTACTCCGGTTCCTGTGATTCCTTTTGCTTCAATATTTCCCTTTTGAATCGTATCGCCGGTTCTAGGATTGATTAAATCACCGTCAACTACCATCAAATCATTATTCAGAACTTTCATTCTCCAATAATTGTCTTCCTTTTCAATATCACAAATGGTATTTGGAGAGGCAAGACGGCCCTTTTCGATAGTTTGACCTTCAATTGCAGGGCCTGCGGCAGCTGAAGCGGTGTAGATTTCACCTTCAACAATCAATGCCATTTCAGCATTGGTTCCAAAGTCAATGATTAGGGAATCCTCATCTTTGTTTAATGCATCTGACTTATAAAGCATGGCCAATGCATCCGCACCGATTTCGTGCTTTATTGCAGGAGGAATCAAAACATCTGCGTCACTGGGAATGTTCAATCCAAGTTCAGATGCCTTTAAAATCTTGGACTTTCGGGATGGTGGTGTGATGTCATGTTCTTTAAGTGCATTTTCGCCCCAAAATGCCAGATCCCTAATCTCAATGTTGTTGAATAATGATAATTGAATGGGATTTCCACAAACACTTAAACGTTTGACATTGTCAACTTCCAAATTGCCAATAACTTTATTGATTGCATCAATCAAAAGTTCATTTGCCTTGTTGCGTCCAACTTCAAGTGCAAAGTGAAGATGATCTACAACATTGGCTCCCGGCAAAGGATGTCTTAAGGTAATAGCGGTAGATATTGTTTTGCCATTGGTCAGGTCATAGCTTTGGGCTCTGATTCCGCTGGTTCCAATATCTATGGCTATTGCATATTCTGTAGTCATTATAATCTAGCTTGCATATTCTGATACGAATTCTCCGACAACATCACTGTACTCTTTTCTTAAATCTTCCCAATTCTTGTTGTCATTTAATATTGCATCTGCTAATTTCGGGGTGTGGTAAGCTTCAACACCGTAAACTGTCATAGGCATACTTTCAACATAATCTTTCCTTACCGCTCCTCCGCCGCAGCCGATAGCCGGAACTTCAAGACCTTCTTGCTCAAGTGCGTCAACCACTTTGGAAAATGCGGTCATTGTGGTGGTCATGAGTGCAGTGCCTGTCATGAATATAGGGTCATATTCTTTTACTGCTTCAACGACTTTTGCGGCTGGAACATCACGGCCTAAATCAATTGCTTCGTAACCGCCTGCCCTTAAAAACATTAAAATCAGGTTTTTACCAATGTCATGAGGGTCTCCTTCAGCAACAAAACAGACTACTGTTCCTTTTGTATCGCTTTTGCGGCCAAGTACGCTTTCACATTCCTTTACACTTTCCATCATTGCATCTCCTGCAAGCATAAGGTCCGGTAGGAAATACACTCCTTTTGTGTATAGGGTACTTACCGCATCAATTCCTTTCATCAATCCGTTGTTGATTATTTCAATTGGGGAGATTCCTTCGTCAAGTGCTTTTTTAACATCCTTAAGTGCATTGATTTTATCTTCATATAATATTTCCAATGATATTGTTCTGAATGGTTCCTCTTCAGGTAATATCTCTTTAACTTCAGGATAATCTTCCGCTTTCATGGCAGCTCCTTCTGCAACAACATTATATCTGATAGCTATCTTTTCCTGGTTCATTTTTTCTTCCAAATCTTTGTAACTCATTTCAATCCCTCAGTTTAATTCATAGTTTTTAGGGTCGAAATCTTCTACTTTACGACCGTAACGTCTGTTTGCTCTTTTTATGAATTTTGCAGAATCATCAGGTAATTTTTTAAATGATCTCATTGCACTTTCAAGACTGTCCTGTTCAAATCTTGTCAATTGCATTTTTTTGGCTTCAACAGCTTCTGTAATGATGTTGCATACTTCAAGCGCTGCTGCAATGCTTCTTCGGTATGGGTCATCACCGTATTCAACTATTGCTTCACCAATTCTGTATGCATTATCATATGCCAAGATTAACGCCTGTGGGTCTCTGTATTTGTCAGTCAATGTGTACAGGTCTCTTAAATCTTTGTGTTTTCCTGTTTCAATGGATGTGTTCATTAATGCAGCTTCAAAACCTGTTGCCTGAAGCCATACTTCTGGTGTGGTTCCTCCCATCTCTTCACGATGGTATACTGATTCATTACTCCAGCAGTCACATATTCCTGCTATCAGGTTGCCCATAAGGTCTGAATGTGCACATACTGCATTTTTACCTTCTGTTGCAATTGGAACTCCACTTATTGCCTTTACGATAGGATTTTCATATCCACAGTCCTTAAGAGGTCCTTTTGCACCACATTCAACAGCCACTAAACTGTTTGCAGCACCTATTCCTCTAGCAATTGCTGCAAATGTGTGTGAACAGTCTTTGTCAAGCAGCCCTCCTGCCAAAAACATTGCTGTGTTGGATTGTGAACAGTTGGTGTCTCCTCCTGGAATTACATTGTGTTTGTCACAAATTTTCACGATTTCTGTCCACATGAATTCCATGTCTATGCTTCCAAGTACTCCTATTCCGAAGAGCAATGCCCGTGGGTCTCCTCTTGAAATACCATAATCTGAAACTGACTTTCCTCCGGTTGTTTCAATACAGATTATTGATGCTCCGTTTTCACAGCATTGTTCTATTGATTCCATGACATTTTGGTACTGTTCTGATGTTCTGTATGTTGAACCCTTTTCCTCGTCACGGATATCTGCAGGGGTTGCTTTCAGTGCTGTTTTGATTCCATATTCATCTTGGAAATGTTCCAATACTTCCACCTGTGCCTGTGTACATTCACCTGCCCAGTCAGGGTTTGCGGTCTGTTGGGCAATGTGTTCCTGTTCGAGGATAAAAGATGGCAATCCTATATTGACTGCTCTTTGGCATGCGCTTATTGCTATGTTTCTGCATTCTGAAACCATGCTTTCCTTGGAGTTTTCACTTCCTTCTTTCGGTGCTACTTTAATTATTGGATTAACGTATCCTGCTCCTACTTCTAAACCGTTTCTTGTTTTTACTGGGTGCTTAGCAAATCCAAAACACATTTCGTCTGGACTTTCATATTCCATTTTTGTAAATCGTTTCATACAATCACCTTCAGTTAATTAAAAGTATCAATTAATTAGTATTTAAAGTAGGTTATTTTTAAAGTTAAATTGATAAAATTGATAAATATAATGCATGTTATATTTTGATTAAATAGGTTATTTTGCAATTATCTTGTCTTAAAATTAATATCTAAATAAAATAAGGGTGTAATATCTTAATTTTAAATTTTATTTAATATTTTTCAATTTTCGTTAAAAAAATCAGTATTGTAAAGTCGATTTGAATAATATTAAAACAGATTGAAAAAGTAAAGTGTGTTTGATAAAATGTTTATAATTTGTAAAAATTATTTTTCATTTTAAAATTGTTTTATTAACAGCGGATTAGTTGTTATATGTTGTCAAAAATTCAAAAAGCAATGTTTCGGTTAAGAAATTTTATTTTTCTTAAGTTCTTTTGCATGTTTAATCGGTTAGTAAACTATGTTTATTTTTTAATTTTAATATAGTGTCATTTGTTTTTAAAATATTGATTTTTAATTAATCATTGCTTAATTAAAATGATATTGGATAATTTTTGTTGTATTCAAATGTAAGTTAAAGTAAAAACTTTAACCTATTTATATGCCTGTTATAATATATTATTATTAATAAAATATTTAGGAGGTGTTTATCATGGGGCTTGAAGATTCACAAACAGATTTCAATTGTATGAAAATCGAATCTAGCGAAAGCCTTGTGATTTGCACTAAATAGCTTTTTTTAGATAAACAATAGTATTTTTGATTTTTTTATTTTTTCTTCGGTTTTCATACGTTAAACAATTTTAGGAGTAACAACATGACAAGAAAAAATAAAATGATGTTAAAAATAAAGGAATTGATGTATGAACCTCAAAGGATTAGGAATATTGGCATATGTGCTCACATTGATCATGGTAAAACAACACTGTCCGATAATCTGATGGCGGGAGCCGGATTGATTTCAAAAGATTTGGCTGGAGACCAGTTAATCATGGACACTAAATCCGATGAAAGGGAACGTGGAATTACAATTGATGCTGCAAATGCTTCCATGGTTCAAAAATATCGTGGTGAGGAATATCTGATCAATTTAATTGACACTCCAGGGCATGTTGACTTTGGTGGGGATGTTACCCGTGCCATGAGGGCAGTTGACGGAGCGGTTGTTGTTGTGTGTGCCGTTGACGGAATAAAACCACAGACTGAAACAGTCCTGAGGCAGGCATTAAAGGAAAATGTAAAGCCTGTTTTGTTCATAAACAAGGTCGACAGGCTGATTAATGAACTCCAATACTCAGAAAAGCAGCTTCAGGAAAAATTCCTTAAAATATTTATGGATGTCAACAATTTAATCAAAAACCTTGCACCTGAAGATAAAAACTGGCAACTCAATTTTGAAAACGGCAGTGTTGCATTCGGTTCAGCATATCAGAACTGGGCAATCAATGTGCCTATGATGAAGGAAACCGGCATTAAATTTAAAGATATTATAGAATACTATCGTCAGGGCAAAACCGATGAGCTGGCTGAGCATCTGCCTTTATACGATGTTTTGCTGAACATGGTCATTGAACATCTGCCTTCTCCGGATGTTGCCCAAACTTACAGGGTTCCAAAGATTTGGAACGGGGATACTGAATCTGATGAAGGTCAGACAATGTTAAAAGCTTCTGCTGAGGGTCCTCTTGCAGCCATGATAACCAATGTTGCCGAAGATGAGTTTGCAGGTTTGGTTTCAACATGCAGAGTGTATGGGGGAACACTTAAAAAAGGAGATGAGGTATATCTTGTCGGATCCAAGGTCAAATCACGTCTCCAGCAGGTTGGAGTATTCAACGGTTCTAAAACCATTGATACCGGAAATGTTCCGGCGGGTAACATTGCATATGTTACCGGAATTAAGGATGCAACAGCAGGTGAAACATTATGTCTTGATTCAAACAGAATGCCTGAATTTGAACCGATTGACCATATTTCAGAGCCTGTCGTTACCATTGCAGTCGAGCCTAAAAAAACAAAGGATTTGCCAAAGTTAATCAATGTGTTAAGAAGTATCGCAAAACAGGATCCAACTATCAGGGTTAACATCAACGAAAAGACTGGTGAACAGCTGATTTCAGGTATGGGAGAGCTTCACCTGGAAGTTATGGTCAATAGGATGAAAAACGATAATGAATTGGATATAGTTACATCAGAACCTATTGTTGTTTACCGGGAAAGTGTTTTAGGTACTGCAGGTCCTGTCGAAGGAAAATCTCCAAACAAGCACAACAGATTCTACATTGAAGTGGAACCTCTGGATGACGGTATCATAAACGCATTGAACAATAATGATTTAAAAGAGGGCAGGGTCAAATCCAAGGATATGGCTCAGAAATTTATGGAATTCGGCATGAATAAGGAAGAGGCAAGACGTGTTTGGACAGTTTATAACAAATCAATGTTTTTAAACATGACTAGGGGTATCCAATACCTTGATGAGGTAAAGGAGCTTTTGCTTGAAGGATTTGAAGATGCACTTAAAGAGGGGCCATTGGCTTCAGAAGAGGTTTCAGGACTCAAGTTCAAACTGGTTGATGCTAAACTTCACGAAGATGCTGTTCACAGAGGTCCTGCACAGGTATTGCCTGCTATCAAAGGAGCTATCAATGGAGCAATAATGCTTGCAGATCCATGCTTGCTTGAACCGATTCAAAAGGTTTTCATTTCTGCTCCAATAGAATACATTGGTGCATGCAGTCAGGAAATCCAAAACAGACGTGGAATCATGACTGGTCAGGAAATCTTTGGTGATATAAGTGAAATGGAGTTTGAAGTTCCAATAGCTGAGATGTTCGGATTTGCCGGAGATATCCGGTCTGCAACTGGAGGTATGGGATTATTCTCAACAGAAATGAAAGGATTCAACACTTTGCCTCGCAACATGCAGGATAAAATAGTTAAGGAAATCCGTCAAAGAAAAGGCCTTTCAGATGAGCCTTTCAGTGCTGAACACTACTTAGGATGAAAGTGTTATCACTTTCATTCTAAAACTATTTTTAAGACAAGTAATGTACTAGGTAAATGTGGTGTATTATCAGTTCAAAATAATAAAAAAAGATTAAAATTAAAGAATTATTCTCCTTCTAATTCTTTTAATCTGTCACGAATGGCGTTTTCTAAAAATTCCCTTGCTTTTACAAGCTCATCATATTCGCCAATTATTTTTGGACCAAATTCAGTTTGTTCTAAAGTAATATCAAACTTTTCAAAAGCATGAGCAAGCATTTGTTCACCAACACCATTAGGTATGCCCATTTCAAATTCTTGTTTTTCTTCTGCCATTAATTTTCCTCCATATATTCTCTTACAGGGGCAAAGAATTCAATTAAGAAATCTTTAATTCCATTTTTCAAATCCATTGGATGAAGATTGCCTTCACTGAAATCTTTAATCAATTCATCATGGGTGAGTTCAATGTCTCCGCCGAACTTTTCAGGTCTTTTAATTAACAGTTTTTCCTGATTTGGGAAAACAAATGTTTCGGCGATTTCAATCATAGGATTTCCTTCAACTTCTCCATGCGGACAGTAACTCTTGTTGATTTTTTTAGTTATTTCCTCAACGCTGTCGTCAACTGCAATGTAATTGCCTTTGCTTGAAGACATTTTAGCATCTCCATCAAGACCGTGCAATAATGGAGTGTGAATACAGACCGGAACGTTTTCATCAATTCTTTCGAGGTTTTCACGTGCCAGCATTTGGATTTTCCTCTGTTCCATACCTCCAAGGGCAATATCAACTTCAAGTGCTGCCATATCAACGGTTTGCATAATTGGATAAATAACACTAGCAACCTTAGGATTGTCATCTGCACGGCTTACTTGATCCATACTTCTCCTAGCTCTTTTTAAAGTAGTCATTGTTGCTAATTGATAAACTTTATTGGTGTACTCAGGATCTAATTGAAATGATGAACCCAGAACATATTCGGTTGTTTCATCAAGACCCAATGCCTGGAAACATTTTTTATTGTATTCTGCAGTTTCAGCAATTTCTTCAACAGTTCCCTTACCATTTAAAAACGCATGATAATCCGCTAAAAGTATTTTAATTTTAAAACCTAATTTTTGTAATTGTTTTAACTTTTGCACAGTCACAGCATGTCCTAAATGGATTTTACCAGAAGGTTCATAACCTGTATAAGCTATAGGTTCCTCTTTACTAAGAACTTCCCTTAATTCATCTTCATCAATAACTTCTAATGTACCTTCTTTAATCAATTGAATTTTTTCATCAATATTCATTTTATCACTTTAATCCAATAAATAAATGTAATTGTCAATTTTAATAAGTTTCACTTCATCCCCAATATTATAATCTTTGAATTCTTCTTTCATTTCTAAATCCACTGCAGAATAATCGCTCGGATCTAAAATCTGTATGATGCTTGGAGATTTTGATATTATGCTTGTAGTTTCAATTTCTTCAGATTTTTTAACAAGCTCAACATCTTCCATATTTTTCATAGGAATGTTGTGTTTTTTATTTGTTGAAATGTCAATTCCCACAATACTGTTTTTGGTGATGCTTTGAACCTGCATTATTTTATCTTCAAATTTGATAAAGTCGCTAATTTCAAACTCAGGAATCCTAACTGAAATCCAAACACGGTAAAGGCCCTTGCCTGTTGATTTATCTTCACTAATGAGTCTTGGTGATTCTTTAATGATTCCGCCAAATTCTTCCTTTAACGCTTCAGCCACTTTATGGCCGGACTTAAAAGAACCGATATAATAATCATATCCTTCTTTGAGTTTGGCTATTTGTGGGCAATATGCAAGTTTATCGCTTTTTGATTGTTTTATTAATGTTCTTTCAACAATTTCATCCGCTTTAGCATATTCTTCAACTTTTATTTCTCTTGAATCAGCTCTGAACTGAACAACGGTTTCATAATAACCAGATTGCACTTTGCTGCATGTCGGACAGACTGTTTTTAGAATTTTAACTTCGCTGTCATGAGTTTCTTCAATTCTGTGTCCATGAACCTCACCAATCACTTCAACATAACAATAGGCCAATGTGCCTTTCATCTGGTCTATTTCAAGATTAATAATTTCGTTTTCAACTTCGTCAGCGATTTTTATGTTTCTTTCCAGTGCACGATAAATGATTTCTTCTTCCGGAATAAATTCATCACTCCATTTGCCCTCTTCAAGCTTACTATTACAATGGCTACATATTTGAACTTCAATGCGTTTAGGTATTTCTATCATTTGAAATTCCTTTAAAAAACAATCTATGCAGATGTCGCCAATCATTTCTTTATCTGTGCTTCCACATTCTGGACAAAACATAATATCAATAAAAAAAGTAAATGGTAGATTATAATGATCTTAATGGAGCTGTTGCACCGCATGCAGCACATTTGAGTAAGAATATTCTACCTTCTCTTATAATTCTGGTATCTGGCCTGTTGCATTCGTGGCAAATAACATATTTGTCTACGTAATCTTCAATTCTTTCATTGATTAGGTAGTGAGTAAATTTACCCTGTAATATTGCTCTTTGACCTTCAATATTTCCTGCAGTACCTAATTCTCTCATTAAGAATTTCAAAAGATGTTGTGGGTCTCTGTTTAAACCTTCTGCCACATCTTTAAAGTTTTTAATGAATGTTCTATTACCTTGGATATCTGAATAAGCTTTAGGAATTTTGAATCTTTTATGTTCAAATACTTCAGGAGGTAATTGGTCTATTGCTCTTTCTAATAAATCTTCGTATTTATCCATAATTATCTCTCCTTATAAAATTAGTATAAGTATAATATATTAAATTTTATTTTTATGTTATATTAATGTATTGTTAATCTAATGTATTTTCAGAAAAAATATGAAAAATAAAAAAAATTGGACTTTAGAGCACGCGTCTAAAGTATCCGGTATTAGGTTCGTATATTACCCCTTTCTGTTTTAAGTTTCTCACAATTTGTTCGGTTTTATCTTCACTGACACCATATTTTTCGCTCATGTTTGAAAGTAAAACATTTAATGGTGCATCTCCCGCAAATTCTTCTTCAAGGAGCTTAATTTCTTCAGTTACTCTTTGGATTTTGTCCCTGTCTGATTTAGGTGTTCCGCCTTCCAGAATTTCAACATCGATTTCACCGGTTTCAGGATCAACACCAACTTCCTTAAGACAAGCCATTTGCAACCTTACAGCCTTTTCAGCATCTTCTTTTTCAACATATTCTTTAAGTTTAATTTTAGCGCTGGCTTCGGATAAACGGATAATCGCTTCCAGCTGTCTTGCTGTAATTGGAACGGCTCCCTGTTCTTCGGGATTGCTGTTTCTTGTACTTACATAGAACTCTTTCAAGACTTCATTTGCCTCATCAGTTAATTGAGGATTTACATTTCTACGGGCATATGCAATGTATTTTCTAAGTAACTCAGGTTCAATTTCATAATCGACAGTATTTTCCTTATGTATTTTTAGAATGTGGTCTGCCAATTTTGCATCTCCGTCCCTACTTGGTTTATCTTCAATAACAAATATTAAATCAAAACGGGAAATAATCGGTGCCGGAAGATCTATTTGTTCTGCAAGTACTTTATATCTGTCAAATCTTCCGAATTTAGGGTTTGCCGCTGCAAGAACTGAACATCTTGAGTTCAATGTAGCCATTATCCCTGCTTTTGCAATACTTACAGTCTGCTGTTCCAATGCTTCGTGAAGTGCTGAACGGTCTTCAGATCTCATTTTGTCCAATTCGTCAACACATACGTTACCCTGGTCACCAAGTACCAGTGCACCTGCTTCCAGGGACCATCCTCCGAGTTCATCCCTGACTGCTGCTGCGGTTAATCCTGCACCACTTGTACCTTTACCACTTGTATATATACTTCTTGGAGCCAGTCTTGAAACATATTTCAATATCTGTGACTTACCGATACCAGGGTCTCCAACAATCAGGATGTGGATATCTCCCCTTAATTTTGTTTCGTCTTCAAGTTGCTTTGCAGCTCCTCCAAACAGTTGGAGTGCAATAGCTTCCTTGACATCACGATATCCTCTAATTGAGGGTGCTGTTGATTTAATAATTTTGTCATATATGTGAGGGTCCTGGGATAATTCTATAATTTTTTCCTCATCTTCTTCAGAAAGATGCAGTTCTTCAAATTCCTGTTCTAATGGTTCAATATGATTTACATAAATGTAATTTTTGAATTTACCGCTACGTTCTTCCCTGAATGTTTTTAAAGTACCTGTAATTCGCACTTTATCTCCGGGATTTAATTCATCAACCAAATCATCTTCCAGAATCATTAACATCTGTTTAGGTTCAGTTCCTCCGGATAAATTCTCTAAAGGCTCCTGCATCCTTGCAGTTTGAGTATCGATGTATTTTGATTCCTCCTGAAGCAATCTAAATGATCTTCCACCACATTCACTACATAATGATGGTTCTATAATATGGTTTCCTGATGTTTGTTCAACCTCGTGCAATCTCATACATCCTCTACATTCAAAAACACCGGTTTCAATACGAGGTCTGATTTCATCTGTTTTTCTCACAATTCCGTCAGCTGCAACAAATGTTCCAATATACTTACTCAGCAAATCCTTTAGCGGGATTATGTTTGTCAAATTTTCAAAACGGATATTGATGTCTGCATCCTTCACTAATGGGTCAATGTTTTTTATGGCAACTTGTGCCGCTTGAATAACCTCTTCGGGTTTTTCAATTAATAAATCCGCCAGTTCAGGATCAAACATCTCCAATGATTGATAATTTACAGTAAGTGACCTTTCATCAGGGTATTGTTCAAGTATTTTAAATACATCGTCCTTATAAGATGTTGCAAAAAATTCTTCAAATTTTGCGGTTGATGTTTGTGTTTTATTAGTAGAGTTCATTGTCATAATATTAATTTTTTATACTTAAAAAAATTTGCCTAGAGCATTTGATAAGTAACATTAATATAGTAAAATTGACATAATTATTATAAAATAAAATTATTAATTGAGGTCAATATGAGAAAATCTAGACTAAGCTTATTTAAATCCACTTCAATGTTAATTTCCGTTGTTGGAATTATCATGATTGTTTCCACGATTATTGTTGTGGCATATGTAGGTTATAGTATTGTTTCAAGCGGAATTACAAATGAAATATCTTCCGGCACCCAATATGATGAACTTGCAGAGTTAAAAGCGGAATATAATAATCTTTCGCTCAAGTTCGATAGTGTCAAATCAACTTACTATGTTGGCGGACCTGATGATGTTAAGGTTTACAGTGATGCAAAATTAGAGTTGGCGAGGGCTGATTCGGCTATTCAAAATGCTCAAAGTGCTTTGGATGCAAATAAACCTTCAAATGAGGTTGATAGTAGGATTGATTTTGCTAAAGAAAAACTTAAAGCAGCTGATCAAGCATACAACAATCTTTAAATTATTTTCTTTTTCTCTTTTTTTTGTTTGGCATATATTCCAGGCCAACTACATACATTTCGGAACTTTTTTTACGTGATGATGCGGGTTTTGTACTTCTGACGTGTCTGAACTTGCCTTTAAGGGAATCCAACATCTCTTTATATTCGGGACCCTGGAATACTTTCATGACTAAATTTCCTTTTGGTTCCAGAATGTTTTCAGCGATTCCAATGACAGTATAAGTTAAATCGATTGATCTGAGCTGGTCGATTTGTTTTATCCCGCAAAGTGACGGTGATGCATCAGACATTACGACCTTTGCTTTTCCACCTATCAAATCCATAATCTTTTTTTGGACTTCAGGGGTTGTGAAATCTCCTCTGATTCCATAATAGTTTTCTTCATGGAATTTTTTAAACCTGTTCAAATCAACTCCAACAACGATTCCTTCTTCACCCACTTTTTCAAGTGCCACCTGTGACCACCCTCCTGGTGCGGCCCCAAGGTCAACAACAGTATTTCCCTCTTTTATCAGTTTATATTTTTTATCCAACTGTTTGAGTTTATATGATGCACGTGACCTGTAATCTTCTTTTTTAGCTTTTTTATAATACGGGTCATTGTGTTTTTCCATCTGCCATTTGCTTCCCATTTTAATCCCTCTTATATTGGTCAAAATCAAGTGCACTACATACCGGAGAGCCAATTTTCACAATTTCCACATCAACTTCCCTGTTGTTGAGTTCCAGTAACATTACAGTTCTATCTGCTAGCCGTGGTACAATCGGGCTTCCTGGATTTAGAAGCAGCACTCCCTCCTTTTGTTCTATTTTTGGTTGATGGGAATGTCCTGAAACCAAAATATCAACATTCAATTCTTTTGCAAGGTAAAGTAACTGGTCGCTATCTGCTCTTGGATATACTTCCCCATGTATAATTCCAATTTTTAAACCCTCTGCTTCAATGATTTTAGCTTTAGGAAGGTCGATTCCATTTGACCGGTCCATATTTCCTTGAACTGCCATGACTGGAGCAATTTGTTCCAACTCTTCAATCACTCTTGGTGAAGTCAAATCTCCTGCATGTAATATCAATTCAACATCACTAAATGCTTCAAGTACTTTTGTAGGCAACACTTTTGCTCTATCGGGTATGTGGGTGTCTGAAATTAAACCAATTAACATTTTTTTCAATCCTCATTAATTCAATTTAACTTTTTGTATGTCATATTAATTAAATTTTGTACCTCTCTGGTTTGAAGGGGCCTGAGAATTCTTTCAAGAAATATAAATAAAAAATATTATAAATTCATAAAAATATATTTATATATATCGTTCTTTTAGGAGAAGATAAAATGGGAGAAGTTAAAAAGGAAGATATTTTAGAAATTTTGGCTAAATATGACAAAAGTGAAATCACAATAGCTACTCTTGGAAGTCACACTTCTTTACATATCCTTCAAGGTGCAAAAGAAGAAGGGTTTAGAACAGCTATTGTTTGTCAAAAAGGAAGAGAAGTTCCATATCAACGTTTTGGAGTTGCTGATGAGTATATTATCGTTGATGAATTTAAGGACATTGTCAATGAAGATGTTCAGCAAAAACTCAGAGATATGAATGCTATTGTTGTTCCTCATGGATCTTTTGTAGCATATGCCGGTCTTGATAATGTAGAGGACAAGTTCAATGTCCCTATGTTTGGAAACAGAGATGTTTTAAGATGGGAAGCAGAAAGGGACAAAGAAAGAGCATTGCTTGTTGAAGGGGATGTGAGAATACCATTCAAATACAATAGCCCTGATGAAATTGACCGTCCGGTAATGGTTAAATTCCCTGGTGCAAGAGGAGGAAGAGGTTACTTTGTAGCATCATCAACCGAAGAATTCGATGCAAAAATTGATGCAATGAAAGCACGTGGATGGTTAGAAGACAGTGATGTTGAAGCTGCTCACATCGAAGAGTATGTTTCAGGCTGTAACTATTGTATTCATTATTTCTATTCAGCACTTGACGATACCGTTGAATTGCTGGGTATGGATACTCGATACGAATCAAGCATTGACGGATTTGTAAGAATGCCTGCAAAAGACCAATTGGATATTGATTTAAGTCCTTCTTATGTTGTAACAGGTAACCACCCTGCGGTCATTCGTGAATCATTACTTCCACAGGTATTTGATATTGCAGACAAATTAACAGAAAGTGCTAAAAAATTGGTTGCTCCAGGATTAAACGGACCATTCTGTATGCAAACATTAGTAAATGATAATCTTGAAGTAATCTGTTTTGAAATCAGTGCTAGAACTGATGGTGGAACTAACACATTTATGGATGGTTCTCCTTACTCATACTTGACCTATGGTAAACCAATGAGTATGGGTAGAAGAATCGCTTTAGAAATAAAACGTGGTATAGAAAGAGATGAATTAGAAAAAATAATAACATAAAATTGTTATTATTTTCTATTTTTCTTTTTATTTTTATTTTTTCTAATTTTCTGTTTTTTCTCATATTCTGCTAATGCTTTCACACGATTTGCTTTTGTCCATGCACCAACAAGTCCGACAAAAGCACCAACAACTAGAATTACCACGGTCACAGTTAATATTCCGGTTTCACTTACAAAGAATCCTGAAAAAGTTCCCATGTATCCTTGTAGGGTTAATACAACAATTGGAGTTGCACCAAGAGCTCCTAATATTGCTCCTTTTTTAATGCTGTCCTGCCCATATCCAATGTATAAAAGCCCAATGGCTGAAAATGGATAAAGCCAATCATTAATCTGATATCCGAATAGTATGAATGCTGCAGCAATTGCCGCACCGAATACTAAAGCTTTAATGTTTATATCTGGTAAGAATTTCATCATGTTATTTTACTCCAAATTTTAGTCTCTGGAAGCTAATGTTCCTCCAATAGCTCCTGTAATGCCCATCACAATTGCATAATAAATTAAATTTTCGATAATTGCGATAATGCTTGCAAGTCCTGAAATGGTAAATCCGGTCAGTCCTCCGAAAATTCCAACAATACTTCCTCCGAAAGTTGCAATTATAATGAAAAATATTGCAGAGATGATTGTTCCCAGTGCTCCTGCAACGGCAGCATTCCATAATCCTCCTAATGCTCCATCACGGGCAATATAACCGGTTATGAATCCAACAATCAACAATCCAACAAATTCATATGGGGCGAAAAATGATTTTACAATTACAGCTAATATGAAACCTACAGTCACTGCACTCCACTTAGTCATAAAAATCACCTTTTATAATATATTTAATGTTACTTAATAAAATTATTTATTATTTGATTTGATTAATAGATGTCTTTTAGTTTGTCTTTGATTTGGTCGAGAATCGCCTGATGCATTCTTTTTGTAAATTCTCCTTTGTCATTTTGATTTAAAACATCAAGGTAACCTTGAGAAACTAGATTAAATGCAAAAGGACTTGGAATAACTGTATCTATTGTTTTTATTTCCATTTCTCCTGAATCGACCATGTTGATTATTTTTAAGGCATTTTTAATGTCCATATAATCTTCCATTGTCTCTCTGCGTGCTTCCTTTAGTATTGAGAAGTTGTTATCCATGTCCTGAACAAACTTAAGCAATATCTTTCCGCGGACCTGCTGTCTGCCGACGGATTTTGATTCGCCTTTATATCTTCTAAGAGTCATCAATGATCTTCCGGCACAATGGCGAAATCTTGAAGCCAATGTTTCAGTTTTATTCAAGGAATTGCTGAGTATCCTTTCAAAATTCTCAGGTGTCAGCTGTCTAAATGATTCCAAACCTCCAATTGTGCCATCTGAACTCAAGTAAAAACCGTTGTCTGATATTGATATTGTGATGTTGGTGTTGTATCTTTGAGCAACTACATAGGCAACTGCACGTGACAGTGCATCATTGACTTTACGGCCAAACAGGGAATGGAATATTACAAATTTCCTTCCGCCAAATCCTTTGTAATATTCAATGAGCAAACATCTGTTTGAAGGTATCTTTGCATATTTGTACTGTTCGACAAAATATTCATAAATGGAATTTGCCGCAAAATCATCAACATACAGATAATCATAAATAAATTCCATAATCTCATCTTTGCTTCTTCTGTATTCAAAGCGGCTTTCCATGTGTGACCTGAACCTTTGAATGTCCATTGCAAGGTCGAAGGATAACGGCAGTTGCTGTGAAAACCATGATGGAATTGTTGGAGGTCCGCTTGCCGGTGTAACGTTGATAGTCATTCCTTTACCGTAATTGAATCTGAAGGTTCTTCCACCCAAAACGAATGTGTCTCCTTTTTTTAATCTTTCCATAAATGATTCTTCGATTTTACCGACAGTTTCACCGTCACATTTCACTAGAACTCCTGATGAATCGGGGATTGTTCCAATATTTGTTGAATATAACATTCTTGCCAGTTTTCCACGTTTTCCGAATGTGTTTTCTTTGTAATCAATCCATATTTTAGCATAAACATATCTTTCTTCAAGTTCGGGGTATTCTCCAGCCATATAACTCAAAACATCCTCATAATCGTCACGTGTGAGATTCTTATAGCAGTAACTCTTTTGTATCACATCATATGCATAGTCTATGTCCCAAGGGTTTTCAATGCTCATTCCGTAGATGTGCTGTGCCAGCACATCAAGACAATTTGTAGGTATTGTTATTTTATCAATTTTTCCTTCTTTCGCATTCTTAAGTAAAACGGAACATTCCACCAGATCATCACGGTCAGTTACTATTATCCTTCCCTTTGATTTTTCATGTAATCTGTGTCCGCTTCTTCCAATTCTCTGCAATGCTCTTGCAACAGATTTTGGAGAGTTTATCAATACCACAAGATCAATGTATCCGATATCTATGCCTAATTCAAGAGATGTTGATGAAATCACTGCCTTTAGTTTGCCTTCTTTCAGTTTGTTTTCAGTTTCCAGGCGAACTTCTTTTGATAATGATGAGTGATGTGCCATGATGTTGGAATCGTTATAGTTCATTGGATACATTTTCTTTAAATTATAAACAAAACGTTCCGTTCCGCTACGTGTATTTGTAAATATTAATGTGGTTTTGTTTTCCTGAATCAAATCGTCAAGCAGGTCGTACATCCCAAGGCGGGTGTCTTCTTCATCGGCCAGGACAATATCGCTTACAGGACACATGACCTCCATGTCCAGTTCCTTTAGATAGTTGATGTTTACTATTTTACAGTTTCGCTCAACTCCATATTCATAACCCACTAAAAACCTGGCAACTTCATCTATTGGGCTAACCGTTGCAGACAGTCCGATTCTTGTAAATTGACCTATTAAATGTTGCAAACGTTCTAATGATAAGCTTAAATGCACGCCTCTTTTGTTTTCGGCTAGTGAGTGAATTTCATCAATGATGACATATTTGACATGGCTTAATTTTTCCCTGAACTTTGGAGCTACAAGCAAGATTGATAGTGTTTCCGGTGTTGTAATCAGTATATGGGGAGGTTTTTTAAGCATTTTTTGTCTTTGGTATTGTGAAGTGTCTCCCGTTCGCACCGCTTTTCTTATTCCCAGTTTTTTTCCTGCTATTTTTTCAATGCCCTCTAATGGTTCATCAAGATTCTTTTCAATATCGTTGTCCAGAGCTTTTAGGGGGGATATGTATATGCAATAAACTTTATCCTCCAGCAGATCTTTTTCAGCAAGTGTTGTCAATTCGCTGATGACTGATAGGAATGCTGTTAAGGTTTTACCGGAACCGGTTGGTGATGAAATTAGTATGTTGTTGTTTTTGTGGATATCTATTATTGATTTTTTCTGTGCGGGGGTAAAATCCTCAAATTGTGAGTCAAACCATTTTCTAACCCATGGGTGGAGAGTTTTATATATCTGTTTTTTAGTGTATTCTTTGGTTTGCTCTTCAATCATAATATTTTTCCTCACATAATTTTTAGGATTAGTTAATTTTTAATCTTTATGATATTTTAATATATTTTTTATCAATTTGTAAATTTTTGCATGCCTAAATTTGTTAAAGATTTCAATAATGTATACTATTTTTTACTTTAATTTGAATCATGTTCTGATATTGGAAGGATTTTTAAATAAAAATTATTAAATAGTTCAATTGTAATATATTTATACATAGGCATTATGCCTAAGGTGGTAATAAAATGAATGATTTATTTAATTTATCCGGACAAGTGGCACTAGTAAGCGGAGCATCCTCAGGAATTGGGGTAGACATGGCAAAAGCATACGCAAGATATGGTGCAAACATAGTAGTTACTGGAAGAAGAAAAGAAAGATTAGACCAAGTAGCAGAAGAAATCAAAGAACTCGGAGTTGACTGCATTGGTGTAGTTTGTGATGTAACTGACACCGAAAGTGTTGAAAATTGTGTAAAAGAAGTCATGGACCACTTTGGAAGAATAGACATTCTCCACAACAACGCGGGATATGGTGCAACAAAAGAAGCAGAATTGTTAACCGATGATGAATGGAACAAAACTGTGGATGTGGACCTTACTGGTACATTCAAAATGTCAAGAGCTGTAGCACGTGAAGCAATGATTCCACAAAAATATGGAAGAATCATCAACACAGCATCCATGTTTGGTTTAGTTGGAACCATGGCAACACCTACCTCCCCATATGCAGCAGCAAAAGGTGGAGTAGTAAACCTCACAAGACAATTAGCAGCAGAATGGGCTAAATACAACATTACAGTAAACGCAATCTGTCCTGGTACTTTCCCAACAGAACTCACCCGTTCAACCATTGACAACGATGAGTACAAAGCATACACTAAAACCGTTGTACCTGTTGGAAGATCTGGTGTCGATGGAGAATTGGATTCTACAGTTGTATACTTAGCATCCCCTAAATCCAGTTATGTAACTGGTCAAGCAATTGCTGTTGATGGTGGATACACCTGTATCTAAATTGAAAATTCTAATTTTCAATTTTATTTTTCTTTTTTTTTGTTCAGATATTAATCAAAAACAATTTTCAGATATTCTTTTTTTTTAAATTAGGATTGATTCAAAAATTTATATATTCTTAAAACCTATTTATTATCATGTCAAATTTAGATTTTAATGATGCTATTAACAATTTATCAAATGATGATGTTAAAGTTAGAAAAGAAGCAATAGAATCATTGGTCGGCATTACTGATGAACAAGCAATTGAACCGTTAATAAAAGCAACCACTGATGACAATGCTCAAGTCAGATTTAAAGCAGCTGAAATTTTAGGCAGCATGGGTGACATGGCTGTTGGTAAACTGATTGAAAAGTTTGAAAATGCAGAAGGAAAAGACAAACGTTTTCTTGCATTTGCTCTTAAAGAAACTGAAGACAAAAGAGTCATCCCATATTTTGTTGATGCAACTGGTGATGAAGATTTTGGTGTTAGAAAAGTTGCAGTACGTGCACTGGGTGAACTTCAAGCAACAGATGAATTGGATTCAATTGCAAAATGTCTTGAAGATGAGGATTGGGGTGTCAAACTGGCAGCTATTCAGGCATTGGGAGATCTTGCAACTGATGAATCCATTAAATTAATTAAAGATGCAAGAAAAGCTGAAGATGATAAGGACTTTAAAAAATCATGCAATAAAGCTATCAAAAAAGCACAAAAAAGACAAAAAGCAATGGCATCTGGAAAAGCTGTTGTAAAAGTTATTCCAATGAGTACAATCAAGGAAATGGAAAAAACAAATGTTCAAAAAGCTATTAAAGAATATGAACGATATGTTGAAGCAAAACAAACTAAAGATGCTCCATATAAAAGATTATGTGTTTTATACAGAAAAACTAATGACTATGACAATGAAGTTAGGGTTATAAATGCTGCAATCGAAGTCTTTGCAGACAATGATAAAAAACGCGCATACTTTGAAAAAAGATTGGCAAAACTGAAATAATTATTTTTGAATGACTTCATAGAGATCTTCCCTTTTATTTTTTAAAACAGGAAGTTCCTCTCTAACTTTTTTTATTTCATCCAAATCAATTTCGCAAATAATCAACTCTTCTTTTTCACTAGATTGCAGGATAACTTCTCCCCAGGGATTAGTTACGATGGAATGACCATAACTATGATATGATGCACTTTCATTTAGTGCAGGTGCAACGCCAATGCAGAAAACCTGGTTGTCAAGGGCTCTTGAACGAAACAGGAGTTCCCAATGAGCGGGACCTGTTGTCATATTAAATGCTCCTGGATAAATTAAAATTAATGCTCCGTTTTCAACCATTATTCTTGCTAATTCCACAAAACGAACATCGTAACATATGCCTATTCCAATCTTTCCAAATTCCGTTTCAGCAAGGGTAAATTCATCTCCGGAGGTTAACACATCGGATTCTTTAAATGTGATTTTGTCTTTAACATCAATATCAAAAAGATGCATTTTCCTATGTTTTGCCAGTATTTTTCCTTGCCGGTCAAATAGATAACTGGTATTGTATAGTTTATCGTCTTTTCTTTCAGGAATGGAACCTGCCAGAATATGGACATTATACTCTTTTGATAGTTTGGAAATCTTATTTAAAGTGTAGCTATTTTGTTCCTCTTCTCCATATTCAATAAATTTATCATTAGAATAAGGACAGTTGAACATCTCAGGCAATATTATGAAATCAACATTTTTACTTGCACTTTCACATATCATTGTGCTGGCTTTTTTAAGATTTGCCTTTTTATCATCTATTACATTCATTTGGCAAAGAGCAAGTTTAATTTTAGTCATTTTAACACATTAAAAATAGAAAAAAAGTATGAATGAAATCATACTTATGCGATATCTGCTGAATTTATGGTATTTTCAATAGCTTCAGAATTAATGGAATTTTCAGAAGTTCCAGTTATTTTAAAGACATATAATTGTCCATCACTAAACATTGAAACATATCTTGTATAATCTCCATTAGCATTTCCAAAAATCATGTTTGAAGCGTTTCTGCCATCTAAAGTTATTGTTTCGACAAGTTCAACATAATCGCCAGTTGTTTGAGCATAATCAATTCTTTGTTGAGTTATATCTTTTAATGATTTGGCATCACTAGTAATGTTATAATACTCTATTGTTGTATTTTCTTCATTCTGGAAAAATATAGCTCCAGGATGTTGTTCATCAGTTCCATTCACTTGTTTCCAACTGCTTGGATATTTGAATGAAAAATTGTTTGCTTTAAACTCATGTAACTCATTTGATTGAATTACGGGATTTGAGTTGTAGCTATTATTTGATCCTGTAAGTAGTATTCCGCAAATAACAATAAAAGTTATAGCTAATATTATTCCAATAAGTAATTTCTTTTCTTTCAGGATACTAATTGTATCTTTGTCATTGGAAGTTTTTTTAACTTCAGGCTCTTTTTTAAAGATATCCTCTTTTTTAGGAGCCGCAACTTTTGCTTTTGGGAATTTATAACCACAATTTCCACAAATAGGAGCACCATCATAACTAGGATTTCCACATTCAGGACATTTTTTCACAGCTTAACCTCCATTAAATTTTACATTTAATTTTTATAATATAAAAATATATTTAATTAATGTGATAGTATGGCAGATGATGAAATTATTAATCTTGATGATATAAATTATGCAGTTTATAAAATTGGTGAATGGAAAAACCATTATGAAATCAATCAAATCGGTTTGTCTCATGAAATTCCAGTTACAAAAAATACAATAACTCATATTAAATTTTCAATGGATGAAATTAGGGCTTCTCAATTTGATTTATCCGATAAAACAGTTAACGGATTTGTTGCAATTGCGATGCAGTTGAATCCAAATGTTCAGAAAATGGAACTTGATGATATTGTTGAACTGGAGCAACAGGAATATCAAAACATTCTGGATGAATTGGAGAATCTTGAAGTTTTAGATGATGATGGAACTATTCCTCTTGAAACCGATGAATATCTAATTTATAAATTGGAAAAGGATTGTCATGTGACAACTTCAATTCCGGCAAATGAATTTACAAAAAAATTCTACCAAGATGAATTAAAAAGAATTGAAGATGCTTTAGATTAAAAGAAATCTAAAGTTACTTTTTTATCTCTTTTTAACTCACGAGGAGGTTTAACGGATACAAACTCAATGCCTTCCTCTTCAATCATTTCCAGTGCATCATCCATAATTGACGGTGCAACAAGAAGACCTCTTATTTTTTTCTTTTCAGCTTCAACTTCTCTTAAGTAATCGTTTTCTGTGTTTTCTAAATCTTGAATGTAACGCATTAATTGTTTTACGGCATTTACTCCAGCTTTTCTAGCTTTCAATTCCAATATCATTAAATTATTATCGGTGTCTTTTCCTAAAATGTCAATAAATCCATGTTCAACACTGTACTCTCGTGCAGTGGGGGTAAATCCTTCTTCAATGATGTGGGGCTTTTCCATAATCATATCTCCCATATCTTTTTCATAACCTGCCTGTTCAAGCTCTTCAAAATCTTCGATATTGGCATAGGTGATGAACTGGATTTGTTTAATTTCAACAGTCAATAACTCTTTAGGAGTTCTTCTGTGACTTTCTAAAAATAATGTGTCGTTTTTAATATATTGTCTTGTTCTTGATTTTGGAGGTTGCCAATTTACCGGTTCTACCTTTTTGTCCTGATGAATTAAAAATGCTCCATCAGGTTTAATCATGATTATACGTTCTCCCCAATCAAGTTCACTTAACGCTCTACCTTCATAGTTTACTTTACAGCATGCAAATATAGTTATTGTGGCTCTTTTTCTAAGAGCCTCTTCGATTAAATCATATGCCTCGTGGCAATTCGGTTTTTCTAAAATTTTATATTTCATCACAATAACATTGTTTAGATTAATTTAAATAATTTGTTTTTGATATCAATAAATAAGATTCAATGGGGGAATTTAAATTTACGATGATGAATATTTTGAAAATAAAAACGAAAATTATCAATTGGATTCATTTGAATTTGAAAATGGTGAAGTTTTAAGAGATGTAAATGTCGAATACATGACTTTTGGAACTCCGATTTATGATGAAGACGGTTCAATAACTAATGCAATCATTTATTGTTCAGGTTCTCTAGGTAATTATTCCGGAGTGAAAAAATTGGCGCCTTTGGTGGGTAAAGGTGATGTTTTTGATGAGAATAAATACTTTTTCATATCTCTAACTGCATTAGGATCTCCAAATTCATGTTCTCCTTCAACAACCGGTTTAAAAAATAAATTCCCTAAATATTCAATTTTGGATGTTGTTAATTTTCAAAAAAAATTTTTAAAAGAAAAATTCCGCATTGACCATGTCTTGGGCATAATCGGTAATTCAATGGGCGGTTTTGTTGCTTTAACTGCAGCTATTTATTATCCGGATTATGCAGATTTCATAATGCCTGGTGTAAGTAGTTATAAAGTGGCGGGACATGATTATATCCTTTCCAAATTTGTTGATGAAATCATAACTTCCGATCCGGATTATGCAAAAGGTGAAATGACATATTCATTAATCAGAACTTTAAGATTGGCAAATCTGGCTGAATTTAATTTTGGACTTTCTAAAGAAGCTTTAAGAAAAATGTCTAATGAAGAGTTGTCAGCTGAATTGGAAAACTTCGGAAATGAAATGTTGGAAATTGATATTTATGATTTAAAATATTGCAATAAATCCTGTATGAATTTCAATGTTGAAAATGAGCTGGACAAAATCAAATCAAAGGTTTTAATCATTTCATGTAAACAGGATCCTCATTTTCCACCGGAACTTGATGGCATTCCGATGTGTGAGATGATTGATGATGCTCAAATAATCATAATGGATTCGCAATTGGGGCATTTATGTTTCAATGAGCTTGAAAGCATTTCTGATGATTTGAACGAATTCATGGATAATTTCAGGTGATTTGATGATTGTAAAAATTACCAATTATGGGCAGGGTGATGAAAATTTTGTCGAATATCTTGTCTCTGACCTATCACGGGAGCAAATAGCATTTTTAAATGAAAATCTGGTTGAAAAAACGGAAATTATAGAAAATAATCTTTTAATAACCATGTATTTTGCAGATGAATTATATCCATTTCAAAGTGAGGTTGCAAAATTTCGACTGGATGATTTCATTTCAAGAGAGGAAATTGAAATGAATGTATTTTTATCGAGTTTTTTAGATGATATGTAAAATTTAGTTTTCTTTTTTGAAGTATTGTTTAATTTATTGGAAATTTTTATATATCTTGGTTGAGTTAATATTAATTATATAAGATTATCATAAGGGATGGTTATGGTTAATAGAAATGATGCATTTCGGGGGTATGAGAAGTATACTATGAATCAATTTGAATTTGAGTCAGGTAGAATTCTTGAAAATGTTGTTGTGGAATTTTCAGCAAAGGGAACACCGAAATATGATGATGAAGGTAATATCAATAATGCTATAATTTACTGCCATCCGTTTACGGGGAATTATACTTCATTAGGAGACATTTATAAACTTACTGCTGAAGGAAAACCATTTGATTTCAATGAATATTACTTTATCGCAATCACCAAGTTAGGATTTCCAGATTCCTGTTCTCCATCCACCACTAATTTGAAACATCACTTCCCTAAATACAATATTAGAGACCGTGTTAATTTTATAAGACAATTTCTAAAGGAACGATTCGATTTGGATAGGGTGCACGGCATCATGGGTAAAGGATTAGGTGGTTATGAGGTATATACTTGGGCTTGTGAGTATCCGGATGAAATGGATTTCATAATGGCCATAGGGACATGTTTTAAAACAAACGGTTATCGTTATGTTATTTCAAAATGCATGGAAAGCATAATTGAATCCTCGGATGATTTTTACTCAGAAGTATATACTGATTCATTATCCAGAATGATGGTTTCAGTTAACCGATTATTGTATTCAAATCATTTTTCTAAAAAATTATTCCAAAATATGACAAATGATGAAATTGATGTTTTAATGGATGATTTTGTTGATGAAGGATTGTTCATTGACATTTATGATTTTAAATTAAATAATGATGCTATTTTGGATTATAATATTGAAAACAAATTGGGAGACATCAAAGCAGAAACATTGGTTGTTAGTTCAGATGCAGATATGTACTACACTCCGGAATTTGATGTCTTGCCTTTGGATGATTTGATTGAAAACTCTACTGTGATAATGTTCAATGCAAATGATGAAGAAATAGATTATAATGACTGTTCCATTATAGAAGACGACATTGAAAATTTTTTAAATAAAATTAAAAATAAGTAGCTAGTTTAACTAGCTATTTTGAAACATCCAACATGTGCTGAACTGCTTTTCTAGATTTGTCAGCAACATCTTTTGGTAATGTGACTTCCGGAGCCTCATTAACAAGTGAATCTCTAATTTTTTCAAGTGAATGCAACTTCATAGTTTCACATATTGCTCCTTCAAGCAACGGATACAATTTTTTGCCCGGAACTTCTGAGTTGATTCTTGTAATCATGTCAATCTCAGTTCCTATGACAAATTCTTCCCTGTCACTTTCGGCAATGTGTCTTAGCATTCCTCCGGTAGACATCACAACATCACATGCCTTTTGAACTTCGATATTACATTCCGGATGACAGATTATCTCAGCATTAGGATACTGTTCCCTTTTAAGTTCAACATCTTCAACATGGAACAATCTGTGAACGTAACAATGTCCGTCTTTTGGAACTGGAATGATTTCTTTATTGATTTTATCGGCAACATGGGTTCCTAAGTTTTTATCAGGTCCGAATAATATTTTGTCATGAGGTAAGCTTTCTGCAACTTTAACAGCATTTGCAGAGGTACATAAAGTGTCTGCATGCTGTTTTGCCTCAGCAATACTGTTTACATAAAGGATCACACCGGCATCCGGATGTTCTTCTTTAGCTTTTAATAACTCTTCTTCAGGCAGCATATGTGCCATTGGACATTCCGCTTCCATAGTAGGTATTACAATTTTTTTATCTGGATTTAATATGAATGCAGTTTCGGCCATAAAGTCCACACCACAGAAAATCACTAAATCTTTATCATCAATTTCAGACGCTTTGATGCATAGTTCCAGTGAATCTCCAAGAAAATCAGCTATTTCTTGGACTTCTTTTGGCTGATAATTGTGTGCAAGGATAATTGCATTTTTTTCTTCTTTTAATTTCAAAATCTCATCTTGTAGGGAGTTATTCATCTGTTTCACCTATTTGCATATATTTTCTTATATCATTTGTAATTATTAGTTTATATTTGTCTTTATCATTAAAATTATTTACCCAAAACGATACTTTTATTTTGCTTTGTTTAAAACTGATTTCTTTTCCATAAACATCTGGCTTAGGATTGTCTGAAATTTCGGGATAGCTTTCCATTTTATTGATAATGTATTCTCTGAAATCCACAATATCAATATTCAGGGGCAATCCTGCAAAAATATCCACTCTATACATTTCAGGGTTTTTATATTCAAGATATTCGTTATTTGTCAAAATTGAATTCGGAACATTATTTTTAACTCCATAATCGTCGGTAATTGTAGTGGATCTAAGGGATATTTTTTCAACATAACCTTTCTCGCCATTGATTTCAATTGTATCTCCCACTTTAACGCTGCGATCCAAAATCAACATGATTCCTGAAAATAAATTTGAAATTATATCTTTTGCAGCAAAACTCACTGCAATACCTACGATACCTAAACTTAACAAAGTGCCTGCAAGATTAATTCCAAAGAACTGCAAAATGGCCATTAATGCTACAAAATAAATTATGGCACATATAATGTCTCTTATAAGATAGATTGCAGTCATATCTTCTTTAAATCTTTTCATTTTGTTCATATAATGAGCAATAAGTCTGGTCAAGATATATGTGGTCACTATAATCAATAATATATTGATTAGTGTCATTAGTGTATCTGATGGGATAAATGTGTTTATATCAATCATAATTCAATTTCCATAAAATCGTTCGCTAATCTGGTATTTTCAAAGACGCTTTGGGCTTCTTTTAACATGATTTCTGCGTAATCATCACTATAACGTGTGCTGATATGTGTTAAAATCAATTCTTTGCTGTTTGAATCTTTCGCTACATATGCTGCATCAATAGATGTTGAATGCGCATATTCTTCTGCATTGGTGTAATCCTGTTTGAGAAATGTTGATTCATGAATAAGTATGGTGGAGTCACGTGCAAGCATAATCATTTCTTCACAAGGTCTGGTGTCTCCAGAATAAGTTATTTTAATGCCTTTCCGGGGTTCTCCAAGTACCTGTTCGGGTTTTATAATTCTTCCATCAATTTCAACCTCTTCTCCATTGTGTAAACGTCCAAAAGCAGGACCTACAGGAACGCCTAATTCAATTGCTTTATCTCTTAAAAATCTGGGTTTTTTCTTCTCTTCAATTGCATATGCAAGAGCAGGCACATTATGCTTGACCCGTTGCGCTTGAATAAAGTACTCTTCATTATCTTCAATAATGCCTGAATCTATTTCAATGAATTCAACTGGATATTCAATTGCACAATAACCTAGGGAGTATATTGCATCCTTAATTTTATTCAAACCTTTAGGTCCGTATATGGTCAATTTTTTCTCTCTACCATTCAGACTCATTGATTGGAGAAGTCCTGGAAGTCCTAAAATATGATCTCCATGATAATGTGTAAGGAATATTTTAGAGATTTTCATAGGACTGATATTAGTTTTCAAAATCTGTTTTTGTGTTGCTTCACCACAATCAAATAAAAAAACTTCACCAAATGCCTTAAGAGCAATTGATGGATGGTTCCTATCTTTTGAATGAACAGCAGAAGAAGTTCCTAAAAATATTATCTCCATAATTTAATCACTTATATATTTGTTAAAATAATATATATTCATAATTATATTAAATTTTTAGGTGATTTTTTGGACAAGATTATTGAATACATGCTTGCTGAAGATGAAGGGTTTGGTGACATCACATCAAATGCCGTGGTTGAAGAAGGTAAAGTTGTAAATGGAAGTATTGTATCAAAAGATGAAGGTATTTTAGCAGGTATTGATATAATTCGAGATTTATTTGAAGAATATGGAATTAAAGTACTATTTTGGATTAAAGATGGGGCTAAATTATCTGCAGGTGATGTGTTAATTTCATTTGTGGGGGAAGCCAGAACTGTTTTGCTTTTGGAGAGAACTGCACTTAATCTGATCATGAGAATGAGCGGTGTTGCAACCGCCGCAAATCATTATGTTAATTTGGTTGATAATCCAAGTGTTAGAGTTGCAGGAACTCGTAAAACTTCACCGGCCATTGGCAAATTTGATAAATATGCCTTAAAGGTTGGCGGTGCAGATACTCACAGATTCAGTTTGGATGATATGGTTTTAATTAAAGATAATCATATTGCTTCCTGCGGAACACCACTTGAAACACTTAAGAAGGCAAAACAAAACACCAGTTTTTCTAAAAAAATAGAAATTGAAGTGGAAACACTCAATGATGCAATTGAATGTGTTAAAAATGGTGCCGATATCGTAATGCTTGACAATATGGATTCTTCACAGGTTAAAGAAGTCCTCTGCAAATTAGATGAGTTGAACATTCGCCAAAATTCCTTAATTGAAGTGTCTGGAGGGATAACTGAAGAAAACATTTTGGACTATGTTGATTTGGGTGTTGATATAATATCAATAGGAGCTTTAACCCATTCATCTAGAAGTCTGAATTTTAGTTTGAGAATTGAAGAGTAATCATAATCTTAATCTCAACACTTCTTTCAATTCTTCATTGCTCATTTCGGTAATGAATGTTTCATCATTGCTGATTGATTTGCTTGCAAGATCTGTTTTATGTTTGCTTATGGCATCAATCGTTTCTTCAAGTGTTCCCTTTGTAATGAATCTGTAAACCATAACATCTTTATTCTGTCCAATACGGTGAACCCTGTCGGTTGCCTGATTTTCAACAGCAGGATTCCACCATAAATCATAATGAATGACATTGCTTGCTGCAGTCAGATTCAAACCTGTGCCTCCGGTTTTGAGTGTTGCAACAAAAATTTTATAGTCATCATTTTCCTGAAACGTGTCAATGATTCTGGTTTTTTCTTTACGGGTTTGGGAACCGTGTAAAAACAGCACCTCCTGTTTAAACTTTTTAGAAATCAAATCCTGAATAAGTTTTCCCATTTCAACGTATTGTGTAAAAATTATGACCTTTTCATCATTGTCTAGAATATTTTCAAGTATGCTGACTAGCAATTCCATTTTGCCGGATTCTTTAATTGTTGGCTTTTTTATATCCAAAAATTGAGCCGGATGGTTGCAGGCTTGCTTAAGGGCGGTTAGTATCTTAAGAATTATTCCCTTTCTCTGGATTCCCTTTGAATTTTCAATATCAAAAAATATCTCTTCCAAAATTGCATTGTATAATTTAATCTGCTTTTTGCTTAAAGTACAGTAGATGTCATTAACTAATTTGTCAGGCAATTCCTTTTTAATGTCTTCATCAGTCTTTAAACGTCTCATAACGAATGGTTTGGCTATTGCCCTGAGATTCTCCAGAGTCTCCCTATCCTCTAATTTTTCAATAGGCATGACATAATTTCTTTTAAAATCATCCTTTGTGGATAAGTATCCTTTATTTACAAAATCAAATATCGACCAGTAATCCATTAGTTTATTTTCTATGGGTGTACCTGTTAAAGCAATTTTAGTTCTTGCAGGAACTTCTTTAATTGCTTTTGTTTGTTCAGTATTTGGGTTTTTAATGTTTTGTGCCTCGTCAATGATGCATAAAAACCAATTTTCATCTAAAAACATATCCAAATCCAGACGAACAACACCATAAGATGTTAAAATAATATCATAATGGTCAAGTGGAAATGTCCTATTTGAGCCGTGATAAATAAAATAAGTCAAATCCGGTGTGAATTTTTTTATTTCATTCTCCCAGTTTGATATTAATGTTGGTGGAACTATGATTAATGATGATTTGTCTTCCAGCATATCATGTTCCTTATAAAAAAGTATTGCAGACAATATCTGGATTGTTTTACCGAGCCCCATGTCATCAGCTAAAATGCTTCCGAATTTGTAACGGATATTCTGAATTAACCATGAATAGCCGATTTTTTGATATGGCCTCAGTTCACCTGTTAACGATTCGGGAGCATCATAAATTTTAGTCTCTTTGATTAATTTTTGAAACCGTTTATAGTCTGAGGGATTTTTCAAATGCTTTTTGGCTAATTTTTCGCTATTTGATGTCATTTTCTTTCCTTTCAATTTCAATACTAAATTTTGTATTTAATTAAATATTAACTTAATTATTCCCGATTTTCATGTTATGGTATTAAAAATTATTCAAGAATTTAATTATATTTTTTTTTAAATATTGAATCAAAACCCTAAAAAACAAAGTTTAATAATATAGTAAAATAATATATATTAAAGATAGAGAATTATATTTTCTTAAAATGGTGATTTAATGGTAAAAATAGCTAAATTAGCTTTGGAAGATGGAACTGTTTTAAAAGGCGAAGCATTCGGTTATGAGACCACTAAATTAGGAGAACTTGTTTTTTCTACTGGTATGGGTGGTTATACTGAATCATTAACTGATCCTTCTTTTAAAGGAGAAATATTGATGTCCACTTACCCTTTGGAAGGTAATCATGGAGTAAGTGAGAAGTGGTATCAATCTGATAACATTCAGGTTGAAGGATTTGTTTGTCGTGAGGTCTGTCGTGAAGTCTCTAATTTTGGACCTCAAAAAACTTTGGACGAATTTTTAAAAGAGTTCAAAACCCCTGGAATAAGTGGAATCGACACCCGTGACTTGACACTTAAAATACGTGAAAGAGGTTCTCTTAAAGCAGCGATAACAACTGAAGACATTGATGATGATAAATTAGTTGAAATGGCAAAATCACAGCCAAGTATTGAAGAAATAGATGTGGTGCCACTGGTTTCAACAAAAGAAATAAAAATATTTAACGAAGATGCTGATAAAAAAGTTGCTTTAATTGACTGTGGTGTTAAAAAGAATATCATTAACTCCTTTTTAGAAAGGGATATTGGTGTTGTCTTGTTCCCATATGATACTGATTATAAAACTATTTTAGATTACTCTCCAAATGGTTTGATGATTACTTCAGGTCCGGGAAATCCGGACAGGGTAACTGAAACAATTGAAACCATGAAAAAACTGTCAAACAGATTGCCAATTTTCGGAATCTGTATGGGACAACAATTAATTGCTAAATCATTTGGAGCAAAATCCTATAAAATGAAATTCGGACACCGTGGTGAAAACCAGCCGGTTAAAGATTTAAACACTGGTAAAGTGTATATCACATCCCAGAACCACGGTTTTACAATTGACAAGGAATCTTTAAAACAGACAGATTTAGTATTGACTCATGTTAACTTAAACGATGGAACTCCTGAAGGTATTTCACACAAAGAATTGCCTATGCGCTGTATTCAGTACCACCCTGAAGCAGGACCTGGACCAAACGATACAAGAAATACTTTTGATGAGTTTAGCCAAATGATGGATGATTATTAAGGAAGGGGATTACATATGCCAGTTGATAAGGATATTAAAAAAGTATTAATTATTGGATCTGGACCTATTCAAATTGGACAAGCTGCTGAGTTCGATTATTCAGGTTCACAAGCATGTAAATCATTAAGAGAAGAAGGTATAGAAACTGTACTTGTTAACAGTAATCCTGCTACCATACAAACTGATATTGATATGGCAGACACTGTTTATACTGAACCATTAACTCCTGAAGTTGTAGCAAAAATCATAGAGAAAGAAGATATTGACGCTATTTTACCAACAATGGGTGGACAAACCGGATTGAATATTGCAACAGGTCTTGGAGATTTAGGATTACTTGAAGGAATTAAAGTATTGGGGTCTGATGTTCAAACTATCAAGGATGTGGAAGACCGTGACCTGTTCGCAAACCTGATGGAAGAAATCGGAGAGGAAATTCCCAAATGTCATGCTGTTGAAAGTGTAGATGCTGCACTTGAAGCCGTTAAGGATATTGGATATCCTGTTATTGTCAGACCTGCATTCACATTAGGTGGAACCGGTGGAGGAATTGCTCACAACCAGGAAGAATTGATAGAAATTGCAAATCACGGATTGGACATGAGTTTCATCAACCAGGTGCTAATCGATGAATCCGTTCTAGGTTGGAAGGAAATAGAATTCGAGGTTATGAGGGATAAGGAAGATACTTGTATTATCGTATGTACCATGGAAAACATCGACCCTATGGGTATACACACCGGAGACAGTGTTGTTGTCGCTCCAATCCAAAACCTTTGTGATGAAACCATCCAGAAAATGCGTGACGCATCCATTAAAATCATCAGAGCATTAGGAATCCGTGGAGGATGTAACATTCAATTTGCACTAAATCCTGAAACCGATGAATACAAGGTAATTGAAGTAAACCCTCGTGTATCAAGGAGTAGTGCACTTGCATCAAAAGCAACCGGTTATCCAATCGCAAAAATATCATCCAAAATCGCTCTTGGAATGACTTTGGATGAAATTAAAAACGACATTACAAAAGAAACCCCTGCATCATTCGAGCCTGCAATCGATTATGTAGTTATCAAAATCCCAAGATGGCCATTTGATAAGTTCAAAGGAATCAGCCGTGAGGTTGGTGTTCAAATGAAGGCAACAGGTGAAGTAATGGCTATCGGAAGAACCTTTGAAGAAGCGTTCCAAAAAGCATTAAGATCACTTGACATGGGCTTTGACGGATTTGAATATGTCGAATACACAGAAGAAGATTTATCTCATCCGACTGACTTAATTTACTTCCAAATCTATTCAGCTATTAAAGACGGAATGGACATTGATAGAATAAGGGAACTTACAAAAATAGACAATTTCTTCCTTTATAAAATCAGAAACATTGTAAACTTCGAAAACGGTGTGGCCGCTGAAAAGCTGGATGATGAGGATTATCTCAGAAAAGCAAAACAAATTGGATGTTCAAACAAACGTCTGGCTAAACTTTCAGGCCAAACTGAAGAGTACATCAGAAACAGACTTTCAAAATTCAACATCAAACAGTCATACAAGATGGTAGATACATGTGCTGCTGAATTTGAAGCAAAAACACCGTACTACTACAGCAGTTATGACAAAGGAAATGAATTGACATCAACCAACAAGAAAAAGGTTGTAATTCTTGGTGCAGGGCCAATCAGAATCGGTCAGGGAATTGAATTCGATTACTGCTGTGTACATTCATCATTAGCTTTAAAAGATGAAGGAATCGAAACTATCCTGATTAACAACAACCCTGAAACTGTAAGTACCGATTATGATATTTCCGATAAGCTGTTCTTTGAACCATTAACCTTTGAGGATGTAATGGGCGTGATTGAACAGGAAAAACCTGATGGTGTAATCGTACAGTTCGGTGGTCAAACTTCCATTAATCTTGCCGTGCCTCTGGCTAACGCAGGTGTTAAAATATGGGGAACACCATATGAAAGTATTGATCGTGTAGAAGACCGTGAATTGTTTGCAGAGCTTCTTGAAAAATTACACATTCACCAAGCACCATACGGAACAGCTAATTCATTTGAAGAAGCAAAAGAAATTGCTGAAAGAATCACATTCCCTGTTCTTGTACGTCCTTCATATGTTATCGGTGGAAGAGCAATGGAAATCGTTTATGACGTCACAGAACTTGAAGAATATATGAAGGAAGCTGTAAAAGTATCTCCTGATCACCCAATTCTTGTAGACAAGTTCCTGGAAGATGCAATTGAATTGGATGTTGACCTGTTATGTGATGGAGAAGATGTATTCATTGCAGGTATCATGGAACACATTGAAGAAGCTGGTGTACACTCCGGAGACTCTGCATGTGTAATACCTCCTCAAACAATACCTGAACATATGTTGAATACCATACGTGAAAATTCAAGAAAACTTGCATTGGAATTGGATGTTAAAGGTTTAATGAACATTCAATATGCTGTAAAACTCGATGAGGAAATGGTCTACATTATTGAAGCTAACCCTCGTGCAAGTAGGACAGTTCCATTTGTAAGTAAGGCTATCGGTGTTCCATTAGCTAAGGTCGCAACATGGATTATGAACGGTGCCAAACTCAAAGACTTTGATTTAACCAAAGAAATCAAAATTGATCATGTGGCTGTAAAAGAATCTGTATTCCCATTCTTGAAACTGCCTGAATCCGATACTGTTCTTGGGCCTGAAATGAAATCCACAGGTGAAAGTATTGGTATAGATGAAACCTTCGGAATGGCATTTTACAAATCACAACTTTCAGCAGGTATGGAATTGCCTAAAGAAGGTAAGATATTTATCAGTGTAAAAGAAACTGATAAGAAAAAAATCAGGCCGATTGCTGAAAAGGCAGTCAACCTCGGATTTGATTTGGTGGCTACAGCAGGTACTGGTGACGCAACAGGATTGGACAGTGTTGAAAAAGTCCTAAAAGTGTCACAGGGTTCACCAAACATCAAGGATGCAATTCTGAACAAGGAAATTGACTTGATTATCAACACATCTGAAGGTAAACAGTCTGCAAAAGACGGTTACATTATCAGACGTTTGGCTATTGAGTTAGGTATACCATATGTTACCACTTTGGCTGGTGCAAGAGCTGTTTTAAATGCTATTGAGGCTGTTCAAAACAGTACAATCAATGTTAAATCTTTAAACAGATATGCTGATGGAGAATAAATATTCTCCTCATTTTTTTAAAGCAGTATTAAACAAAGATTTGACTGGAGGCACTTATGCTGCCTCAATAACACTACAACTAAAAAGTAACTGCCTTGGCATTTACTTTACTTTTTTTAATTTTTTTGATGTTAATCAGAATAATCTACCATTTTTCATGTGTGCCATCTACTTTGGCTTTCAAAAAGTTTATATATTGCAAGGATACATTGTAAGGGTATGACCACTGTTAGAAAATTTGATAAAAAATGTGCAATTTGCACAGAAACCTCACCACAGTCCATCATGACAAGTACATGTACTTTGGGATATCCTGATTTGGACTTAAGGCCTGCCGAAATGCAAAGAAGCAGCATGTTTGCATGGCTTCAGGAATGTCCTCACTGCGGATACGTTGCAGGTGACATTGAACAGAGTCAGGTTAAAGTGTCCCTTGATTTTCTTAAAAGCGATGAATATCTAACCTGTGAAGGTCATGATTTCAAATCAGATTTGGCCAAAAGATTTTATAGGCATCATTTAATATCAAAGGCTAATAATATTCACGACTCAGAATTCTTTTCTCTTTTGCATTGTGCATGGGTTTGTGATGATAATGATGACGATCTTGCAGTTGGTATTCGAAAATTGGCTTTAAAATCAATTGATAAAGTTGACGCTAAAAATGATGATGAAATGGACAACTTGAAGATTATTAAGGCAGATTTGCTTAGACGGTCTCTGCAGTTTGATGAGCTGGTTGAGGAGTTCAAAGATGTTTTCTTTGAGGATAAAATTAAAAATGAAATCATTAATTTTCAGCTTGAACTTGCAGTAAAAAAGGACAGTGCCTGTTATTCCATTGAGGACGTTCCAACAAAGGTAACTGTCACTCTCAATGGGGAATTACATAAGAAATTGAATCTCATTGCAAATCTTAAACGAGTTTCATTGGCTGATGTTATTGAAGAAATGCTTAGTGAAAAGGCTGATGAGACTGATATGGATGAGCTTATGAAAAATTATTATTCTAACCTTTGAGAAAATTCAATAGTTAAAGTAGGTGCAAATTGCATCTACAATATCTTTTTTTTTTAATTGTTATACAGGTACTCTTTAATATTTATACCGCATGAAGGACATTCCTCTTCGCCGATTTTAAGTCTATTTTTACATTTGGGGCAGAAGTTAAGCTGAACCTTGTACTCTTTTGTCTGATCAATGACAATGTTGACTTCAATTTTTTGGGTAGTGTTGGTTTTTAAAACATCCCTATCCCAATGGTTGTCCATTAAAAGTTTTTTGTAATAGAACGCCTCGGTCATGGTGTCATATAATCCGATTGTTTCATCACCTTTTTTGATATAGAACTTTCGAAGCTTATGGTCAAAAAGAATTTCACCTTCCCTTTCAGTTTTATTAACCTTAGTTCCTTTAATTCTACCTTTTGGTCTTTTTTCGGGAAATGGTGGCAATTCCATACTTTCGTACTTGTTTTCAAGGTCGCATTCAACAAGCAAATCATAATCGAAATTACAAAAAAACAGTGCATCCCTTTCATATAATGCATCAGATAATTTAGAAAACTCTCCATAGTCTTTATTATTATATTTAACTCTATATACATTACCAGTTTTAACTATATTTCTGTAAAAGTATCTTATTTCTTGAGAGTTAATATAAATCACCTTTAATTATTAAAAAAATATTGGATAATTGTTATTTTAATATTTAATTGAAATAGGAGTTTAAATATATATTCTATAATATATTTTTTAATATATATTATTTTTTTTGAAGGATATTTGTGTTTAGATTATTTAAAAATTGAAGTAGGTGGAATATTTTATATTGATAATGTGTTATAATGATTATGAAATTAACTAATTTTTTGAATTTTTGCATTGTTCTTTTAATTCTTCTATTTCTTTTTTATTTTTTTCCTTATATTCGGTAATGATTTTATTGATGCTTGCTTTTGATTTTTCTTTTGGTACGAAATTCATATTTTCACCTTCATTTTTTAATTGTTTTTTATATTATTTAAAGAATTTCATTATTGAATTTAATCCATTTAAAACCATGGGATTTTGTAACCAATGAAATATGGCTTGTAATACTTACATATTCTTCTTCCGAGGATATTTTTTGTTTAATTGCAGTTAATCGAATAATTTCTTCTGATAGTATGCAAAGCAAATTGCATGGAATATACTGGATAGATTCACATGTGTCTTCAATTGCAATTGATTTAAAATAATCAATATTGTTTTTCAATTGCGAATACTCGTTTGTTAGTACAGTTTCTATTATGGGAAGTATTCTGTTTGTTGACTTTATATTTTCCTTTTCAAAAATCCATTTTGACTTTTGCAATATGTTATTATTTGTTTCATTTATATGTTTTTGAACAGTCATAATTAACCTCATATTTTTTATTAATAGTTCATTAAACTTCTTAATATTTCTATTTTTAATTAATAAACTTCAATATTGAGTTTATATTATAAATTAACAACTTTTTAGTATTATTAATTTAAACATGCAATTTTGATTTCAGTTCAAATTACAGGAATTTATTTGACGAATAATCTCTGATGCAAAAATACTTTAATAAAAAAAGTCAGATTCTACTTTAATGTTTACTATATCAAATGGAATAATATTGAAAGGCCCGGATTTAACTCCAATTCGTGAAAATATTGTTGTCGATGACGGCAGAATCATTGAAATTTCAAAAGATGCAAAGGAAGGAAAAATAATTGATGTTGATGGGGCAATAATTTGCCCTTCCTTTATCAATGGTCATATTCATATTGGAGATTCAATAATTAAGGATGAAGGGTATGGTTTAACCTTAAGTGAGATGGTCAAACCTCCTAATGGTGTAAAACATAAGGCATTGGCCAATGCTTCTGATGAAGAATTAATTGATGCAATGAAGCAATCCATGTGGGATATGGTAAACTCAGGCACAACTCATTTTATTGATTATCGTGAGGGTGGAATAAAAGGCGTCAAACTTCTAAGAAAAGCTTCAAAAGACATTCCAATCAAACCTGTTATTCTGGGTCGTGACGATAGTTTCTATGGGGATGATCCTGATTTGGGCAAGGTTAAAACTGCAATTAGAAAACTTCTTAAGGTTGCTGATGGTATTGCTCCAAGCGGTTTTGGTGAAATAACAACAGAAGTTGCAAATATGATAACTGAAGAATGTCAAAAACAGGGTAAAATCTCATCAATTCATGTGGCCGAATCCGAATCCAATCAGATTGAATCATTAAACAAAAATAATATTACTGAAGTCGCTAAAGGTGTTAAAACCAATTTTAATCAGTTGGTTCACTGTACTAATCCCAAAAGCAATGACTTGGACCTAATTGCAAACTCAAATCAGAATGTTGTTGTTTGTCCAAGAGCAAATGCAACATTGAACGTTGGTGTGGTGCCCTTAAATAAAATGCTCAACTTAGGTGTTAAGCCATTGCTTGGAACTGATAATATAATGATTAATTCTCCAAATATGTTTCGTGAATTGGAATTTACATTGAAACTCATGTCTGTTTATTATAAGAGTTATATTAATCCTATTGAGTTGGTTAAAATGGCAACAACCAATATATGTGGATTTGATATTAACAATATTATAAAAAAATCAATGATTTCGGAGGATAATTTTGCCGAATTTATGGTTTTAAAATCTTTTTCAAAAAATCCTTACTTAAATATATGCAATAGGCAAGAAACGAAAACTATATTATATATCATTAACAAAAAATTTAGCATATAATATCATGGATATAAATCTATATATTATGGGAGATGTTAATGATGTATAAAAAGATATTGGTCCCTACAGATGGATCAGAATTTGCAAAAAAAGCTCAAAAACATGCTTTGTTCTTATCAAAGGTTACTGGAGCTGAAATAATTGCTGTGAGTGTCACAGAAAACAATTTTGTTAACGGACTTCCATTAGACGATGAAGTATACCAGTTAAATCAAATTTTAAAAGAAAGATCAGAGGAAAATCTTAAAGAATTTGACGAATTAAATGAAGATGATTTAAAGATTACTCATATTGTTAGAGAAGGTTCACCTGCTAAAGTAATTTTAGAGGTTGCTAGTGAAGAGGCTGTTGACTTAATTGTAATGGGTAGTTCTGGTAAATCTGGTTTCGATAGATTTATTATGGGTAGTGTAGCAGATAAGGTTGTTAACTCAGCAAATTGTGCAGTGCTCGTAGTTCATTAAGTTTACCATTGTATTATTAAATTTTTATAAAAGGTGTTTTTATGTTAGTTAAAAGAACTATGTCTAAAAATGTAGTAAGTGTTTCTGTTCCAGGAAATCGTGAAAAAGTTTTAGACTTAATGAGAAAAGAAAACAAAGCAGTACTTCCAGTTGTTAAAGAAGATACTGATATTTTAGTAGGACTAGTAACTCGTTCTGATTTAATTAATAATCCTGATGAAGAACAAATTGCAATGTTGATGAGTAGAGATTTAATCACAGTTAAACCTGGTGATGATGTTGTGGATGCTGCTCGTGTAATGATGGAGAATAATGTTAGAAGAGTTCCTGTTGTAAACGATGATGGTGAATTGGTAGGAATAATCACCTCTTTCGATTTAGTATCTAAAGCTTTAACCAAAATCGAAATAGATGATGCAGTTGAAAATTTCATGATTACTACTGTTCCAACAACCTGGGAAAAAGCTCCATTAAATGTTGCTTTTGAAACTATGAATCAATTCGGTTTAAAATCAGTTTTAGCTTTGGATGATGATGCTAAATTATCAGGTATCTTAACTGAAACCGATTTTATTTCTGAAATTGAAATTATCTCTGAAAGGAGTGAACACAGTTCCACTGTAGGTACTGAAGGAGATAAATGGTCATGGGACAGTACTTCTGTATTATATATTGAGAAAAACAGTTTAAAATTTGCAGACAAAGTTGTTGCAGATGTTGCTGTTGGAAATGTGGAAGTTGCTAATTCCAAAACTAAAGTTTCAGACTGTGCTAAGAAAATGAAAACCTTAAACATTGAGCAAATTCCTGTAATCGGTGTTGAAGGAGATTTAGTAGGACTTGTTAGAGCAAGTGACTTAATAAAAGCATTAGTGGAATAATTGTGATAAGATGGCGGTTAGTCCAGTATTAGTTGTTAAAGCAGATGAGAGTACGGTTACTGTTCGTGCAAGGTTATATGATGACTTTTCTGAACATAAGATTGTATTGAATTCTGTTATAACTTATTGGTGGGCTAATAACTTTCCACCTGCTTTAAAATTTTTGGAACTCTTTGATTCAGTTATTAAAAGAACTATTAATGAAATAATGCCTCATAAGACATTAAATTTGAAATATGATATTAAGGCAAATCAAGTATTGGAAAAAGCTTCAGAAATTGAAATAAATCTTATTTCTGTTGTTGCAGACGATATTGGATTTAAAATTGATGGTTCTTCAGTTTTTTTAAAAGGAATTAGGAAAGTTGAAGATGATTTTGAAGAAAATGAATTTTCAACTAGCTTTGATCATGTTATTGAAACTCCAGATATTGTATTAAAGAAATATTTGGAAATGAACGAGAAATGAATTAATTTTTCTGTTCATTATTTTTATTTTTTAATCAATTAAAAAGTAGTTTTCTATAAAAGTTACTATTTTAATTTATCAGTTTTTTATTTTAATCAAATGTTTCTGTATTTGTCATTTAATTTTTCTCATTCATATGGGTGAACAAGTTATATTTTTTCAATTTCACTTTTAATGAGTTTCAGCAATTCTTTTGCATCCTCTTTTTTAATGTCGGGTGAGGTTCGAATAAAATTGATCAGGTCTGTTTTTTTATCATTGTCTAAATTTGATTCCCTCAATGTTTGTGCATAACTTCTTTTGGGGTAGAATGTTTTTTTAGCAATCCCCAGCAATTCATCCTTTTCATCTTCGGTGAGGATATTTTCACACACGGCATTTGAAAAGACATATCTCATGTTAATCAACGGTTCGGATAATGGTTCGAGAGTTTCATTGTCAAGCATAACAGCAACATCATCATCAGAATCCACTTCTCCAGTTGCATATTGGGTATAAACATAACCTGCACCAATCATTCCCAAGGTATCAAGTTCAGATGCTCTTAAAGCACCCATGCTTGAAGCACCATAAACCTTTACTCCGCTGTTCATTACGTGAAGTATCTCTTTATGTCCTACGGCCGAATTTTGATGAAATACTCCGTCAATAATTGCAATGATGTCGGGGTGATGCTTTAATGCTTCTTTAAGGTCGCCTCTCTGAATTGGCCTTTTATAAATTACCTCAACATCATCATTAGTATCCAAAATCTCTTTAGCTTCCTCAAAAGGAAGGGATAATCCTGTATAAACTATAATCTTTAACATTCTATCATACTTTCAAGAATCTGTAACCCGCTCTTGAAGGGTCAAGTGCATAAAGTTCCATTTCGGGAATAATGACTCTCACAACGCTAATATCAAGCTCGCTTCTTGTTAAGTCATAATACAATATCCTATCAATGTCATTGGATATTAATTCCTCTTTAACAATTTCCAAATCTTTTGTAATTGAAGTTGTGGATTTATTTTCAATATCTGAAAGATTGATTTTTTCATCTTCCTCTCTGAAATAATATTTATTGATTCTTTTCATGCGTTCATATCCTGCTTCACGGGCAAAATCTGCTCTGACAGTATCTTCACGGGCACCATTGATTTGTGTCGCTCTGCTTTGAGCCACTTCAGTCAATGCCCTTAATATTGCAACTTCCGGATCTAGGTGTGTCCCCATACCCAATGTCAAAAGACCGGCATCTTTGGTAACGGTATCATCGGCTGAAGCTGCAATTGTTGGAACTTTGATGTCTGCGGTGAAGTCCATCAATTTAATTTTAATGCCCTTGGATTCGAATTTATCAATGGTTTCATTGACAATTTCACTTTCAATGCTGTCCAAATCAATCTGAGCATAATTCTTATGGGTCAATTCAAAAATGCTCCATGCATCACGTTCTATTACTTCAAATATTCCATGCAATATTGCTTCCTCCAGGATATTTCCTGAGGCAAGACCATTTGTATTGGATTTAAATAAACCTTGTGATTCATTGCATGGAGTATAAGGGTGGTAAACAGCATTTGTTGGAACATAATATTCAGTTCCGGAAATTATATCTTTTGCAAGGCTCCATTCCAGACTTATTGAATTTAATTGATCCTTTTTAAAATCTTTAGGCAAATTCAAAGATTCTGGATTGATATATTTTCCAAAATCTTTAATTTCATCCATATTGGCAGTTATTGTTTTATCGACATCTTGACGTTCTGCTGAATATCTTTCAAAACCTTCCATCATTGCAGAAGCTCGGGCATGGTCCTTGGTAATGCCCTTTCCACCGTAGATGCTTACCGCTCCTTCTTCGGCAGTAGGTCTGATTGCAGTATAAATTGGCAGGCCGATTCTATCCAAATCTGTAATGTCTGCAATACGAGTTATTCCTGCTGTTTTTAATTTATTTTCATTAATTTTAATAGTTCTCTTTGGAGCTATTATTCTGTGAGTTCCTTTAAAGTAGGTTAATTCATCTGTCATGTTACATTCCTAAAATCATTCTAACAATATTTTCAACACCGATTGTCATTGACCCTGCGGTCAATATTCCTGCGATAGCGATTGTAATAATCCAAATTCCGAAATTCCATGTAAGAACTTTAGATCCATCTAAGTTTCCAATTGGCAGTAAGTTAAACACAGCTAAAAAACTGTTAACTGAATATCCTGTTGCACAAATAATGAATATTAATAATGAATTGCTTGATGTAAATGCGGAAGCATAAACTGAAGTTGCTAACGCTAAAAATACCAATGCAAGTATAATATTGACAACAGGTCCTGCAATTGAGATTTTACCGTTTATTTCATCAGTCATGTAATCTGCATAGGTGTAAACTGCACCTGGTGCTGCAAATACAAAACCGAAAAATGAGGTTACAAGTGCAAATATTAGTCCTTGAGGCCATAATTTAAATTCTGCCCAGTAACCATATTTCATTGAAACGAATTTGTGTCCAAGTTCATGTAAAATGAAACCTGTGCCCACACCGACCATAACAATTGGTAAGATGGATAATACTGCATTTGAATTTCTTCCACCTTGCACTAATGCAAAACAAAGTGAAATTACGAAAAATGCAATTAATAAATCTCTCACTTCATTTGCTGTAAATTTAATCATAATGTTAAAATATCTAATTTTATATATAAAGTTTTTTCTAAATTATTATTATGAACTTACATATTACAAATATTTTAAAAGATTTAAAAAATGATGATTTTGATGCTTATTTACTCACACAATTCACCAATGTTGAGTATATTTCAAATTACAAACCAACCAGTTTTGCATTTTGCATTATAAAAGAAAATCCTATTATTTATGCTTCTGGAATGGATATGGAATTGGCGATGAATAACTCTTCCATTGAAGTTAGGGAATATGAATCATTTGACGTGATGATTGGTGATTTGAAGGAAGATGGAGTTAAACGTTTGGCCATCGAACCGTCACTTCCATATAGTACCTATATTAAGTTTAAGGATGATTTTACAATTGATTCAAAAACATATATTGATAAGCAAAGGATGATTAAGACGCCCGAAGAGATTAAAAAGATTTCTCAGGCAACAAATATTGCCCAAAAGTCATTCCTTCAGCTGGATATATTGAATAATGAAAACACTGAAAAGGAGGTTGCATTTGATCTTGTCAGATATATGATTGAGAATGGTGCTCAAAAGGAATCCTTTGATACAATAGTTACAAGTGGGGCTAATTCATCACTTCCCCACGCAATTCCCGAATCTAAAAAACTGGAAAAACCCATACTGATAGATTGGGGTTGTATTTTTGAAGGGTACTGTTCGGACAATACTCGAACAATGGTCTATACCGAACGCCAACAGGAAATTTGGGATATTGTAGCTGAGGCACATTACAAAGCAATAAAATCAATAAAACCCGGAATTAAATGCTGCGAAGTTGATAAAGTTGCAAGAGATATCATCTCCGATTATGGATATGGAGATAAGTTCATTCATTCAACAGGTCACAGTTTAGGTTTGGATATTCATGAAACGCCCGGATTTTCAACACGTGATGAAACAATAATTGAAGAAGGCATGGTTATAACGGTTGAACCTGGAATATATCTGCAAGGGGAATTCGGAATTCGTCTTGAGGATACTGTCAGCATATCCCGCAAGGGTAATGTGATTGGTGACTTGCCGTTGGATATTGGTTAAAGCAGCTCATCAGCATGGTATTGAACATAATTTTCAGTACCATATTTTGAACATACTGCAAGCTTGTAATCTCCAATGTCAAAGAGGTTGAATTTTAAATTATTTTTATCATTTTTTAGTGTAATTTCATCATCTATGACAATTTCAAAGCTATCCAATTCAAGATTAAATCCTAATCCAGTATATTTCATATAGCTTTCCTTTAAAACCCAATAGTTGAAGAATTCATCTGAAGGGTTGTTTGAGTTCATGATGCTTTCATATTCGCTATTGTAAAAGTAATTCTTAGCTATGTCCAAATCAATTGTAGGGTCATTGTACTCTACATCAACACCCACCTTAAAATCAGATATTGAACAGGCTACAATTTTGCCGGAATGGCTCATGTTAAAGTGGATGTTTTCATAGTTGGATATGTATGCTTTACCAAACTTTTCTGTTTTAAAGATCGGATTTAATATATTTTCTTCATTCAATAATCTTTTTAATAGAAGATATGCTCCGCAACTTAATTTTTTATCTTTCAGGAATCTGAATCGGTTCACCTTTTCCTTTCTATTTTTCGAAAGTAGGTCATAAGCTTTTGATAAATCCAAATCCTCAACATTACAATAAGCTAGTTTAATCATTTTTAATCTTTAAATATAATATGGTCATGTCATCAAATTGTTCGCTATCTTCTGTGAAACTATTTATTTCAGTTAATAATTCTTTAATAGGATCAGTATCTTTTTTAAATTCATTGAAAAAGTTCAATAATCTATTTTCTCCATACATTTCACCTTGATTATTGTTTGCATCTGTTATTCCATCAGTGTATAATACTATTTCCTGTGAAACAGTCATTTCCTCTTTTACAAATTCAAAGTCATCCATAATTCCCAGAACAATTCCTTTATCTTCATTCAAATAATAATAGTTATCATTTTCTTTAATTAACGGAGGGTTATGTCCTGCATTTGAAAATGTTATTATTTTCGTATTTTTATTATAAATTCCCAACCATAATGTAATAAACATTGTCTCGGCATTATTTTCACATAACTGATTGTTCAGTGAGTATAATACTTTAGATGGGTTTCTTTCATGTTTGAGTATCTGTTTTATCATAACTTGGGTAATGGTTGAAAGCAATGCTGCCGGAACTCCTTTTCCAGATGCATCGCCAATAACGATGGCTACATTATCATTATCTAACATATAATAGTCAAAGAAATCTCCTCCAACTTCCTTTGCAGGATATGATTGTCCATTTACAAAAATCTCATTGTTTTCAATAGGTGCAGTTGGAAGGTTTGATGCCTGAATTCTGGTTGCAATGTCAAGTTCTGCTTTAATACGTTCCTTTTCACCTTCAATTTCCCGAATGTTTTCAATGTATCGGTTATTATATTCAATCAATTCACTGTAGCAGCGGGATAATGTTCCTATTTCATCATTTTCATTAATGTATTTGGAATAGATTTCAATTAATTTTTCTGATTCGATTTTTTCATTTTCTTTAACAAACTCTTCAATTTGGGAAAATGATACAATAGGGGTGATAACTTTCTTTTCAAGATATCTCATTATATAAAATCCCGGTATGAAGAATAATATGATAATTAAATCTGCAATAATCAGTATGGGGGTTGCAGGTATGAATGAGTAAATGAAATCATAATTTAAAATATTCTCATGTGTTATTAAAATAGGAAGTAATGTAGCTATTATTATGATAATTAGGGTTGTTCGTAAAAATATTGTCATTACCTTTTCAGAAATCCGATTCTCAGTAATCTGATGGATTTCATATTCAAAAGGTTTTGTTAGATAGGACAGTAATAAAATTCCAATAATGACTATTGTTAATAGGGTTATTGTATTGTTAATCGGGTAAATTATCAGGAAAATTGCAAAAATTGTTGAAATGATTAATAAACTAAAGATTAATTTGTATAATTTCTTATTCACAGTTTTTTTGGAAGTTTTAGGAGTGTGGATGAAATCAATTCTTTTAGAAATCCAGATACTGATTATTCCAAAAATAAAAGCTATGTTAATGAAATTAAAGAAATATTGTGAAGCTATAAGTGGGGAATTGATTTCTGAACCCATAACGATGTAAGCAATAATGCCATGGACTACTGAATATATGGCTGCACAAATCATCATGTCAGATATGAAAAGAGTCACATGATAAATATTGTCTAAGCGGGGTTTTGTCACTTCATGTTTGTCATCATAATTGCTGTACCATATCTTAAACGCTAAGTAGGAAACGCCAAAACTAAAAATGGCCGAAGAAAGAGATAAAATAATGCCGTATCCATTACTTAAGTCACAAATTAAATTCGCTAAAATGGCGCCTGCTGCACCATAGGGTCCAAACAGAAGACCTCCTAAAAATAACACTCCCACATGTGCATTAAAGACTCCAAATTCAAAAAACGGAGCTATATAAACTGAAGTTTGGTTGACAATAATCAATAAAATAAACGGCAATAATATTTTTTTAAGTTTATTTTTCATTATTCCACTTTTTTGATAATTTTCAAGTAGTTCTTATCGTTCTTGCGTTCATATTTTATATCATCGGCAAGTTCTTTTGTAAGATGGATTCCCAATCCTCCAACTTCCGCTTCTTCAATACTTTCAGGCAATTTGGGATCTTCTTTTAAAAGTGGATTAAATTCAAATCCATTGTCAATAAATTCAAATGTTAAAATGGAGTTTTCATAACTTGCATTAACTTTAATTAAATCAGTATTGGAGTAGTTAACAATATTTACAAAAACTTCTTCCGCTATTAATCTGACTTGAAAATCTTCCTTGGCGATGATGTCATCTAAAAATTCATTCAGAGTATACAACTCGCTGAGTTCACGGGATAATTCTATGGATTTCATTCTATCTTTAATATTTTATTGAATCCTGACATTTTAAATATTTCATTTATGGTGTCATTGACATTTTTAATAATCATTGGAATGCTGTCTTCTTTTAATTTTTTCTGGGCGGTAATTAGCACACGTAACCCCGAACTGGAGATGTATTCCAAGTTGGTGAAATCTAATATTAGGGAATCGAAATTTCCGAATTCTTCATTAATTTCTTTATCTAAAATTTGTGAAGTAATTGTATCAATACGACCCTCAATGGACATGGTTAATTCTTTTTTATCATATTTTTTAACAATATTCATTTTTAATCACTAACAATTTAATTATATAATAATATTTTTGATATATGTATTATATATCTTTAATCAGTATCCATTGTTTTTGTTGCATTAATCAATGTTTGGGAAAGTGATTTCAATATCCATTTCTTTTTCAAAAGGATTATATGTTTTTAAAATTATAGTTAAAGTAATGAGTGATGATAAATCTTTTATTGCAAAAATTGAGGAATCTATTTTAAAATTCACAAAACCTGATTATATGGATGATCATGATAAAATAATCGAGTTTTTATCAAAAAAACAAAATGCTAAACCTGTTAAAAGTGTATTTAAAAGCATCGATTTTGAAGGTATGCAAGTTTTTACTTTTGGAGATGAAAATGCAAAAAATACCATAGTATACATACATGGCGGAGCTTATGTTAATGAAATCAATTATCAGCATTTGCTGTATTGCTTTAAACTATCACGAAAATTAGATGCGCATGTTTTAGCACCGGTTTATCCTCTCGCACCTCATCACAGCGCAATGGAAACTTTTAAGTTAATTACCGGATTTTATGAAAATTTGATTCAAAATCACTCCAACATCACATTAATGGGCGATTCGGCAGGTGGAGGATTCATTCATTCATTTTGCCAATACATTAAAACAATTGATTTGCCTCAGCCAAAACATATAATCACATTCTCTCCATGGGTTGATATTTCAATGGAAAATCCCTTTTTCAGTAGCGAAAACGATCCTATTTTAGGGGAAATCGGTCTTAGGGAGATAGGTAAATCATGGGCAGGTGATTTGGATACAAAAGATTATCGGGTAAGTCCCATTTACGGGGATAATGAAGGTTTGGCAAGAACACTGATATTTGCGGGGACAAATGAAATATTTTACGGAGACATTAAAAATTATGTTGAAAAACTCAAAAAGGATGATGTTGATGTGAAACTCATAACCGGCAAAGGGTTATTTCACATATATCCTCTATTTCCCATGCATGAGGCAAAAAGAGCTTTTAACGAAATAAAAAAAGAGTTAATGTGAATACAGTTTAAAATGTGATGCATGTTCAAGTCAAATCTTTTGAAATCTAATTTTTCATAAATTTCTTTTTAATTCATTAAGAAGATAGCAAATTTATCTATTAATGGGATGTGCGAAATATGCTTTAAATATTTTTGCTGATTATCATCTCAATTTTTAAAATTCCTGTAAATTGAAGGTATTTTATAAAAATGAATAAACTTTTTATTGTCGTGTTTATATATTATATTATTATAAATTTTAAGGCGAAATCATGTTAAATAGTAAACTAATTTTGATATTCATATCATTTTGTTTTTTAATGTCTATTCTAAATGTATCGGCAGCTGATGATATGAATAATACTGTTGTTGATGATAAAACAATTAATTTAGAATGTCATTTATCATCAAATGATATTTTAGTAAGTTCTAATGAAAATAAAACATTCGATCAATTTTGTGATGAAGTGGACAATGCCGCTCCCGGAGATACAATTATCATGCATCATGATTACTATTGCTTTAAGACAAATAGGAGTGATGGAATCAATGTTTTAAAGGATAATATCACTATTGATGGTAAAGGATATAAATTTAATGGAAATCAATCAAGTATAGTTCATTTATTTTTAATTTATGGGAATAATGTGACTCTGCAAAATATACAATTTACAAATTGGGATTTGACAAATCAACTGGATTTAATAGTATGGGTGGGAAATGTTGGATTAATTAAAAATTGTACTTTTGAAGACAATGTTCTCGCCAATCATGTTGCACTTGATTGGACAGGATTTAATGGAACAATGGATACATGTTATTTTAAAAACAATTCTGGAATAAATTATGGGCCAATATTTTGGATTGGTGATGATGGAGATATTTTAAATTCCACTTTTATAAATAATTCTGCAGAAACTGGAGGTGCAATCTATTTCAAGGGAATAAATACTACACTGAGAAAAAACAGATTTGTAAACAATTCTGCTTTGGAAGGGGGGGCGGTCTATATTGACGGTCATTCAAGTCAAATATCCGAATCCACATTTGAAGGCAATTCAGCAGAAGATGGTGGAGCATTATTTATTTTTAGTAATGAAATACATTTGGAGTCATGTGTGTTTAATAATAATTCTGCAGAGGAAAATGGTGGTGCAATTTACGTTTCAGGTTATGATGGAATTATTTCCAATTCCTATTTTGAAAATAATGTTGCAAAAGAGTTTGGAGGAGCAGTTTTCAGTAATGAAGACATATTGATTGTGGTATATTCATACTTCAGCAATAATTCAGCATTAGCAGGGGGTGCAATTTTAATCGAAGAGATAGGTATGATTAATGATTCAAAATTCATTTCAAACAAGGCTGAATTTGGAGGGGCAATATTTGTTGAGGATGCATATATTGAAAATTCAACTTTTGAACAGAATACTGCTAATACGACTGGAGGTGCAATTTACACTGAAATTTCAATAGATAGTGTCAATTCGACTTATAAAGATAACCATGCTGGTTCTGCCGGAGCAATATTTTGTGGAAGTCAGGCAAATATTAAAAATTCCACATTCATGAATAATAATGCCAATGATGGTGGAGCATTATTATGTGACGATGATTCCGATGCAGATATTTTGAACTCTACATTTGCCAACAACACAGCTAAAGCAAATGGTGGAGCTGTCAAGTGTCTCAATAACTTTCATATAGAAAATTCCACATTTGTTAATAATGCCGCTCAGGATGGAGGAGCATTATGGGGCCAGACTGGTGAATTGATAAATGCCACTTTCATTCGCAATACGGCCAATTTTAATGGAGGAGCATGCTATGTTGTTGGAAACATTACAATTAATGCCACAACATTTAAAAGTAATTCTGCTCTTTCAGGAAATAATGTCATTTTAGTAAATGGGACTGCCGATGTGGATAAAAATACAACTAATGACACTTCTCTTATTACAAATAAAGCTTCATTAACTGCTGCAATTAAAAAAAGTAATTATGGGGATTATTTTAATTTCATTGTCACTATTGTCACTAAAAATAAGTTAATGTTTAATGAGGGGCAAGTTGTAGTTATCATAAACGGTAAAAAATATTTTGCCAATGTAAACAATAACGTGGCTGAATTCAATATAGCAAATCTGAATGCGGGAAATTATGATTCCATACTTTCATTTAACTGTGGCAGTTATGCATCAACCCAAAATTTCAGCTTTTCAGTTTCAAAAGCCACTGTAACAATAACTGCCAAATCCACAAGTATGGTGGTTAATTATGACGGGAAATTTAGTGCAACCGTTAAAGGTAATTCAATAAATGGAAAAAAAGTCACATTCGTACTTAACGGAAAAACTATCGGTTCTGCAGTCATTAATTCAAAGGGAGTTGTAACTTTCAAAATTACTTCAAAAATGTTGAAAACTGCAAAAATAGGTAACAAGAATTTAATAATTCTGTTTAATGATAATAATTATGAAAAAGCCAGTAAAACAGTTAAATTAACTATTAATAAGGAAAAAACCAAATTGGTGGCTAAAAATAAGAAATTTAAAAGAACTCAGAAAATAAAAAAATACACAATTCAATTAAAAAACAGTAAAGGAAAGGCTATTAAAAAAGTTAAGGTCACATTAAAAGTTAAAGGTAAAACATATAAAGCTAAAACTAATTCTAAAGGTAAGGCAACATTTAAAATTAAAAAATTAACTAAAAAAGGCAAATTTAAAGCTGTAATCAAATTCAAAACCACAGCTTATTATAAAGCCAGCACTAAGAAAGTTACAATTCGGGTAAGGTGAGTTTTATGAAATTGAAATTAATTTTTATTTGTTTATTATTATGTGTCGTATGTTCATTAACTGCTGTAACTGCAGTTGATTCGCTCAATGATACTTATGAAATACAATCAATATCCAATGAGACTCAAATTAAAACCACATTTGAAGATGATCTGTTGGAAACATCAACATTTGATGATTTACAGGCTCAGATTAATAATGCAAAGGATAAATCTGTAATAACACTGGATAAAAATTATTCTGCCAGCAAAGATTCAAAAATAGTTATTAATAAGGATTTGACAATAGACGGTCGGGGACATACACTTGATGGAAAAAATAGCGGATATTCAATATTATATTCAAATAAAGGAACTGTAACCTTAAAAAATTTGATATTTATTAATGGTAAAAGCATTTATGAACGAATTGGCGGAGCAGTATATCTGTCCGGTTCTACCAAAGTTACTATAATAAATTGTACTTTTAAGGATAATGTTGTAGATCATTACGGTGGAGCAATATTCAATGGAGTAAAGGAAAATACTCTTTCAATAACAGACTCTAAATTTATAAACAACAAGGCTAACGGCAATTATGCCGGAGCAATCTATTCAAAAGGAGCAATATCAGTTAAAAATTCCTATTTTGAAGGAAATTCTGCTGCAGGGGGAGGTGCAATTTGCTGTGAAGTATCTTCTGATATAATAAATTCTACTTTTAAATCCAATGTTGCAAAAAATGTAATTTTTATGGGTCATGGTGGAGCAATCCATGCTAAAAATGATTTGTATGTTGAAAACTGTACTTTTTCAAACAATGCCGCAAGTCATTCCGGGGGTGCAATATACGCTAGCAATGATCTTATCGTAAAAAGATCTTCATTTGATAAAAACGAAGGTAGTGAAGGTGGAGCAATGTATGTTGGAGGTTCATATACGATTGTAGATGACTCCATATTTAAGAATAATCAGGCTAAATCTGGTCATGGTGGCGCAATTTATGCAAATAAATGGGCACACATTGGAAACTCCACTTTTATCGCCAATACTGCAGATAATAGGGGCGGTGCAGTTCACACGGATTATATTCAATTTGATGGTAGAGTATCATTTATAAATAACTCAGGCAAGGGGCATGGTGGTGCAATTTATACAAAAACCATGGCAAAAACAGCAAGCAATCTTTATTTTGAAGGCAATCATGCAGATAGTGATTATGGTGGTGCTTTTTATATTAATAATAAGTGTGAAGATGTATACATTTATAATAGTGAATTTATAGGAAATCATGCTTATAGAGGCGATGGTGGTGCAATATACAGTGACAGCGGTTCAACAAGACTCCATTTAATCGGTTGTAATTTTACAAACAACTATGCTACCGGAGGTAGTGAAAAACGTTATGGTGGTGCAGTTCGCTCAAAAGACACATTATATATTGAAAATTCCATTTTTAAAGGCAATTCTGCTGAAAATTATGGTGGTGCGGTATATGCGGATTTAGTTGCAAGCATTACTGATTCCTATTTTGAATCTAATCATGCTAAAGAAGGTGGAGCAATTTATGTTAACAATAAATGCACATTGACAATAAAAAATTCTTATTTCAAATCAAACTACTGTAATGAACGTGGAGGAGCAATTTACACAGATTCAAAAAGCACTTCCTTAACAATTACCAACAATGCATTCGTTTCAAATAATGCAGGCGGCCAGGGGCATGATGTTTTCAACTCCGGAAATTATGTTAGCATAAACCAAAATTGGTGGGGGACAAATAATCCGTCATTCAGTAATAAACTAAAAGAATATCACACATTCGGAAGCAATACTGATCATTCAGATTCCAATCCATTAAAATTAACTTTGACAGGTGAATCCAAAGCATACGTTGATATTATAGCGCATTTGGAGTTAAAATTTAACGGAGATATTTCAAAATATGTATTTAATGATATTCAAATATCTTCAGGTAATGTGGGTGATTTTCAGTATGAAACTGCGAACAATAAAGGATTTAAATTTAATTATCGTCCTTTAGATGGTGGAAATCATCTTATTTCTGCAAAATTGAATGACCAAAACGTAACTTATGAACTGCATGTACTTAAATCAAGTGTTTATGGTGTAAATCTGGTTAAGGATTATGGAGATGAGCAAACATTTTTTGCCATATTTAGAGATGCAAACGGAAATTATTTGGATGAGGGAAGTCCAGTAGTCTTCCAGGTGGGTAATGATAGGTATATTGAACAGGTTGGAGAAGACGGCATAGCCGTTTTAAGTGAGGTTATAAATTATTTGCCGGGTAATTATGTAATAAAATCAATCAATAAACTCACTGGTGAGTCTTTTACCAATAATCTCACAGTCTTATCAAAAAATGCTACTTTTAACATCAATGATGTATTTATTATGAGATTCAGTGATGGGGATGATTATGTAAATAATCAAACAGTCACATTTAAGATTGGTGATAAAAGCTATTTAAGTAATGTCAGTGACGGTTACGCATTTTTAAGGTTGAACGTGACTCCCGGAACCTATAAGGTTGATGTATTATATAATGATAATTTAATTAATACAATCAATATTACAGTGTTAAATAAGTATTCCAAATCTATTGTGTCTTTAAATGGGACAGAATACGGTTCTTTAATTCCAATTTATGAAAATGAAACTTTCATACAAAGCGGTGAAATCATATACAGTGTCATTGACTCCAATACTCGCCGATACATTCTGACCTCTGGTGAAGGTTTGATTGTTTATAATGTAACTGCTTCAAACAGTCAGGAGTTAACAAATGTTTTAAGAAAAATTGCAAGTGTTGATTTTAAGGCGGATGTAATTATTATCAACCTTAAGAAAGGAACTTATAAAATTTCTGAGAGCTTTTATAAAGACCAGGAATGGGGTTATCTTATTCATCTGACTCATGGAAACCTGTTCATTAATGGTAATGGTGCTACAATTGATGACGAATATCATCATAATTTCATGACAATCGAGTCCAGTGCAAGTGCAACAATCGATAGTCTTAATTTTAAACGGTTTTATCGTTGCTTTGTAAATAATGGAAATCTTTACTGTAAAAATGCAATTTTTGAAAAAAATGATGCTGCATTTTGGGCAACCAAAACTCCGGGATCTGTAATTTACAACAAAAAACAGGCAACATTTGAGAATTGTATATTTGATAATAATGATAATTCAAGAGGAGCGACCGTTTGGGTATATCAATCTAATCTGATGGCGGGTGTTTTGTATGCTGAAGCAAAATCATTAACAAACTTTGTTAAATGTAATTTTAAAACACTATATGACACAGTTCATGCCTGTGATGGAAGTATGGTAGTTCTATATGATGAAAATGCGGGTAACTATAATTTCCTTACAAAAGATTCAAATAACAATTTTGAACAGGGTTCATGTATTGATTACAGGCCGGCTTCCACATTCAATATAAACAAAACATTGACACATTCATATGACAATTTCCATTCTTTTTTATCTGCTTATTCTGATGAGTTCTATAAAATGAATGGATCCGATTTTGTTGTAAATATCAAAAAGGGCGACTATTCAATTAAAATGGGTGATATTAAGACTTATGATTTCCGTACTTTTAACCTTGATAGGAGTACTGTGAAATTGGGTAAATATGAGAAAGGAGAAAGCATGTGGATTCATCACAAGTATCTGCTCGATGTGGGTAGCAGGCCGATTTTAATAAATGGAAACGGCGCCAAACTCACATTGACCGGTACTAGTAATAGTGCGGATAATCATTTTGCATTTGTTCCGGCATATGGTACTTTAACATTGGTTAATTTAACGTTATCCGGTTTCAATACGGCTATTGTTAATTATGGAAAACTTATCCTAATCAATTGTACTTTCACAAACAATGTAATTCATTACATTTATCAGAGTCGTGACAGTGAATATGGAGGTGCAATAAGAAATTATGGAACTGTATTTGCATATAACACCACCTTTAAAGATAATCGTGCTACCAAGGGGGCGGCATATTACAGTAAAGGTGCATCTTCCTTTGGCCAATTCTATAACTGTACATTTGAGGGAAATACTATCATTTCTAACTTGGTTTGGAAAAATGGTGATTCAAATACAATGTTTTTAGATGATAAGGCAATTGTTAAAATTATTGGATGTAATGGTGTTAGTGCATTCAATATTCAAAAAAACCATGAGGGATTAGTTTTATTTAGAGAAAATCTCCAGCAAAATGTTTATAATTGTATTGTGGAGGACATGTCCAGTTTGATAAAATTGTCTAAAGTATTAAAGGACAACACTGAATTTGATATATTCAATGTTACCTTCATCAATAAGGATTTCGGAGTATTTGCCGATTCAAAAATATTATTCAAACTTGATTATGGTGAGTTGCTTTTAAACGGTAATGGTGCAAGGGTATTTGTTCAAAATCAAAAGGACAATGATGATACTCAATTTTTAGTTACAACATCAAGGTCTTCAGTTGTCATTAATAATTTGACAATTCAGGGGTTCAATATAGCTATTGAAAATAATGGTGGGTTATTTATATTGAATTCAAATTTTGTTGCAAATAAAGTGGATTATGCTCATAAAAAGGATTATGGTGGATCAATTGTTAATCAGGGTTCAGTTACTATATACAATACCACTTTTAAGGATGGTTATGCCAAATATGGTGGTGCTATTTACAATAAGGCAACTGTGGTTGTCATAACTGGCAATTTCCAAAACAATAAAGGTTATAATAGTAACTCAAATGTTGATATCTACAATCAGGAAGCTTCAGTTCAAATCATAAGTCTTGGAAATTATCCTAAAGTTGTTGATCATTTCCCAATGGCTGCTTGGAAACAGGATTTAATAGAGACTGGAATTTTTGTTGGAATAACTGCTATAACTGGTGGTATCAGTTTCGGAATATCTGCAACAGGAATTGCCACTGCGCATCTGATTAATTTGGCTGTTGGAACTGTTGTCGGAGGTATTGGTGGAATGATTAACGGTTTTGTTTATTCTGTTGATCATCAGGACTACAGTACTTTTGCAGACAGACTTCTTTCAGGTATCAATCAGGGAATTACTGCAGTTTCAGTTGGTGAAATATTTAAGGGCATGATAGTTGATGGTAAAATAAAACCTGTAATGCAATATACCAAACAACAACGTAATGTAAAAATATTTGATATATTGTTAAACCATTTCCTTAAAAAGAATGTGAACTTAATTAAGGAATGGGTATCAGCTGCGGTAAATAACAAATATGATAAAATAGTATGGTATTCCTTCTTTAAAAATTGGGCAAAATAGTGATGGTGGAAAGATGAAACGGTATAAATTAATAACAGTCATGATTATTGTTGGTTTGATGTTTCTAGTTAGTGGTGGCGTTTATGCTGAAGAGATATCAGACAATAATTCAACTTTACAGACAGTGGACGAAATTTCTCAAGATGAAATAGGAGTCTCCCATGACGAGGCGGATGAAGTTCTGGCAGAACAGCCTTCAGACGAAATCCTGAATGACGGTGAGAAGGTTTGGGTTGATATAACTCTCAGCCCTAAATATGGAGTTTCAGGTCAAAATCTTTACATCACACCAACCGTCAAGAATGGAAATGAAAATATATCTGGAAATGTCACATTCTATTCAGATATTGAACATAGGGAGGTAATGGGCAATGTATCAACCAGGGGAGGATATATTAATCTTCCAATATTTGCCGGAGACGAAAACGTGCATTATTATCCAATTTATTATACTTTCACTGGTGATGATAGCAGATACATAGGGGATGATTTTGATTATCTGTGGATTATGAATGAAAATATTATTTCATTAAATGCTACAATTCAAGGGAACAATTTAAATCTGGCGGTTAAACCTGCTTTTTATAAAAATTATGGAAATCAGTCTCATTTGCATGTCATTGTCAATAATCAGGAAGTCGGAACATTTCAATCTGTCAACAGCACATATTCAATAGATATGAACAAGTATAAGGGGAATATTGATGTTTATGTAACATATGACGGTTACATTAATGTAAGCAGTAATGAATATTATGCTTCAGGCAGAAGTAATCATTTTACTATGTCTTTGGATATAATTTTCACTAATTCCACTTATGGAAATGTAACTGCAGTCATTTTAATGCCCTACGCAGGTAACTGTACAATATCCATTAATTCAACTCGAAAATATGAACGCATGATTGTTTTTGACAATCCGGGAAACAAAACCATATTGATTCCGGACATTGCTGCAAGTTCAGTTCCTTATAATGTGACTCTTAATTCTCAATTTGGAAATATAACAAAACAATTAATGATACTTAAAGCCACATCTTCCATTCATATCAACAATATCGGTGGAAATAACACTTATATTAATGAAATTCATAATTTCATTGTTTCCAGTTCGGGCAATGGTAAAATTACAACAAACTGCACTTCAAAGGAATTCAATCTAAATGAAATAATCATTTTAAACAATACCTATCTTAAAGTCGGAAAAAATAGGATTGCTGTACATTATAGTGGTGATGAAAACCATACCGGAGCCGTCAAAGAGATAATATTCAATTTAAATTATAATAAGATAAATGTCTCAACAAGTATCAAATTAAATGCTGATACTGTCATGGAAGGCAGTAAAGTTTTAATCAGTTCCAATGCCACTTATATAATTGGTGATAAGAAATATCAGGCACCGGGCATGATTTCAATTTATAGTGATGAGGAATGTAAAAATTTATTGTCAACAGTATCTGTTGGGCAAAATTATAATTATACAATCAATAAATCTGAAGGGACTCAACCGTCATATGAATTGCGGTTTTACCTCAAATATACCGGGTTTGTTGATGATGTCAATAATTATACTTCACAAATTACCTATGGCGGTAAAGTCATTGTCGTGAGGCAAAATTCAATGAATCTGACAATTAACGGCAATAAGGAATATGTTAATTTCAAATCAAACCAGACTTTAAATCTGATTGTTAATTTAACATACTATCAGGCCGAACAGATAGGTTCCAACTTAAAATCCAACATAATAATCTATGTGGACGGGGAAGTTTACGGAGAATTCAATGCAACAAATGCTGATGCGGTGGATATTGGTAAAATCAAAATTGATGATACAGGTGTTCATACTGTGCACGTATTCTATAAGGGAATCAACGGCACAAAACCTATTGCTCCGGTGAAAAGTAATGAAATACTGTTATTCAACCTGCCTGACACTTCAATTTCCCTAAAAGCAAATGCTACAACTTCAAAATACGGACAATACATAACAATTACTCCGTTAGTTAAGGATAATAATAATTTGACTTTAACCAATGGTACAGTCAGATATTACATTGGCGGAATTCCTGTTTCTGGAAATTTGACTCTTAATAAATCATTTGATTTTAAAATTGACAGAATCGGCCAATTCAATATAACCGCTAAGTATTATGGCTATGATTATTACGGGTCAAGTGAATCTAATATTTCAATAACCGGTCAAAAGGTGGATAACCCTATTGTACTGAAGGTGCCTGATAGAATATATGGTGAAAATATGGTGGCTGCTATTTTTAAGGCAGTAAATGGTGTGTATACTGTAAAAATCGGAAATAATAGTATCCAGGTTAATGTTTCTGATGGATTTGGTTTGAATGATACTGTAAAATTAAACTTGTCTGCGGGAAATAATTATTATGCCGAAGTCTTTTTTGACAATGAGTTTTATACTACAAAAGCCAATGCTACATTTAATGTAACTCCGGCTAAAAACGATTTAAATATCTTAATTCCGGATATTTATTATGGGGGCAATTTAACAGTCAGCATTTCCAATGCCGTGCCCGGCGATTATGTTGTGGACATTAACGGCACTAACGTAACGGTCAGGGTTGGTGAAAATGGGGTCGGATTCAACAATACTTTCATAAATTTTAAAATCGATACTTATGAAGCTATAGTGAGATTTGAAAATCATAATTATACAACTAATGCTTCAACTAAATTCAATGTATGTAAATTTAAAAGTATGGTTGAAATAATCTCTTGTAAAAATATTACATATCCAAGTGATTTAATTGCACAAATCAATATTGAAAATGAAACTTCAGCGATATTTCAAATCATAGATGAAAATAAAAAGGCCGTGCGCACAGGATCAGTTCAGTCAGATATGATAAAAATTTCTGATTTGGTTCCCGGAAAGTATGTATTAATTGTTATAAATTTGGGTAATGACCATATATCTTCCTCATCCGGTTCCAAGCTATTTGAAGTCTTTAAATCCAAAACTCAAATCTATGCATCCGATGTAATTTCCACATACAATGCTAAAAAATTCATAACAGTCACTTTGAAAGATGAAAACGGTAAGTTATTGTCTAATGAGAAGATTTCCATAAAAATCAATGGCAAAACCAAAATTGTAACAACAAACAATAATGGCCAGGCCAAATTAACCACAAAAGGTTTGATTCCTAAAAAATATGATGCTTTAATAACATTTGACAGTACAGGAAAATATTCTAAGTCTACAAAAACTGTAAAAGTTAAAATAAACAAGGCAAAACCTCAAATTGTTGCTAAAAAGAAAACATTCAAAGGAAATAAAAAGATTAAAAAGTACACAATACGCCTTTTGGACAGTAACAAAAAAGCTATCAAAAAAGTTAAGGTCACTTTAAAAATTAAAGGAAAAATCTACAAAGCTAAAACCAATTCTAAAGGAAAGGCGATATTCAAACTCAAAAATCTTAACAAAAAAGGTAAATTCTCTGTTAAAATTAAATTTAAAGGCAATAAATACTATAAAGCGAAAACCAAAAGAATAAAAATTATAATTAAATAATTGGATTAATTTCAATTATTCTTTTTTTCTTTTTTGATTTAAAATTCAGTAATTGTAATTTTTTTGTGTAAACTTTCATGTTTTTCAAACAGATGGGGTTAATTTTGTAAGAAAATTGCCATATATTGAATTTTAAAAGGAAATTATAAATACATATAAATATTATTATTTAAAAAAATATAAGTAACTCTGTTATTTGAGTATATAATAAAAAAAGGTGAAAATAAATGGAATTGGGTGAAATAATAAGTGATGCTTTAGGTTATCCACTTCAAAACATTAAAGCATTAGTTATTTATGTTATTTTAGGTATTATTTTAGGAATTGCAATTTCAGGAACTATTGTGGGTATTTTAGCAAGTAATGCTTCTAGAAACGTAGTTGCTCTTATTGGTTCTGGAATTCTTGGAATTATCGTATCTCTAATAATCTATTTTGTCATTTCAGGTTATGAATTAGATATTATTAAATATGGTATTCAAAGAAGTGCAGGGGCTCCTTCAATAGATTTTGTAAGGCAATTCTTCAATGGTGTAAAATACTTTGTTGTAACTGTTGTTTATATGATTGTTCCTATTGTTATTGCCGCAATATTGGCTGTAATTTTCCAACATTGGTTGGCCTGGTTAATCACTGTCATTATATTTATTATATTCGCATTAGCGTTGATAATGGCAAGATGCAGATTGGCCAAAACCGAAGATTTGGGATATGCTTTAGCTATTGGTGATGCAATTGGCGACATTTCAAGAATAGGTATTCCTAAGGTTGTTTTATTCATTATTATCACTGCAATTATAGATATCATTTTATCTGTAATTGTCGGTTTTATCATTCAATGGAATTCAACCGTTGGTGGAATATTGTTAGGTATTTTAGGTGTTTACATCACTTTCTTCATTTCTAGAGGAACTGGTTTATTATATTCCAATGTATAAATAAACCATTTTTTTATTTTTTTTAAATATTTACAGTTTCGGATGTTTTAATTCATTTTTTTCAAAGATATTCTTTTATTCGGCAGTTTACTTTTTCGCAATAATTAAAAAATTATATACTGTGTCATTTTAAAATTATTAATCAACTGTAATGATTTATCATTAGTTTTAGAGTATGGTTAAAAAAGTTATTTTGGAGGGGTACCATGAAAAAGACAAAAGTTATCTGTAGTGTGGGTCCTGCATGCAATTCTGTGGAAGTTATGAGTGAAATGGTTAATAATGGTATGGATTGTGCACGCATAAACCTTAGTCATGCTACTAGGGAAGATATATTGAATACAATTGAGGTTGTCCGGCAGGTTCGAAGACAATGTAATGCACATATAGCGATTATGTATGATACAAAAGGACCCGAATTTAGAACATTGGAATTTGTTGACGACGGAGTAACTCTTGAAAAAGGCGATACCATTCGCATGAGTAAGACCTGCATAAAAGGCAATGAAAGTGAGTTTGGAGTAAATCATAGCGAGGCAATAGATTTCATTGAAGTTGGAGACCGGGTGCTTGTGGATAATGCTTTGTTTGAATTGGAAGTCATTGACAAATATGAGGATTATGTGGTGTTGAAAGCTTTAGGCCGTGGAAAAATTCAAAACCATAAGACACTTAATGTTCCCGGTGTCGATTTGAAATTGAATTTCATGAGTGACGTGGATAGATCTGATATTGCATTTGCGGCCAAACACTCCTGTGATTATTTGGCTTTGTCTTTTGTAAACAGAAAAGAAGATGTTGTTGCTGCCCGTAAAATAATTGAGGAATCTGGAGGGGATGCTCTTGTCATTTCAAAAATCGAAAGCCATATGGGAATTGAAAATATAGATGAAATCATAGACGAATCAGATGGGATTATGGTGGCCCGGGGAGATTTGGGTGTTGAGGTTCCAATGGAAAAGTTGCCAACCCTTCAAAAGAGCATTATTAAAAAATGTCGTGAAAAGGGTAAGTTCGCTATTGTCGCCACTGAAATGCTTGCTTCAATGTATGAAAATCCCCGACCTTCAAGAGCGGAAGTTTCCGATGTGGCCAATGCCGTGTTGGATGGGACTGATTGTGTGATGTTGTCTGGAGAAACTACAATAGGAAAATATCCTGTACATTCAGTTGCTATAATGAGTAGGATATGTGAATATGTGGAATCCACTATTGATTATACAAAACATCCTTCCTACAAAGGTTCTATAGGCATCAGCGACACTATTGCAAAATTGGTTGTTGAGGCTGTTGAATACTCTGATATTAAATTGATTGTTACTCCTACCATGACAGGATTTGCAGCCCGTAAGATTAGTAACTTAAGGCCAAACTCCATCATTCTGGCTTGCTGTCCATCCAATCATATTGCTGAAAAAGTTGCTTTAAACTTCGGTGTTAAACCTGTTACAACTGATGTCTACAAGACTACTGATGAGGTAATTGAAAATGCCAAAAATATCGCCCAAAATGAATTTAATTTAAAAAAAGGCGATTTAATTGTGATTACTGGGGGATTTCCGTTAGGTGAGACAAGAAGAACAAACTATTTAAGAATTTTAGAAATATGAGTGCCAATATTTTAACGGGACTTAATTATTGTTTTAACATTGCAAAATTGATTTAAACGATAACCAATACTTTAAATAGTTTAAAATTTAATATTATTTTATGAAATTTAAAATAATAAATGATTTAGGATTGGTTATTGATAATATTGTTCCGGACAAATATTTATCTAAATTGCAGGAATTTTTATTGAGTAGTGCTATTTTTACAGATGCATCACAATTTTTAGTCATACTTGCAATTTTCATTCTGACTGGTGAATTGATTTTTGCAATATGCATTTCATTATTCAGTTTTCCATTGTCTGTTTTGATTTTACCATTATTCATTATTCCCGGACTTTTCACATATGTCGTCGTACAACAGGAAAGACGGGCTCAGGAAATAGAGCATACGGCACCCGACTTTTTAAGGCAGCTTTCAAGCATGCTTCAGGTCGGACTCAGTTTCGAAAATGCAATGGAGGACATGTCGCAATATGGCGAAGGGCCGCTGTACGATGAAATGAGGAGAACAATCATTGAAATTCGAATGGGTCGCAATTTCGATGATGCATGGCGCGCTATGAGCAAACGTCTTAAATCAAAAGAATTGGAAAGAGTTTTTGGAATAATACTTGATGGTCGTAAGAGTGGATCAAGTATTTCAAATGTTTTGGCTGATGTTTCTGATGATTTGAGGGATCTGCTTGCACTGAAACGCGAGAGAAAATCAACAGTTATGATGTCTGTGATGTTTTTGTTAATTTCAGCAGTTATTGCAACACCATTCTCAATCGGAATGGTTAGCGTATATTCGGGATTCATGCAAAGTTACGGCATGGAATCTCAAATAATCATGACCGCACCTGTGGCTGGAGAAATGTACATGCTGATTCATTCGATTTTGGTTGCTTTTATTATTAGTATCATAATGTATGGTGAGATTAAAAAGGGAATCAGATTTTCCCTTCCTCTTGCAGCCGCATCGTTCGGCATATTTTATTTTATTTCAACATTTGGCGGAACATTGCTTATGGGGGGATTATAGTGGATAATAAGGGTCAGGCATCAGCGGAGTTAATTTTACTTTTCGGTGGCATATTTGTTGTTGTTTTACTTTCAATTTTCATGTATAAGAACTATATGAATGATTTGAGTGGTGAAATTGCATCAAAAGAAGTGAATGAATTCAATAGCGAGTTGAATCAGTTGGGAAAATTTTTCAATTAATTTTTTCAACAATCACTTTTTTTAATTATGGATGCTAAAATTATATTATGAAAAGGATTTTTAAGGCAATTGAGAATTATTATTTTATAATTATTATATTATTCGTGGTTATATCGTTAATATATCCAATTACATTTGAGTGGGTTTTGAGTAAGGTTAATGGTGTTAATGTAATTAATCTGCTTTTAAGTTTGGTAATTTTTACAATGGGTACTACTTTGAAATTTGATAATTTTGTAAATGTATTCAAACATCCCCGTGAAATTGCAGTGGGAATTTCTGCACAATATATTATAATGCCCTTATTGGCATTTGTTCTTGCGAGTGCATTTTCTTTGGATGCCGCTTTAACAGTTGGTCTCATTCTGGTCGGAACCGTTCCTGGCGGAACTGCATCTGATGTGATAACATTTTTGGCGGGAGGTGATGTTGCATTGTCTGTATCATTAACTGCAATATCTACTGTGATTTCTCCTATTCTGACTCCTGTAATCACATTATTGCTGATTGGAAACCAGATACATTTCAATCCTGTGGAAATGTTTATTTCAATTATTCAGATAGTTCTCATTCCAATAACCTTGGGATTGCTTTTGAATTATAAATTCCCAAGTTTCTGTGATAAATTAAAGGATTATTTGCCCGGATTGTCTTCACTGGTTGTTTGTATAATTGTTGCTGGAGTAATTGGAGCAAACAAGCAGGCAATCTTAACATCTTCAGGAATCATAATTGTTGTCATTATATTGCAGTATTTCGCAGGAATGCTTTTAGGATTCATTGCAGGCTATTTGACTGGTATGAAAAGAAAACAAATTATTACTGTGGCTATTGAATTGGCATTTCAGAATTCAGGTTTGTCCACAAACCTTGCAAAAATTCACTTTCCAAGTCTGGCCCAGGCAACAGTTCCTGGGGCATTATATTCTGTTTGGCAAAACTTGGCGGGATCTATTTTTGCATATGTCTTTAAAAAATATTATTAGAATTTCTCATATGAGAAATCCTAAATGTTTCCTTTTATTTTTGGTATAATCCACATTGCCACAATGGATAATAAGCAGCAAATGATGATTGCCGGCGGATAAGCCAAATATCCTATTATCATTCCAATAATGACTAAAACAATGGTCATTATGAAAATGTAATCTTTCTGCAAAGCCAATTGCAGTGCTATATTGGCGGGGTCTGATTCTATTAGGAATTTTGATATGAGTTTGGAGAGTATTGCTGTTGTAATAAAACTTAATCCATATAAAAATTGCGGGAAGAATACAAAGAAATTCTCTGCAACAAATGTTGTAAGGTAAGGGAGAAGTGAAAATATGAATAATGTAATTCCCATGGTCCAGATGACTTTAGGATTAACTTTGTTTACAATGCTGAACAGATTGTTGTTGAAATTCCAGAAGTTAAAGCAAACAATAAAACTAATTGCATAAATGACGAATTCATATTTTAATTCAAATAATGATTCCCAGGTTCCGGCTGATGCAAGAGGTATTTCCAAAACAATGATTGTAATGATGATTGCGAGAATTGCATCAATCAATGCCTCAAATCTTTCAGTTTCCATAATTAACCCTCCCTGTAAATCTTGCAATTATAATCCATAGGACGATTGACAAAAGACAGGTAATGTAAATTCCCGGAATATATATTGTATAAGTTAAGACAAAACCGATTATCAGAACAATCAGTGGAATGTTGTGAAGGGGGCTTGTAATCTCCAGTTCATGGATATTGCTGTAGGGATTGCTCTTAATAATAGTCCAATTTGCCATAGTGTTTAGAATATGCGTTATGATAAAAATCAATCCGAACATTGTCTCTGCAGGAATTGAATAAATATGATTTGCCAGCCAGATTGTAAAATAAGGTAGCAGTGATATTACAAATGTCATTATGCCATAAATCCACACTGTATTGTTGTCAATGTTTTCAACAACCTGAAATATGTTATGATTGGCATACCATATATTGTATAGTATTAAAAAACTAATTAAATATGCGATATAAATGCTTTTAAGTTCTAAAACAGCACCTAATGTTGGTGCTGCCGGTTGAGGTATTTTTAAAACCAGAACCGTTATGATAATTGCGATAATCGCATCAAAAAATGTTTCAAATCTATTTGTTTCCATATAACAATATTTATAATTTTTAATATAAAAATATTAATTTATAGGTGATAGAATGGATATGTTGATTGGTGGAAAACACATTGCCGGAGATGACAGGGAAGATGTAATAAATCCATATGATGGGGAAGTTATTGATAGTGTTCCAATAGCGCATCTGCAAACTGCACAGCTTGCAATCGATGAGGCAAATAAATCAAAAGAATCATTGGTTGAAATGTCTGCATTTAAGGTGTCAAACAAATTATTCAATGTTGTTGATAAATTAAGGCAACATAAACAGGAGTTTGCAGAACTGTTGACATTGGAAGTTGGAAAACCAATTAATGAATCGTTAGTGGAACTGGACAGATCAATAGAAACACTTAAATTGGCCGCTGAAGAAGCAAAAAGAATATATGGTGAAAGCGTACCGTTGGATGCAGGATTGAATGGAAAAGGATTTTTTGCATTCACACAACGGCTGCCGTTAGGTGTGGTGGCAGCTATAACACCATTCAACTATCCTTTAAACTTAACTATTCATAAGATAGCTCCTGCAATTGCCTGCAAAAATTCTGTGATTGTAAAGCCGCCAACCGAAGCACCTTTGACAGTAATGAAATTCTGTGAACTGTTAAATGAAGAATTTCCGGATGGTGTGGTCAATACTGTAACCGGATATGGTTCTGAGGTGGGCGACTATCTGGTATGCTCTCCGGATGTTGATAAGATATCATTCACAGGAAGTGTGACAACAGGAATGATGATATCTCAGAAAGCAGGAATGAAGAAGGTAACACTCGAACTTGGTGGAAATGATCCTATGGTTGTTTTAAAAGATGCAAATATTGATGATGCGGTGCGGGGTGTTATTAATGGAGCATTTCTAAATGCAGGGCAGGTCTGCATGGGTGTTAAAAGGATTATAATTGAAAATGAAATCGCTGATGAGTTTGCAGAGAAACTGGTTGGGGAAACTGAAAAACTGGTCATGGGAAATCCTTTAGATTCAAAAACCACTCTTGGAACATTGATTTCTGAAAAAGCCGCAAAACAAGTGGAAGAAACGGTTAACAATGCAGTTAAAGATGGTGCAGAAATATTAACCGGTGGAATTCGTGATGGTGCATTTTACTCTGCAACAGTTATTGATAATGTGCGGGAAGATATGGATTTGGTGGTCAATGAAACATTTGGTCCTGTAGCACCAATAATGCGTGTGTCCTCCGTTGAAGAGGCGATAAATGTGGCAAATAATACTGAATATGGCCTTCAGGCAGGTGTCTTCACTAAAAGTTATTATGATGCAATGAAATGTGCTCAGGAAATAGAGGCGGGAACAGTTTTCATTAATAAACAGTCAACTTTCAGAACCGATAACATGCCATTCGGAGGATTTAAAAACAGTGGTGTGGGAAAAGAAGGAATAAAATATGCAGTAGATGAAATGACAAAAACAAAATTAATCGGATTGAATTTGAGATAAATTAAATATATTGATAAAAAAAGAAAATAAGTGAGAATACTTATTTTAAATAGTTTTCAACGAGATTACGTGTTTCATTTAAAGATTCCATTGGTATTCCTTTTGGCATTGCTCCAAGGTCGCCTTCAACATCTTTGAGGATATTTCCATTCATTCCTAAAAACATCCCTTCACTTACGATATCGCTGAATGATTGTGGTGGCAATAATGATACTCCAACTCTATTGTCATCTTTAACATTCATATCATTGGTTACAACGGTTATTGCACGTTTTCCAAGATTTACATTACAAAGCATTAAGTTTTCATTTTTTGGATGTTGGGTTACGCTCATTACCTCTCCGACTTTAATGTCAACTCCCATTATAGGATCTTTAATCGGACCTAGTGCGAGTCTGTCTTTTAAGCCTATGATGGTATCAAGGAAAAATCTCACTTTTGCTATGTTTTCCTGTGTTTTTTCCCTGTCTTCTTTTGGAGCATTGCTCAAAAATTTTTTATTCCAATCAGAACCGCCTAAACATTCAATAATATTTTTTGCTTTATCAATTAGTGCAGCAACATCTGGAGAATTTACCAATTCATCTCCTTCAAGGTAAGAATAAGTTAATGATTGAAAATCACTGTTCATCTGTTTTCCCAATTCAATAGCCTGTTTTTTATTCCAACTTCCTCTAAATGATGCGGTTGGAATGAGGTTTAAATAATTTTCTCTTGCTTTGCTTGCTACTAAAATCCTATAATCTTTTGTTGTATCCCACATTTCAAGTCCTCTTTTATGTCTAAATTATATTTTTATTTTATAATTAAATAAATTTTTTGTAAAAAAGCAATTTAAAACTTTAAAAACATAAAGTATTTATATTAACAATTAAATAAAATAATACATATTTATTGATTTATTAATTTATTTACTTGGGTGTAAACATGGTAGAAGTTTCAAAATTACGCAGTTTAGATATTTATACCAACACAGGACATTATGTTGGTCGTGTAGAAGATGTAATACTTAATATTAGATTAGGAACAATTTCAAAATTACAAGTTAGAGCTATTGAACAACAACCAAAGCCTGCAGGTTTTATGAATTCATTTTTAGGAAGTATTCGTGGAGAAGTTCCTGAAGATAATAATATGAGATCCTTCCAAAATGACTTATTGACAGTAGATTTTGATAAAGTTCAGGCTATTGGGGATATTATGTTAATCAACCCTAGAGATATCAAAAAAGTAAATCCGGAGCCACAAATCCCTGAAGCTGTTGTTCCTGGACCTGAAACTCAACAACCACAAGGCGAAACCCAAAGCCAATTTGAAACCGAAAGATTATAAAATATCTTTCTTCAATTCTTTTTTTATAACTTTTTTTAGAGTGTGATAACTATGAAAGTAGGTATTATAGGCTGTGGAGCTATTGCTAATATTATAACCTCAAGTATAGTTCCGGAAGAAAACGGTATTGACATTGCATATTTTTTTGATAAGGATATTGAAAGGGCAGAAAATATTGCAAGTTTGGCCGGAGGTGTTGCGGTACTCAATTTTGAGGACATGTTGGATGATGTTGATTTGATTTTAGAATGTGCCGCGCCGGTTTCAGTTAAAGAATATGCGCCAATAGTTTTAAAACATGGCATTGACATGATTGTCATGAGTATCGGTGCATTGATGGATAATGACTTTTTTGCTGAATTGGAATCCTTGGCAAGACAACATAACGCTAAGATTCATTTGCCTTCAGGAGCTATTGTCGGTTTGGATGGAATTAAGGCAGTTGCCAAATTCGGTCTTAAAGAAGTAACTCTTGTTACAAGAAAATCACCAAAATCACTTGGAAAAGACATTGATGCTGAAGAGGTATTATTTGAAGGAAAGGCATCTGAAGCTGTTAAAGAATTCCCTTTAAACATTAATGTGGCTGCAACAATCAGTATAGCATGTAAAAGAGATATTGATGTAAAAATCATTGTTGATCCTAATGTTAATAGAAATGTTCATGAAATTACAGCAAAAGGGGACTTTGGTGAATTTAAAACAAGAACAGAAAACTTCCCTTGTGAAGCAAATCCAAAAACCAGCATGCTTGCGGCACTTTCAGCAATCCGTTTACTTAAAAGTTTTAATGAAACAATCTGTGTGGGAATGTAATGAAGGAATATGAAGTTTATTCTTCTTTGAAAGTTCCAAAAAACTCTAAAATCATTATTCGAATTGATGGAAGGGCATTTCATAAATTGGCTTCTGATTTGGAGTTGGTAAAACCTTATGATGAAAATTTTTACAAGGTTATTGCCCGTGTTTGTGAGGATTTATTTACAGAATTCTCACCACTTTTTGTTTATACTTTTTCAGATGAAATAAGCTTACTTTTAGAAAATATTCCTTTTGAAGGCAGAATTGAAAAAATCAATTCGATTATTGCCAGTTTTGCCGCATCTTCTTTTGTTATAAATTATGGTGCTGATTTTAAAAAGCCTCCTTCTTTTGATTCAAGAATAATTCCAATTAATGATGAAGATATTTTAAAGTATTTCAAGTGGCGGCAGGATGAGTCATGGAGGAATTGTGTAAATTCACATGGCATTTCATACCTTAAAACTATCTATTCAAATACTCAAGCGAATGATAAAATAAAAGGCATGAAGTTAAATGAAATACATGAATTATTGTTCCAAAATGGAATTAACTTGAACAATGTCGAAACCTATAAAAAACGCGGAATCGGAATATATAGGAAAAATAAAAAAATCGAAGGTTTCAATAAAAAAGAAAATAAAAAACAAATATCCTACAGAAGCTATGTTTACACTGATTGGGAGCTTCCTAAATTCAATCAAGATTTCTTTAAAGATATAGGGGTGATAAAATGAGTTTTATATCAAAAATATTCGGAAACAATAATCAGGAATTCAACGAAGTTAGAGTTGACCGTGAAGTTTTGGAATCTGTAATATACTACTCAAAAAAAGCTTATCCCAATGAATTTTTAGCATTCTTTGATGGACAAATTAAAGATAAAATACTTTATATCACAGGATTGCTGTTTGTTCCCGGTGAAACCTGTGAAACTGGAGCAGTAGTGCATACGGAATTGATTCCTATGAATACAAAATACATGGGATCGGTTCACTCTCACCCTGGGCCAAGTGCATTGCCTTCGGATGCAGATTTAGTAACCTTCTCAAAACATGGATACTTTCACATGATTGTTTGTCTTCCATATTCATTACAGACCTTTAAGTCATATGACAGATACGGTCAGCCTATGAAATATACCTTAGGTGATTATGGGCATTTGATAGAAGATAATTCCGATGACTTTTTTGACGAAAGTGATGTTGTAACCGATGACGATGTTTTTAAACCTGGATTTTTTGATGAAAAAGATGATGAATTCTTTAAAATGCTGGATGATGAGAGAAAAAATCATTATGAAGAGTTTGAAAAACAAAATCAAGTGGAAATAATATCAAACACTCAGATGCCAAATAACCATGTAATCAGGATTGAGTTAAATCCCGATGGCAGTGTTAAAAAAATAAGTAAAAATAAAAAATAAAAAACAATTATGGTGAAAAATTGTTTTTTATAATTCTAATCCAATAGCTTCATAAACATTATCTAAGGATTGGATTTTTTTAATAACATCTTTTGGAATTTCTTTATCTAAAGTTAGAACCATTATAGCTCTTCCGCCTTTTTCATCTCTTCCAACTTGCATAATTCCAATGTTAACTCCATGTTCGCCTAATGAAGTTCCAATTTTACCAATACTTCCAGGAACATCTTCATATTTTGCAATAAACATGTGTCCTTCTGGAATAACATCTACCCAGTAACCATTAACTTTTAAAATTCTAGCTTCGTGTAAATGGGTTCCTTCAGCTGAGAAGGTGTCATTTTCACTTTTTGCAATAACTTTAATCAATGAATCGTATCCTTTAGCATTGTTTTTTCTGCCTTCTGTAATGCTTATTCCTCTTTCTTTAGCAACTAAAGATGCATTGACTGCATTTACTGGAGAACTTAAGAATGGATTTACAGCACCTTGTATGACAGTTCTTGTTAAAATTTCAAGATTTTCAATTTCTGCTAATTCACCACTGTAAACAATTTCGATTTCTTTGATTTTTCCGTTTACGGCCTGTGAAATGAAACTACCTAATTTTTCACATAATTCCATGTATGGGGCTAACTCTTGGTAAGTATTATTGTCGATACGTGGCATGTTTAATACATTTTTAGGATTGTTTCCTTTAATCAATTCAATGATTTCATCAGCTACAATTATTGCAGCATCTCTTTGTGCTTCTTTGGTTGAAGCAGCAATGTGAGGTGTTAATACGATATTGTCGAGTTCAAATAATTTTGAATCTTCAGCTGGTGGTTCCTTTTCATATACGTCCAGTGCAGCTCCACCAATCTTATTATTTGCTAATGCATCGTATAATGCATCTTCATCAATGATTCCACCACGGGCACAGTTTACAATGTATGCAGTATCTTTCATTATTTCAAATTGCTCTTTGGAAATTGAATGTTCAGTTTCAGGAGTTAATGGAACGTGAATTGTAATAAAATCTGAATTTTTAAGCACTGTGTCTAAATCAGTTAATTCCACACCCATTTGTTTTGCGACTTCTTCAGGCAAGTATGGATCATATGCCATTGCATCCATTCCAAATGCTTTGCATCTGTTGACCACTTGTGAACCGATTCTTCCCATACCTATTACACCAAGGGTTTTGTTTCTAAGTTCAACACCCATGAATTTCTTTTTCTCCCATTTGCCTTCTTTAACAGATTTGTCTGCAATGGAAATTTTACGGGCCATGCTTAAAATCAATCCCATTGTGTGTTCTGCTACAGTTACGGAAGTTGATTCAGGTGAGTTTACAACCATGATACCTTTTTCGGTTGCTGCATCAAGGTCAATGTTGTCTACTCCAACACCTGCTCTTGCAATGATTTGTAGATTGTCAGCTTTTTTAATAATGTCTGCTGTTAATTTTGTCCGGCTTCTTACAATAATTCCATTATATTCATGGATGGTATCTGCTAATTCTTCAGGAGTAATTTCAGTATCTACGACGACTTCAGCTACTTCCTTTAAATTTTCAATACCTTTTTCGTTAATAGCATCAGCGATAAGTACTTTCATATTTTCACCATAATTTTAAAATATTTAATAATAAATATTAATTAAATTTATGTGTTTTATTATATTTAAAAGGTATTATTATATGTGAAAATTTCATCATGTTCAGATTTTTTTTAGAAATTAATTATCATTAAAATAACAAATAATTATATACTACTGTGATAAATTATTTAAATGGTGATAAACTATGGTGTCAGTAGATGAATATGTAATTTCCACTGCAAATGATGTGCCAGGTTATAGAATTGTCGAAACAAAAGGTTTTATATATGGTTTGACTGTTAGAAGTAGAGGTGTGGGCGGACAAATTGGTGCAGGTATTAAATCTCTATTTGGAGGAGAAATAAATCAATATGTGACCATGATGGAAGAGTCCCGTGATGAGGCATTAAAAAGAGCAATTGATCATGCAAAAGAGTTAGGTGCTAACGGTATTGTTGCAATCAGATTTGACTCAAATGAAATTTCAGATGTAATGCAGGAAATCCTGGTATATGGAACCGCAGTTGTTGTTGAAAAGGAGTAGGATACTATGTTTTTTGAGGATTTGGAGTATAAAGGTAAAATTATTCCCCAGACTATTTTAGGTTACGGTCCATTTATGGCCGAACTTTATTATGGCCACAGGTCAAGACTTTACCTGGATGATTTGTATAATAATCCTCAAAATATTTCTGATGTCATTCAGGAAGCATATAAGTATGGGGTTAGGGCCATAAATCTGGTAAATGATGATAATCTGTTAAAAGCATATGATTTGGCAGTGGATGCAGGTTGTGATATGAAAGTAATTGCAACAATCGGCAAAAGTGACATAGATTACTTGAATCCTAATTATGAAGTTGCAAAGGAAGTCGATTGGGATGATGATATTGAATTGTTTTCATCTTATGATTGTCCGTTGATGCTTGTTGATGAGTTTTTAACCGATGCATACGATTGGAAGTTAACTTCAAAAATATTGAACAGAATCAATGATTCAGGGTCACTTTCAGGTTTGGTTACTGCATTTCCGTCAAGAACTTCTGATTTGCTTTCTGATAATTTAGATATGAATTTATTCGATTTTTACATGATTCCATACAACAGTTTATCGTATATGATGGACATTAGTGCATTCAATGCTTCTCAAAGACAGGAGTTTATTGATAAGATAAAGAGTTTAAACAAAAAAATTATTGCCACAAGAATTCTTGCGGCAGGTGTTTTGAAACCTAAAGAGGCATTCACATTTTATCAAAATGTCGATTTTGTGGATGCGATATGCATGGGCGTTGCCAAGATTAGTGAAGTCCAAGAAGACTTCGAACTATTAAACAAATATTAGAGATTTACTATTTCATATTCTTCAAATGGAACATGCCCATCATCTTCAAGTGATTGGTTTAAATCGGCCAGTCCATTAATCAAATCTTTTATATTTTTATTTGATGGTTTTTTACCTGTAATCTGTAAGTATTGTCTTGGAGAAATTTCACATAATTCACATTCAAAGTTGCAGCATCTGTTTTTTTCTTCACATCCATATCCCTCTTGAGCTTCATCAGTTCCAATAACAATATCATCGAGGATTCTGGAAACACGTTCATCTGATGCAAACATAGCTATTTTTTGAGTTTTGCCGCAAATTCCAATGGCTCTTTGACCTTTAAAGTTACAAACCCATTTAATCGGATAATTTTCCATTCCAGTTATCTGTAAGTTTTCCATAGTATCACTCTAATTTTCTTTTCTCTCTTTAATTATCTTTAATAATTCTTTAGAATTTTCAAATTCCTTTAATTCCCAGGATTTAATGACCGGTATTGTTCCAAGTGATTCCTTAATTTTTTCATTGTTGATTATAAAAACGGGTTCGGATGTTGTAACCATTGATAAATCTTTAAGCGGAATGGCCATTCTTTTTAGAGTTTTTTCACTTCTATTTTTTTCAATGTTGGCCATTAATGGGGAATCATTGTCGGAACTTTTCATTTTAGCCACTGCATCAAAGGGACTTTTATTTGTAGATAATACTCCATATCCAAGTTTTGATAAGTCATTCACATCATTTGAATATGTTATATTGTCTTTTTGAGGTTGCTTTAATAAATCAATATCCAAAGTTACTTTTGTATTTAATATTTCCTCAAGTATCATTGCAGTTTCGGCATTGGCTCTTACGATACCATTTTCATATTTGTACATTGTTGCACGGGATACATGAGCAAGGTTTGCTAAGTCTTTAAGAGACATTGAGTAGTCTTCACGATATTGTTTTATAACATTACCGTCAATTTTAACAAAATATCCTCCCCTGTCTGCCAAAATTTCAGGATATTCTTCATATAATATCATATTCTTCAGTGTTTCAAAGCCGATTGTCGGAATGTCGTATCTTTCATAAATCACTCCATCTTCTAAAATCCCATTTCGTGATTTCTCACCAATGATGATTGGGGATGCAAGGAAAATATTTGCAAGTTGTTTCATCTCATGAGCATTGCTTTCGTTAATGCTGTCAATATTTTGAAATGTTTTTAAAAGTAATATCTGCAGGTTTTTTCTTGCTACAATATCAAATGAACCCTGATCATAAATATCTGAAGTTTTAAAACCTTGTGATTTCAATAGATTTTCGATATTGTGTAATAGTTGGCTTCGAGTTAACATGCTTTACCTCTCTTAAAATATATATTATTTTAATTTTAAATATATTTCCGTAGGTGATTTTAATTAAATATTTATATATTGGAATTGATGATACTGATTCTCCCGATGGGATGTGTACAACATATCTTGCAAGTCAAATTATTAACAAATTTAAAGAGTGTGGAATCGATTTGGTTGATTTCCCAAGATTAATAAGGTTAAATCCATTTGCTCGTTTCAAAACACGTGGAAATGGTGGAGTTTCATTAAAAATATTAAATGATTCTAAAGCTGATTTGGCTAAAAAAATTGTTTTGGATGAAGTCAGTAAGCTTTCCATGTTTGATTGTGATAATACAAATCCTGGTGTAATTTTTTATGATGGTGAAATTACCAGGGAAATGGAAGATTATGCATTCAGGGCAATTTATGAATTTATCACTATTGAGGAGGCTGAGGAATTTGGCAAATCCATTGGATGTGAAATTCATAAATTTAAAAAAGGCAGGGGCATAATCGGATCTATTGCAGCTATATCTTTGCCGTTAAATGATTTTACTTATGAATTACTCACATATAGGGATCCTCAAAATTTCGGTACCGAAAGATGTATTGATTATGAATCAGTTTATGAAATGGATAAAAAAACTTTTCCCGACACTTTTGAAAATATTGATTATTCGGAAGGTTACATTGCTATTGAACCTAAAACACCATGTCCTGTTTTGTATGGGATTCGGTCAAATGATGTTGATTCATTAAAAATAGCTAAAAATATTGTTAAGGTGTCAGAGCCGATTGATGATTGGTGTATTTTTAAAACAAATCAGCATACTGATATGCATATACAGAAAGCAGATAAAATTTCATCCATGAAACAGTTTGGATGCTATTGTGTATGTGGGCAAGTAAAAAATAAGCCGATTGTTATTGATGGGGGGCATATGTTCTTTTATATCCAGGACGGTTCCGGTGAGATTGAATGTGCCGCATATGAGCCGACAAAAAACTTTAGAAAAACTGTTTCCTATTTAAGACCTGGAGACATCATTAGGGTTTATGGTGGAATCGGTGAGCAAAATACTTTTAACATTGAGAAATTTCAAGTAATTGAACTTAATGATGTTGAATATAAAAATCCGATTTGTGAGTGTGGAAAAAGGATGACTTCTGCCGGTAGGAATAAAGGTTTTAAATGTAAGAAATGCGGCAATAAAATTGAATCAAATGAAAAAGTTCCTATTAAAATTTCACGTAATTTAAAAAATGCTCAATTTTATGAAACTCCGGTTTCTGCAAGAAGACACCTTTCAAAACCCATTTGTCGTATGCATTTTGATTAATTTGGCGTGTTTATTTTTTTTATTTTAAAATTAAAGAATTTTGAATGAAATTATTTATTTCACTTTTTAGGAATTAATTTTTAATTTTTTTCTATTTTTATTCATATTTTTAGAACTTTTGAGAACAGAGTCATATTAATTTATATACTACTTTTTTGAAAGTATAATTTAATTAACATGTTTGACATGTTGGGCGGGAGTGGGTATCATATCAAAAAAAGATAATTCAACGAATGAAATTCAACACATATATCGTCAAAAAACTGATAAAAGAATTTTGAAGAAGAATCCTTGGAGAGATTATAGATTACATTTTACAATACTTGTTTTGGTAATCATCGCAATGTTTATAGGTCCGATTGAAATAGAAATTACAAAAGGAGTTACTGTTTCAATTATGCCTTTGCTTTACACAATGGTTTTGGGATTGGTATTTTATCTTGCAAAATCTATAACCTGGATTGAAAGAAAACAGTCAAGGGTTGCTGAAGGTGCAATGATGTTATTCATTGGAATCCTCATTGCTAAACTCGCTGTTTCCAGTGGTCAGTCTATGCATTTATTGTTTGAAATGGGTCCTGCATTAATGTTACAGGAATTGGGACACCTTGCAACAATCTTAATTGCACTTCCTGTTGCATTGTTATTAGGCTTTAAACGGGAAACCATTGGTATGACCAATTCCATTGGCCGTGAACCTGAAGTGGCAGTTGTCGTAGATAAATACGGATTTAATTCTCCGGAATCAAGAGGGATATTTGCACTCTTTATTGTCGGAACAATGATTGGAACCATATTTATCAGCTTTTTAACAAGCATTTGCGTATCTGTTTTACCATTGCATCCTTTTGCATTTGCTATGGCCAGTGGTGTAGGTAGTGCTAGTATGAATGCCGCTTCACTTGGACCAACACTTGCAGCGTTTCCTGCTTTGAAAACTCAGATTGAAGCTTTTGCAGGATTCAGTAATCTGCTGTCATTTTCTGTTGGGATATATATTGTAATATTCTTGGCACTTCCATTAACTGAAAAATTATATTATCTTTTAGAGCCAAAAATTGGCAGGAAATCTGTTGTTAATCAGGAGGGTGATGAATAATGCCGGATTTAATTGACGGGTCTGAAAATATTTCTGTTCATGGAATTTTTAACTGGATTTTTCTTTTAGCAATATTTTCAATAATTACAGTAATTGGTAATTATATTGGATATAAGCATCCCATTTCTGATTCTCTAGTTGGTATGGGCATATTATCAGTGATTACTCTTTTGGGAGTTTGGATGGAAAGAAAACTTCCATTTAATATATCTTCCATTATATATATCAGTGTAATGGGTATTATTCTTGCATTTCCGGCAATGCCGACTTCCGAATTTGTTTCGTATTATGTTTCAAAAGTCGAATTGATGTCAATTGTTACAGTATTTTTAGCATATGTCGGTATCGGTATGGGTAAAAGCTGGAATGAGTTTAAAACTCTTGGTTTGCGTGCAATAATCATTACAATTTTAGTTATAGCATCCACATATCTCGGATCTGCTATTGTAGCTCATATTGTTTTAGTTATGACTGGTGTTCCAGTATAACTTTTTTTACATTTTTTGTGAACTATATTACTTATTTTTATTCCTATTTAGTGAATTTTTTTAATTTAAATGCTATCAATTTATATAATATGTTTTAGGAAAATTATATTAGGTATTACAAAATTTGATATATCATTTCACTGTTTAGGGGTGGATTATTATTCCTAATAAAGATGGTAATGTTGAACATATTTATAGGGAAAAAACGGATAAGCGTATCTTGAAGAAAAATCCATGGAGAGATTATAAATTACATGGAACAGTGCTAATTTTAGTGATTATTGCAGAATTAATCGGTACAATTGAAATTCCACTCACTAAAGATGTGGCAATTACAATAATGCCTTTGATATATACAATTATTTTAGGACTTGTTTTTTACCTGGCAAAACCAATCAAATGGATTGAAAGGAAACAGGCACGTATTGCTGAAGGCGCTATGATGCTGTTCATTGGTGTTTTAATTGCAAAATTGGCGGTTTCCAGTGGTCAATCAATAGGATTAATTTTTAAAATGGGGCCTGCTTTAATATTGCAGGAACTTGGACACCTGGCTACAATTTTAGTACTTCCGATTGCACTGATTTTAGGATTTAAAAAAGAAGCAATTGGAATGACAAATTCAATCGGTCGTGAACCGAATGTTGCCGTGGTTGTGGATAAATTTGGATTTAACTCACCTGAATCACGGGGAGTATTTGCAATATTTATCATAGGTACTGTAATAGGAACAATATTTATAAGCTTCCTTGTAACATTTTCACTGTCATTTTTACCTCTGCATCCATATGCATTTGCAATGGCAAGCGGAGTTGGAAGTGCAAGTATGAATGCGGCCGCCATTGGACCAACACTTGCTGCATTCCCCGGATTGGAAACTCAAATTGAAGCTTTTGCGGGATTCAGTAATCTATTGTCCTTCTGTGTTGGAATATACATTGTTATTTTTGTAGCTCTTCCTTTGACTGAGAAAGTATATAATTGGCTGGAACCGAAAATCGGAAGAGATTCCATAATTCCTAAAAAGGAGGATGAATAAAATGCCGGATTTAATTGACGGATCTGAAAATGTATCTGTTCACGGTATTTTTAATTGGATTTTTCTTTTAGCGATTTTTTCAATCATTACTGTAATAGGCAATTTTTTAGGATATAAACATCCAATTTCAGGATCATTAATTGGAATGGGGATATTGTCTTTAATCACTCTGGCGGGGGTATGGTTGGAAAGGTATTTGCCGTTTAACGTTTCTTCAATTTTATATATAAGTGTAATCGGTATTTTACTTGCATTTCCGGGGATGCCTACATCCGATTTTGTTTTATATTATGTTTCACAAATTGAACTGTTAGCCATTGTAACCGTGTTTTTAGCATATGTGGGAATAGGAATGGGTAAAAGTTGGGATGAATTTAAAGCGTTAGGTTGGAAAGCAATAGTGATAACAATATTGGTTATTGCGGCAACATATTACGGAGCTGCTATTGTAGCACATATTGTTCTTGTTTTAACTGGGGTGCCTGCAGTTTAATTGATTTTAGTGTGAAAAATTGTTTTGACAAATAACTTAACAATTTAATACTACTTTTTACAAATATAAAAATGGTGTTTTATGTTTTTAAAAAATATTTCTAAATTTATATCAAACTATCGCTATGAACAAGCAACAATTGAGTCAATAACTACTGTAAAGGCGGCATTTTTAGATTTTTTTGGAGTAACATATAGGGGTGTTAGTGAAGAGGCTCCAAAAACGGCTTGCATGACTGTTGGAGAAATATTTAATGGAAAATTGAATTCAAATTTAAAAGCATCTGTTATTGGAACCCCTTTTAAAGCGGATATATTGCATGCGGCATTTATAAATGGTATTTCTGCTCATGTATTGGAATTGGATGACGGTCATAGAAAAGCTCAAATTCATTTAGGTTCTGTAATTTTTCCAACGGCACTTGCAATTGCAGAAGCTTATGATTTATCTGGAAAAGAGTTCTTGGAAGGCGTTATGGTAGGCTATGAAGTGGGAATACTTCTAGGTCAGATGGTGAATCCCGAGCATAGGAATAACGGCTTTCACACAACAGGAACTATTGGAACATTTGTCGCAGGAGTAGTTGCTTCAAAATTATTAAAATTGGATGATGAACAAATATTGAATGCTTTAGGATTATGCGGCACTCAAGCAGCAGGACTGTTGGAATCTGACCATGGGGGGTCCATGGGTAAATCATTGCATGTTGGAAAAGCGATATATAATGGTATTTTATCTGCATTTCTTGCAAGAAATGGTTTTACAGGCAGTGAAACAATATTTGAAGGGGATGAAGGATTTTTAAAAACAATGGTATTTACCAATGGCGATTATAAATTGGAAGATTTCTCACTTGAAAATGTCCTAAGGGGAATTGGAAAAGTAAGAGTGAGAGATATCTACTTTAAAAAATATCCGTTCTGCAGGCATTTACACTCATCTATCGACACGGCATTAAAACTAAAGGCAAGCATTGGTGATGAATATGACCATATTAAGAATATTGCAATTAAAACATACTCTGTTGCTGCGGAACACAATAATTTCAATCCTAAAAATATTGAGGAATTAAGACAAAGCCTACCGTATGCAGTGGCGATTTCATTAGTGGTTGGGGAAGTTACTGTTGATGATGTAAATCAGCTATTGGAATTTGGTCTTTTGGATAACTATTCCACTGTAGACAGAGTAAACAGCATCAAAAATTTGGTAAACAATATGATTATCATTTCTGATGACAAATTAAATGAGTTATATCCGAATAAAAGACCATCAAATGTTATTATCAAATTGGATGAAAGCTTTAGAAATGGTGTATTTCAAAATATTACTTTCCTTCCAAGGGGAGATTTTGAAAATCCTTTCCAATTAAGGGAGTTAATAGATAAATTCAAGTCTCTTAATCCTCATTATGACATTAAAAATTTAACTGTTATAGATTCACTTGAAGAGTATACTATGAAATATGTCGTTCAACGATTAAATAGGTAGATACAATGAAAAGCACAATGAAATTCCTTGAAAAAATTGGCATTGAAGGGGGATCTGATGATTATATTTCACCCAAAAGATTTAATGATGGGGGACAGTACCGTTTTGAAGTTCCGGGAATTCAATCTCCAAAAACAATGAATGCCCTGCTTGAGGAATCAATCAACAAGGATATTTTCATCCATAGGGTTACGCAAACTAAAGGAATCATGATGCTGTCCGATGAGGAAATCACTGAAATGGTTGATTTGGCTAAAAATTATGGTTGTGAATTATTTTTGTCAGTGGGTCCGAGAGCAACATATGATACTTCCGCTACTGTCCATACAAGTGAAGGAAGCAGAATTGGATATCGTTTGCGTGGTTATGATAATCTGGTTTATGCTGTGGAGGATGTAAAAAGGGCATGTAATTTGGGTGTTCGCGGAATTTTATTGTATGATGAAGGTCTGTTGTGGGTTTTAAATCAAATGAGGAATGAATCTGAAATTCCAAACAGCGTTCACTTTAAGCTTTCCGCTCATGCAGGCCATTCCAATCCTGCATCTGCAAAACTGCTGGAAAAAGAGGGACTGAATTCATTGAATCCGGTTCGGGATTTACAGATTCCTATGATTGCATCTATTAGAAAAGCAACCGATATGGCATTGGATTTGCATACTGAAAATCCGAAATCCACTGGCGGATTTATCAGGCATTATGAAGTTCCTAAATTTATTCAGGTTGCTTCACCGGTATATCTTAAAACCGGCGGATCTGTTGCGGCAAATCATAATTGGGACACTACAACTTCTGAAGCTATTGCACGCATAAAGCAAGTAAAATTAGTTAAAAGGATGATTGATGAATATTGTCCTGAGGCTATTGTTTCACCGAAATCTGGTGATTTGGCAGTACCTGAGTGATTTTATGGATATATTAAAAGATATTTCAGATGCAATTATAAAAGCTTCAACAACACTTTCAGATGATAAGTTAACAGCTTTGAAGAGAGCTATTGCAAATGAAGATAATGAAAATGCCCGATGGGCATTAGAACAAATTTTGGAAAATTATCTTGTGGCCCAAAAAACGAAATTTCCATTATGTGATGACACCGGAATTCCTCATGTGATAATCGAATTGGGGTCTGAAAGACAGATTACAGGTGAGCTTTTAAATCAGATTCATGAAGGCATTGCATTGGGTTTAAACAATCTTCCGGCAAGGCCTATGGCAGTTAAGGGCAATGAAATACAACGCATTGAACAAAGTCAGGGATTATATGATGTGCCGGGTAAACTTGCACATGCTTCAATATTGATTGACAGTATTAACGACGAATCATCATATAAAAGGGAAATTTCTTCTGATACATTAAACATTCATTTTTTACTTGAAGGCGGGGGTCCTGAAATACGCTCAAAAACATACAGGGTTTATCATCAGCGTTCTTTTGAAAATGTTATAAATACTGCTTATGAATGGCTCGAATCCTCTCTTAAAATGTTGGGTTGCACTCCTTCAATTCCCTCAATCGGCATTGGCAGAACACATTATGAGGCAACTTCTCTGTTGTTGAAATCTGTAGCATATGGGAACTTGAATAATCTAAATCAGCATGAAGTGGCTATTACTGAGAGATTAAATCAAACCGGCATTGGCCCTTTAGGTTTAGGGGGGAAAACCACAGTTCTTGGATGTTACTTGAATATTGGAAATCAGAGGGCAAGTGGTGTTAGAATAGTATCAATCAGACCCTCATGTTTTGTAGAGCCTAGAGTTGCCACTTTAAAACTATAAGTTTATATATAATTTAATATTACTTTTAATTAATAATAATAAAGGTTTTAAAAATGCAAAAAAATAATTTTAAAGTCAATCCAAAGTCTTTAAAAACTGCAGTTTCCCGAGTTGAAAAAGATAAAATCATCACTCGAGGTTATAATCAAAAAGATTTGATTGAAAAAATTAGATTTGGAGATATGATATTTTTACTATTAAAAGGCAGATTGCCTTCTATAAAGGAAAGTAAAATATTTAATCATGTTTTAGTGTCATTTTGTGACCATGGTGTAACTCCTCCAAGCACTCAAACTGCAAGGTTAATAACTTCATCAGGTTCTCCAATTAATTCCGCAATAGCAGGCGCTTTATTGTCATTCGGTAATAAGCATGCAGGAGCTATTCAAAAATCAATGGAATTGTTCCAATCAAAAATCGCTTCTGTTCATTTAATTGAAGACTCCACCATTGATAATAAACAGATTGCAGGTTTGGCAATTGAAATTTACAATGAATATATCGTGAAAGGCAAAAAAATACCAGGTTTTGGCCATAGGTACCATGATATTGATCCAAGAGCAGACAAATTAATGGAAATAGTAGTTAGTAAAGGTTATATTGGACCTCATATTAAACTAGCTTTAGCCCTTCAGGATTTGGTATACAGTAAAAAACATATTAAATTGAATGTTGATGGTGCAAACGCTGCAATTTTATCTGATTTGGGATTTGATCCTGAGTTGGGATTGGGAATATTTATGATTGGAAGGCTGCCGGGATTAATAGCCCACAGTTATGAGGAACATATGGATGAAGAAGAATTTAGAAGATTTTGTGATTTGGATGATGTAGAATATATGGGATGATAAAATGGAATTTATAGATGTTATCAGTGAAAGGTACAGTGTAAGAGGATATCTGGATAAGGAAGTTGAACCTGAAAAACTTGAATATGTCCTGAAAGCGGCAACAATTGCACCTACAGGCGTTAATGCACAACCTTTTAAAGTATTCGTTATCGATACTAAAAAATACAAGGATGAATTGTCTGAGATTTACGGTGCTAAATGGTTTGTTGAAGCTCCAATTGTCCTGGCAGTTGTTGCAATAAAAAATAAAGCATGGACAAGACCTTGGGATCAAAAAAATATTGGTGATATTGACGCGACAATTGTTATGGATCATATGATACTTGCAGCGGCAGATGTCGGTCTTGGAACTTGTTATATTGGGGCATTTAAAAAATATAAGGCTCATGAATTCTTAAACTTGGATGAAACTGAAGAAGTGGTTTTATTCTCCCCATTGGGTTATGGAAATGCGGAACCAAGGGAAACTCCAAGAAAACAGTTAGATGAATTTGTAGTTTACATAGATTAAAATGAGTTTATTTATATTGCATGCAGACAATTCAAAGGAAATGGATAAAATTTCCGAGGATTTGTCTCAAAATAAATTTAAGGTCATTGAAAAACAGGATAATTACATTCTGATGAAGAAAAAAAGATATGGCAATCTTTTGATTCATGCAGTATGTTTAATAATTGCTTTATCATTTATCGGAATTGTTATTTTTATTAATGTAGTGTATTTTGCCTATTCATTTTTATGGGCTTCTCCAAATGTTTTAATCACAACAGAAACCGTTGGTGATGATGGTGAGCCATTAAAATTCAGCAATATGGATGAAATATTAAATCAGGCCACTCGCCTCATATGATTTCATCAACACTATATTCTTCTATTTTTCTTACCAATAATGGATTTTTACAGTTAACATATTCAGATTCTTCACCTATTTTGGCATTGATGAACACTTCATTTGCACTAGGTTCCGAAAACAATGTTAAAATGTCTGAAATAAAATCATTATAATCTTTCTGAACATTTTCGTCACTAAATCCTAATCGTGGAAGTTCATTGGTCCATAAGTCATTTCCCGGTGAAAATTTCTTATCAATTACTTTATCATCTAATATTTCACCATCAAGGGTTAGTGAAAAATTTTTATTTAAAATTATCCAAACTGCTCTTTCCATAATACTAATTTAATGTATAATGATATAAATATTATGAAAACTAAGTTTTTATTATGGCAAATGTTAAAATGTTTAAATTATTAGGGGTAATGTTGGCGGTAATGTTAATAGTATGGGGAGTAGCACCATTCTTAAGGCACCAGCCAATAACCAATGAGGTAATGGCTACCGCTATTATACTGATTTTAATTGCAATTGCATATTTTATCATATTGTTCAATCCCGGCTGGACCAAGGCTGTATTTTTCTTTGAGGGTATCGTCATTGGTGTAAGCGGGTATATGTTACTGGCTCACCCGTATAATTTAGGGTTTGTTATAGTTGGTCTAATTATAGTTATCATTGCTATTCTTGCTTATTTGCAAAAGTTACCGCCTAGTATATTGAAATGGTTCTATAGATAATTTATTTATCTTTTATTCTTTTTTTTATTAAATATTTTCATGCAATTATTATTTTTTAAATACTTTTTTTTATTCAAAATTCAATTTTACGAAGTCTAATCAAAATTGAATAGTAAAAGATATATATATTACTCAACAAAAATAAGTACACCATGGTGATTAATTATGGCAGAGATATCAGACGCAATCGCAATGATAAAAAAAGCTGAATCTGATGCTGAACAACTTATTGTCGATTCAGAAGCTAAATCAAAAGATTTGATTGCTGAATCACAAGTTAAAGCTGAGGAAATTATTTCCCAAGCTAAATTGCAAGCTGAAGACGATGCAAAAGATACTGTTTTTGATGCAGAAGATAAAGCTAAAAAAGAAGCACAAACAATTGCTGAACAGTCCAAAGTGGAGGTCAAATCCATAAAAGACAAAGCTATGGCAAATGTTGATGAAGCTGCTTCTATTATTGTCAAAAATATTTTGTAGTGTGAGATTATATGTTCAAGACAGCTAGAATGCGAAAAATTAGAATAGTTACACTGGAAAAGTATGTAGCTCCTACAGTGGATGCTCTCCACGAATCAGGACTCATACAAATCAGTGATATTTCTGATAGCGTTCAGCAAGATCCTGAATTAGCGGAATTAGTGACTCCTGCTAAAGCTACTCCATATACTGGTAAAATATCTTCTCTTCTCATGAAAACCAACGGTATATCTGAACTATTAGGAAATTCTTTATCAGAAGGCCATGGGTTAAAAGACAAATTAATGTCTTTTATTAGTCCAGATTTACCTGTTCAAAAAGAAGTGGAGAAATTGGATACTGAAGCTTTCATTGAAAAAGCTGAAGACACTTTAGCTCAAGTTGAATCCAAAACCAGTGTTATAGAAGGAAAACTATCCGCACTCGACACTGAAACAAGTGAACTAAAGTCTAATAAAAGTTTGGCTAATCGCTTATCTAATTTTGACATGGATTTAGCGCTTTTAAGAGATTCAAAGTACACTTCTACTACTGTTGGAAGGATTAATGCTGAATCTACTTCAGAAATCAAAAATGAATTAAGTAAATTGACAGATGAATTAGAAATTTTTACTGTTCCTGCAGAAGATAAAGATGGAGAAATTATCGTTGTAGTAACATTAAAAGAATTAAGTGATGAAGTTTATTCAACACTTCGTAAATTTGACTTTGAGAAAATTGATATTGGTAATGTTGAAGGAACTCCTCAACAGATCATTTCAAATGCTGATGCAAGATTATTAACCATTGAATCAGAACGTGAATCTGTTAAAGCAGAGTTAAAAGCAGTTGCTGAACAATGGGACGATGAAATATTAGCACTCAAAGAACAATTAGAAAATGAAAAAGAAAAGAACGAAATTCTTTCATCATTTGTTCAAACTAAAGATGCTTATATACTTGAAGCATGGGTGCCTGTCAAAGACACTGAAAAAGTAGAACAATTGGTTGAAAAGAGTTCTGATGGACATTGTGCCTTTGAAACAATAGAGGTTGAAGGTACAGATGATGAAAATGTTCCTGTTTTACAACAAAATGGATGGTATTCAAAACCTTTCGAATTCCTCGTTGATATGTACTCTCCAGTACGTTACAATGCTTTAGATCCGACCATATTTGTAGCAATAACATTCCCATTCTTCTTTGGGTTCTGTTTAACTGATGCAGTATACGGATTAGTCGTATCTTTAATTGGTGTTGTATTACTAAGAGGATTAGGTAAGGTCAAAGAATCTATGCATGCATTTGGTTGGATTTTAATCTGGTCAGGTCTATGGGCAGTTATACTGGGTCTGCTAACCAATGGTTTTATTGGGGACTTCCCAGAAAGAATAGCCGGTTTCCGTTTACCTACTGTTATTCCTGCAGTTGAAGCATTCGTACATCCGGATACTATATTAATAATAGCTATTGCTGTTGGTCTTATTTACACCAACATCGGATTTATCGCTGGTGCTATTAACAACTTAAGATACGGAAATGTTAAAGATGCTATAGGTTCTCAAATTTGTTGGTTTGTATTTGAAGCTGGAATAATTTTACTCGCTTTAGGATATATCAAAGTATTAGGTATGATTGGTATAATCTTAGGAGCTATCTTAATAGTTGCAACTATTGGAATGTTGGTATGGGCTAATGGTGCATACGGTGTAATGGATATTTTTGGTTACATGGGAGATGTTTTATCTTATGCACGTCTTTTAGCATTATGTTTAGCTACTGGTGGTATTGCTATGACAGTAAACATCTTAGCTCAAATGATTGATAATATGGTTCCATTTGTAGGAATTATTCTTGCAATATTCATATTCATATTTGGTCATATAGCAAACTTCCTCTTCCAGGTATTAGGTGCATTTATTAACGCTTTACGTCTTAACTATGTAGAGTTCTTCTCACAATTCTTCATGGAAGGTAAAGGTAAATTCGAAGCTTTCAAAGCAAAAAGAACATTTACTAAAATTAAAAATTAAAAATTTTTCATTTATATCTTAAATTAAATTTAAAAATCAATATTATTTCAAAGGTGAATTAAATATGGTAGAAATTGCTTTAGGTACTGCTTTAGCAGCTATTGGTGCTGGAGTAGCAATTGGTTTTGCCGGATTAGGTTCCGGTTTAGGTCAAGGTATGGCAGCTGCTGGATCTGTAGGTGCAGTTGCAGAAGACAATGACATGTTTGCAAGAGGTATTATTTTCTCCGCATTGCCAGAAACTCAGGCTATTTACGGTTTCTTGGTTGCAATCTTATTATTAGTATTCTCAGGATTATTAGGTGGAGGACAAGGATTACCAACCGAAGCAGGTATTGTTGCTATTGGTGTAGGTGCATCCATTGGTTTCGCTGGTTTAGGTTCCGGTATGGGACAAGGTATGGCAGCAGCATCCTCTGTTGGTGCTATCGTAGAAGATAATGATATGTTTGCTCGTGGTATTATTTTCTCTGCATTACCAGAGACTCAGGCTATTTATGGTTTCTTGATTGCTATTTTACTTATGGTATTCGGTGGAATCTTAGGTTAAGGAGGCATTTTATATGAGCTCAGGCACAAGTAAAATTGTTGAAAGCATTATGTCTGAAGCCCAAGAGAAAGCTGATGTAATCATTCAAGATGCTAATGCTGAAGTTTCAGCAATTCAAGCAAATGCTGAAAAAACTGCTGAAGCTGAAAAAACTAAAATTTTAGAAAACGGTAAAAAACAATCTGATATGAGATATCAGCAAATTATCTCTGAAGCTAAGATGAATGCTCGTAGAGCAGAATTAGGCGCTAAAGAAGAAGTAATTGAAGCTGCTTTTAATCAAGCTATTGGAGAATTAAAAGTAAAAGCTTCTTCCGGTGATGCCGAATATGAAGATTCATTAAGTAAAATGATTAAAGAAGCTGCTGATGAACTTGGTAGTAATGATTTAATCATTCAATTAAATGAAGCTGATACAAACAAATTAAAAGCAGAATTATCTTCAGATGTGGATATTAACTCTTTTAAATTAGGTCAAGTTATTTTCACATTATGTGATCCTGTAGATATTGCTGGTGGAGCTATTGTCAAATCTCTTGACGGTTCTGCAAAAGTTGAAAAAATAATTAATGATTCAATAAATGATCGTGATGAATACGAAACTGTATTGGCTAAGTTAATTAAAGAAGCTGCTGATGAAATTGGCCATCTTAATTTAGGCATTCATTTAAATGATGATGATACTAATATAATAAAAGAAGGATTATCCGCAAATGGATTATACTCTTTTCAATTAGAAGATATCAATTTAACAATAGGTGAACCTATTGATGCAATTGGTGGTGCAATTTTAAAAACCAGTAATGGGGAAATTGAAGTAAACAATACTATCGACGCTAGATTAGAAAGATTTAAAAGTATCTTACGTAGTGAAGTTGCTGAAGTATTATTTAAATAATTAGGAGGATAAATTATGGCAGATGGAATTGCTACCTTAAT
>NZ_CAMJUE010000002.1 GCF_946408925.1 uncultured Methanobrevibacter sp.
TAACAGTATTCATGAACTTAGCAGACGACCCTGCTATTGAAAGAATCTTAACTCCTAAAATGGCTTTAACTACTGCAGAATATTATGCATTCACTTTAGGTATGCAAGTATTGGTTATCTTAACAGATATGACCAACTACTGTGAAGCATTAAGGGAAATTTCTGCAGCAAGAGAAGAAGTACCTGGAAGAAGAGGTTATCCTGGTTACATGTACACTGACCTTGCAGGTATTTATGAAAGAGCAGGACGTATTGATGGTAAAGAAGGTTCAATTACTCAAATGCCTATCTTAGTTATGCCTCAAGACGATATTACTCACCCAATTCCTGATTTAACCGGTTATATTACTGAAGGACAAATCGTATTAAGTAGGGAAATCTCAAGGAAAGGTATCTATCCTCCTGTAGACGTACTTCCTTCACTTTCTCGTTTGATGAGTGGTGGTATCGGAGGAGACAAAACTCGTGATGACCACAGTGGTGTATCTGACCAACTTTATTCTGCATATGCTGAAGGTCGTGAATTAAGAGACCTCGTTGCAGTTGTAGGGGAAGAAGCACTTACCGAAAGGGATCAAAAATTCTTAGAATTTGCTCAAGCATTTGAAGATCAATTCATTACACAAAGTAAAGATGAAGACAGAACCATCTTTGAAACTTTAGACCTTGGTTGGAGTTTACTTAAAATCTTACCTAAATCTGAACTCAAAAGGGTTAAAGAAGAATTTATTGAACAATACCTTCCAAAAGATGACTAATCTCATTACAGTAATGTAGGTGATTAAATGGCACAAGATATTATAGATGGAATTAATCCAACTCGTATGGAATTATTATCTCTTAAAAATAGGACTAAACTAGCTGTTAAAGGGCATGGTTTACTTAAAGAAAAAAGAGATGCTTTAATCAAAGAGTTTTTTGATATCTTGGATCGTGTCAAAGGTATTCGTGAAAATGCAGAAAAAAGTCTAAAAGAAGCAAATGATGCTTTAATTGAAGCTCAAATTGCCATGGGTGATTTGGCTGTTAAAAAAGCATCTTTGTCTGTTAAAGAATCAATTGATGTAGAAATTACATCTAGAAGTGTAATGGGTGTTGCAGTACCAGTAACCAATGTGAAAATGGAGGAAAGATCCATCATTGACAGAGGTTATGGATTCTCCGACACAACCATACAATTAGATGAAGCTGCAAAGAAATTTGAGGAATCTCTCAAGTATTTAATTGAACTTGGTGAAGTAGAAAAAACAATTTTCTTACTTGCTGAAGAAATTGAAGCTACTAAACGTAGAGTAAATGCTTTAGAACACATTATGATTCCAAGATTCCAAAATACTGAAAAGTATATTGATATGAGACTCCAAGAAATGGAAAGGGAAAACTTTGTAAGATTGAAAATGATTAGATCCACAATTGAGAAAAATGAAAAAGCAGCTGCTGAGGCTGAAGCTACCCAAAATGCAGAAGCTTAAATTTTTCTTAATTTTCTTCATTTTCTTTTATTTTTTTATTATTTTTAAAATAGGTTTTATTTAATATATTATTTTCTTAAAAAAAGTAATTTCATGTAGTTACTGTAAAAAATTTTTTTTACTAGAAATTCAAAAAAGTGTGTTTAAAATGAAAAGAAATCCAATTGACCAATTTATGAAAGACCCGGATAATAAGGCGAAGCTATTTGTCTGGATGACTCGTGCAATGATTATAACTACTTTTATGATAACAATTGGTGTTATATTATTTATTCTTTATCTAGTTGGTATCTTATAGATAATTTATTGACAATTTCACTGGTTATTTCTACTTTTTTAAATAATTTTTTAAAATCAGTATCTTTATCAATTATTGTAAGTAATGGTTCGTCTTTTTCAGTGATTGAACCAATATGCGGCAAGTCATAGATATTATCTAAGTTAAGATCTGCATATTTCATTCTTGTTGGTGAGTAAATGATTTTTTTAAAACTGTAATATTTTGCTTTTGGCATTTCAAAATTTTCACCAATGCATGTCCTGATATGTGCATCAAGCATGTTGATTCCAAATGATTTTTCAACACATTCAAATGTGCCTTGGATTCGGGGATTAATTTCAATTACATATAATCCGTTTTCATTTAGGATATAATCCACTCCATTCGATCCGGTTAAATTAAATTTTTCTACTAAATTTTGTGATGTAGTTTTCATTTCTTCAGTAATATGATTAATGTTTTTTATTTTGCTCATTATGGACTCTGAAGTTAACGGCAGAATATTTCCAACATATCTGAAATCATTTTTTTTCTCAAAATCATTCATTGTTAATAATCTTGAATTTGTTATAGTTTTTGTCCAGTTCCTTTTTGCCAGAACCGATGAACTTAAATTTATTCCACTAATATGTTCCTGCATAATGAACTCAATATTATTTAATTCAATATTGGTATCATTATTCAATAAGTTTACATTGTAACCTCCATTTCCTTGAAGTGGTTTTAGAATAAATTGTGTATCTGTGTAATTTTCATTTATTTCAAAAGCTTCATCTATATCAGTTATATGAAATGTCATAGGGGTTAAAAATTCATCTTTAATTTTTTTATAAAACTCAAACTTATTCTCAACATTTGTAACATCAGTATTTCCTAAAATCTTCTTTTGATCTTTTTTTGAAAAATCAGATGGTGAAACGCCGGAAATGGGAATTATATAGTCAACTTCATCAATATAATCCTGTGACATATCTATAATTGTTTTGCTGTTGAATTCTTCTTCAAAAACACCACAACTTTCATCTTCACTTTCTTTTAAGATGATTTTTTGATTTTTTATTTGTGGAGTGTCTGAAGTTGAAAAATAACTCGCCGAATAAATATCGTAATCTAATTTTAATGCACTATTAAGCATACTTCTTGTATCAATTCCAATAAGTAAAAGCTTTTCCATAAAATATCAGTAAAAAAAGTTTATAAAAATAGTCCCGAGCGGAGTCGAACCGCCGTCTCCGGGTCCAAAGCCTAGAAGGATTACCACTACCCTACGGGACTATACATGTTGTACTGTATACAACATTTAATATATATTTATTATGTAGTATTTAAATCTATCGGTATTATAATAATTTTTGATAAAATAAGCATTTTTCACTCCACTTGCATTCAAAACATATTTTCTCAACACTTTCTTTTGTGCTGAATATCTCATCAATTTTTTTGAATAATTCCACGGATTTGTATTCTTTATTTGAGTCCAATTTTTTCAGGACTTCATTATCCATGCAAGTGATTTTCTTGTTTTGAAGAGATGTTTCACAAATGTCATTTTTTAAATTAGGACAGTTTTTGCAAATGTCGTCCGGTTGATTTGTGAGTGAAATGATAGTTGTGTCACGTTTTCTAAGTGAATTGACTTTTGTCATATTTTTGGTGAAATTTTCATCATAGCCATATCCTTGAAAACCTTTAAGACACAATAAATGATGTCCTCTTAAAATAAGTTTCATTTAAATCAATAAAAATAAAAAAAGAAAAAGGTTTATGCCTTTTTTAATCTTTTGGTAAAAATACTTTTGATACGCTTGCAGCACCTAATATTTTTACTATATCACCTATAATGAATGGAATAAGTCCCATCATTAAAACATCCATGATTGTGAATGTCATTCCTTGTGATGAAAGGAATAATGCAAGACCTGCTAATCCCGGAATGTATATTAAACCGAAGTTTGCAATTCCGATAACAAGAGCCATTCTTGTAAAGTTACGTGCTTTAGCATATTTTTCAGTAATTGCTCCTATAAAGTATGATGCTATAATAAATCCGATTAAGAATCCTCCGGTTGATCCTAATAATACATCAAGTCCTCCAGTCATTCCTCCAAACCATGGAATAAATGCAACACCTAAAACAATATATAATATTTGGCTTAAGCATCCATATTTTTTACCTAAAAATAATCCTGAACATAATACTGCGAATGTTTGTGCAGTAATTGGAACTGGAGTCCATGGAAGCGGAATAATAATTTGTGCCATTATACCTGTAAAACATGCCATCATAAATGACAGTAGGATTTTGGTAGCAGTACTAGCGCTTTGAATTCTTTCAAACAGGTTTTTACGAGTACTGTAATAACTATCAATATTTATATTCATATTTTTTCCTCCAATTTTAAATCCTTATAAATATATGTTTATTATAATATTTATTATTTTTCTTTAAACTATTAGTTAAAGAATTATTGAATTATTCAGATTTTTTAAATTGTGGTGTTGAGGTTAAAAAAATAGTTTAATGAGAATTGGTTAATTCTCATCATTTTTTAATTTAATTTATAGTTATTAATTTCACATTTTGTGGTTTTTTAACTATATTCATTGATTTAAAAGCAACCAATTTCTTGATTCCTTTTTGGGATGCGACATCAACTAATCTTTGGGATATCACTCCATCAAATATGACAGTATCTGCAGTGCCTTCAATATTTTTTATTTCCTCATAAATATTTTCCACTTCAACTTCTTTTGTCATATTCAATGCTTCATCTAAAATAGCTCCGCAGCCTGATCCTTCGAATTCTTTTAGCATATCTTTCATTAGGCTAACTTCATCATCTTCAATTTCAGGTTCAGCCTCTTTTACAGGTTTTTCGTGGCGGTTGTATTTTTGATGTTTTTTATGATGTCTGTTATTTTCCTTTTTGTGATTTCCACTGTTAGAATCATTTAATATGTTAGTTGTAGCTAAGAACTGTGCTGTTGGAACTTTATCTCTAAGAGCAACTAACACTTCCTCTTTTTCAAGATCCTCCACTTCTTTTCCTTTTGGAGCACGGGTAATATAGTCTACATCACCTATTTGCAAGAGTTCTTTTAATATGAGTTCTCCGCCTCTGTCTCCATCAACAAATGCAGTTGTTGTTCTTTTTTTACTTAACTCACCAATGGAACGAGGAACACTTACTCCTTCAACAGCCACGGTATTTTTAATACCATATTTGAGTAAGTTTAAAACATCACTGCGTCCTTCAACAACAATAATTGCATCGGATGTGTGTATGCTTGGGCCGGCAGGAAGACGGTCTTCACCATATTCTGAGATTTCATGAACTCTCATTGCTTCTCTTACTTCTTCAATCATTCTCATGCTGGTTGGACCAACGCTTTCAACCATGTTTTTGTAAATCTCTTTTGCACGGTTAACAACCTGTTCTCTTTTGACTGCCCTTACATCTTCAACTTTTGTTGTGTGTATTTCCGCTTCGCAGGGACCAACTCTGTTGATAGTTTCAAGTGATGCAGCGAGAATGGCTGTTTCAACTCTATCCAAACTGGATGGAATCACAATTTCTCCTTTTGCTCTACCACTATTGGAGTGGATGTTAACTTGGATTCTACCGATTCTTCCAGTTCTTTGGAGTTCTCTTAAATCTAAATCATTACTAAGTAAACCTTCAGTTTGCCCAAAGACAGCACCAACAACATCTGGTTTTTCAACAATACCATTAGCTGTAATTTGGGCATGTATTAAATATTTTGTTGTTGTTAATTCTTCACCTTTTCCCATATTTAAGCCTCCTAAGCTTATTAATCGGGATAATTTATGTAATTGCTAAAAATTGAAATTATTTTTAGGTGAAACTTGCATAAATTATACGATAATTTGGCCTTATGACCTTTTATACACTAAAAAGAGTTAATACATTTTTGAGTTTTACTATTAAGGTTTAGTATTTTCCACTATAACTGTGTTTTATGAATGTAATAATTTATTTAAACTTTAATTGTCCTTAATAATAATTTTCTCCTATTTTTAATAATTTAATAATGTTATAATAATGAATAAATGTAATAAACTCTATGAGCATATAATAATAAAGTATTTTTTCAATACTACAAATAATATTATGATAAAACTAATATATAAAATCTATGAAATATATTTTAATCACGTTGAATATAGTATTATGTGAGTGGTGAAGTTATGTCAATTAGTCCAAATGATGTTTTGAGAAAAAATAAAAATTTAAACAAACGTGTCGACATTGATAAAATTGTTTTAGATGATGTTTCAATCGAAGATTTAAAGTTCAACGGCAAGAATTATGATAAACATATAAATTTAATATCTCTTCTTGAAAATGTATCTGCCTGTCAGGTTTCTGACGCTTACAATTCTATTTCAAGGAGATCAGGTGTGATTCAGTCAATTAAATCAATTAACAATCAAAAGGTTTTCGGTTCCATTTTCACTGCCGAAACCACAAGTGATGATTGGGGAACATCCGCATTGGCGATTGACAATGCCAGTGAAGGAGATATTTTGTTTTTCAAGGTTGACTGTGAAGATAAAGCTATTTGGGGTGAACTTGCTTCAACTTGTGCCAGGGACAACGGAATTAAAGCAACTGTTATTTATGGATCTGCAAGAGATTTGGATGCGTTGCTATATATGGATTATCCAATGTTTGCTTCTAATTTCTGCCCTAATGCAGGTTCTGCTTTAGGTTTGGGCACTTTAAATGAAAGCATTGAAGTTGAAGGAGTTAAAATTAATCCTGGAGACTTTTTCATAGGTGATGAAAGTGGAGTCGTCATTATTCCTCGGAAATTGTTTACTCAAACAATGATTGCATCCCTTGCCGTTAAAGTCAAGGAGTCAAAAATCATCGAAGATATTGATGATGGTAAAACATTGGCGGAGATAGTTGGACTCAAATAGAAAAACATTTAAATAGATATCAATATTTATATATAAATATATCGATACCTTTATATATTACTTTTTTCTAATTATATAAGTGATACAGATTTGATTTTAAGTTTGATTTTATGAAATTTTTAGGAAATAGTTTGCATATAGCAAATTCTGGAAAATTAATAGCAAGGTCCACTAAAACACCTTCACCTGGCGGAACTGTCTATGATAGCAATAAAAATAAGATAGGTAAAGTCAGTTATGTTTTTGGACCTACTAAAAAACCCTATATTTCTATTCGTTTGTTTAAATCAGCAAATCGAGAGAAAATAGAAAAAAATTGTGGTGAAAAACTATTTGTATCAAAACCAAAATCCAAAAAACCTAGAAAAAGGAGGATGAAACCACGACACAAAAAGTAAAAGAGGCTCCTAGAGGACGCACAAGAAGACCTGTTGAAGGCAGAAGACAAAATGATGTTTATGATGATTCAAAACAGACAGTTTGTCCTGAATGTGGTTCAACAGAATTAATTGGTGACTACGAAAGAGCAGAAGTTGTATGTTCCCGTTGCGGATTGGTCATTGATGAAAATCTTGTGGATATGGGTCCTGAATGGAGAGCATTTGACCACGAACAAAGAGACAAACGTACAAGAGTTGGAGCTCCAATTACTTACACTATTCACGATAAAGGTTTAAGTACAATGATTGACTGGAGAAACAAGGATATCTACGGTCGTGACATTCCTGCAAGAAACAGGGCTCAATGGTATAGGTTAAGGAAATGGCAAAGAAAAATTAGAATTTCCGGAGCTACTGAAAGGAATTTGGCATTTGCATTAAGTGAACTTGATCGTGATTCTTCAAGGCTAGGACTTCCTAGAAGTGTAAGGGAAGCTGCAAGTGTGGTCTACAGAAGTGCAGTAGATAACAAGTTAATCAGAGGAAGAAGTATTGAAGGAGTGGTAGCTGCTTCATTATATGCTGCATGTAGACGTTGTAATGTGCCACGTACTTTAGATGAAATCGCTGAAGTTTCTCGTGTAACCAAAAAAGAAGTGGGAAGAACATACAGGTTCCTAACTCGTGAATTAAATATTAAATTACCTCCAACTTCTCCGGTTGATTATGTTCCTAGATTTGCATCAGAATTAGGGCTTTCTGGTGAAGCACAATCTAAAGCTATTGAAATAATTGAAAAAGCAATGGAAAAAGGTTTGACTTCTGGAAGAGGACCTACTGGTGTTGCCGCTGCCGCATTATATATTGCATCAGTTTTGCTTGGTGAAAGGAAAACTCAAAGGGATGTAGCGGACATAGCAGGGGTTACTGAAGTTACCATACGTAACAGGTACAAAGAATTGACTGAACAGTTGGAAATGGGTGTGACTTTATAGGCACTCTGATTAATGAAGTATATCTTTGTTAATCTCTTTTTTTATTTTTTGGAGTTATCATATGAATAAAAAATTATCAATCGTTCTTGCGGTTGCTATACTCTTTATTATTGTAGGCGGATATTTAATCTTTACAAATCAGCCACATGGTGACGTTAGCGGAGATTCATTAAAGATTCCTTTAAAAACCCATGATTTTAAACTTTTTGAGATTGGCATTCCAGAAGGGTCAAATTTTTCAGTTAAAAATGAAGCTAGTGGAATGAAATATTATCAGAATAACGGAAAATATTCAAGTGATCTTTCAGGGATTATAATCAGCAAAAATCTCACGGATTCCCTAATTGGAGAGGGTTCCCGGCCTATTTCTAATTCATCTTTAGAAAATATTTATGTATCTGAGTTTAAAAATGAAACCGTATATAGGTATGTCTCTAATCAGGGAGATGCGGATATTATATTGATAGGTAATGATTTAAATCTATTAAAAGAAGTTTCAGATACTATAAAAATTAAAGATTTAAATAATCTTTAATTACTTATAGGGAATATTTTTCAATTCTGTAAATCAATTCTTTGATGATTCCATCATTATTTGTTTTTTTAACGGTTTCAAGTTTCTTTTTATATTTTGGAAGATTGTTTAAAAAGGTTTTAACTTTTTCTGTAGTTATATTTTCATGATATTCGCCATATCCCAACCGGTACACATAGTATCCGTTAAGGGTTTGCTCGAAGTTTCCAATGGCCGGGACCGAATATATAGGTTTTTTAAGATAAATTGATTCTGAAATAAATGTGAATCCTCCATTACATATCACCGCTTTTGCAGAAGCCAAATCATCATAAAATTCATTTTCATTAAATTTTTTATATGTTAAATTGTCGTCTACAGCACTCTTGTTAAATCCGTATACAATAAATTTCTCGCCAGATATGTTTTTCAGTTTTTGAACAAGATTGACACTTTCCTTACTGGTCTGATATACTATTATATGATCTCCTTCTTTAGGCTCCAATTTAAGAATGTCTTCACGTATTACCGGAGGGTAAATCACGGCATTTTTCCTGGATTTGATTCTTGGATAAAAGAAACTGGTTAAAATATGTATTTTTGGTTTGACGACATAAAGTTTTATAACACCTTTTGCCTTAAGCATTTCAGCCCGCTTTTTAATAGGATAGTGAATACTTGTTTGAGTAATCATATGGATGTTGTCAAGACTGATTAACGGTATATTCAAAATCTTTGAAACGGTTGTTGAAAATATCTCAAAATCAGTTACAATAATATTCGGGCGTAACTCTCTTGCCTTTTTATATAAAGTTTCATATCCCACTTTTATATTTGTAGGATTTCTCTTTAGTGCCTGAGATAATGTTTTGAGATTATTTACCTTATTGTTGATGTAAATGGTATTGAATCCTCCAATTTTATAAACGTTGTCAAATTTTGAATTTAAATATTCATAAGCCCTATCACTTGAGAAAATATGAATGTCATATTTTTCCTTTATCCTGTCTATTATGACTGCACTTCTGATTGCATGACCCATTCCTTCACCGCAAACACAGTAAAAAACAACTTTTTTGGGCCTGTTCTTTCTTATTTTAAAGTGACTTCTTGCGGCATTGATTTTCTGGACTGAATTATCGTAAGTGCCTTTAAGATCATTAACTCTTTCGGTGGCATTGTTTAATTTCTCAAGTCTTGTTGTTGTGATGCGTTCGTGTCCATGGTCAAAATTGTAATTTAGTTCGGAAGCATCGGTTCTTTTTCCTAAAAAGTCATTAATTGTACTTTTTCCATATTGTTTTATTAATGTTTCTATGCCTTCTTCTTCAAGTCGTCTGGTTGAAACACCAATTTTAGCATGTCTCAATACTTTAAATCGTCCTTTTTTGGCCAATCTTTCAATATAATCTGTATCTTCTCCAAATGTTAAATTTTCATCAAAGCCATTGCAAGCGTCATGCAGTTCTTTTTTTGCAATTATTCCATAACACCCTGCACCATGAGGTTTGATTTTTTCAACACTTATCATAAAGTAATTTGCCAAATCGTGGAATATTTTGTCTTCAACTTTTTCTGACATGGGAACCATTTGTGTAATTGCTATTCCAAGCCTTTCCATTTTAAATTCATATATTACATTTCTTAAATAATCGTCAGTAAGTTCCAAATCGGAATCCAGGAATAATAAGTATTCTCCTTTGGCTACTTTAGCACCGTTGTTTCTGCCTACTGCTGGAAGCCCTCCATCAACTACTACACATCCGTATGACTCTGCAATTTCTCGTGTTTTATCAGTTGAATTTGCATCAGCCACTATAATTTCATAATCCTCAAAATTTTGTTTTTTAATGCTTTTTAATAATACTGGAAGGTATTCTTCTTCATTGTAGGTAGGTATGATAATGCTAAAAATCATATGTTTAATTTTATTTTTTAAATTAATAAATTTTTGTAAAATTATCCGTATTTTTGAATATGTATTGATTTAAATTATTTTCTTTATTGAACTTTTTTTCCTAGATAACTTGAAATCGTCCTCTAAATTGAAGTAGTTTTAAAATAGTGTTTTTAACTAATTCATATTTGAAATATTCTTATATTTTAAAAAAATTAGGGGAATTTTTGTTTTTTTAATATTGCGCTTTTCATGATTGTTATCGTATATTTCATTGATTTTTACCCATTTACAGTAATGAGATTATTTCCTAGTAAATCGGGATTTTATACCTATTTTTCATTTGTCATATTTTTCATGGTGTATTTTTATTTTAAGATTTTTATATCTTTAATTTAATAAAAAAGGATTATTATAGTGTATTTTTTTGTTTAAAGAGTTTACAGTTGAAATATACCTCTCTGGGAGGTAATTAATTTTTTATTAGGTCTACTCGACTTAACATCATCATTGCAAATATTGTCAGCAGGAATCCGCAAAACATTAGGATTGTCGGGAGTTCTGAGTATATTAGAAATCCAAAAATCAAAGCTGCAAATGGTTCCGCTCCGGATAGCAGTATGGATGATACACCTGAATCAATATATTTTAAACTGACTGTTGAGAAGATATATGGGAGTGCAAAGGAACATGTTGAATGTATGAGTAGAAATATGATTGTTAATGTCGGATTGATTGAGATGAAAGTATTTATTTGGTTAAAACTTGTAAATGGAATTAATGCTATTGAAATAAATATTATTGAATAAAATAATATGGTGTATGTATGGTTTCCATTTTCGATAGCTTTTTTTGAAGCCATCAGATAAACTGCCCAGAATAATCCTGCTCCAATTCCTGAAATAATTCCCAATGAGGGAATATTTGAAAGATCACCTTCCAAAACACCGGTCATTAAGACACATCCAAAAATGGCTAATGTCATACAGATAATCTTTTTTGAGGTAATTTTTTCTTCAAATAATATGAATGCAAAGACCAATACATAAATTGGAGCTAATGACAACAGAACTGCAGCTAGCGAAAGTGGAACAGTATTCATTGATTCATTATAACATAAATTGAGTCCGACAATACATGCCGCACAGATTAAAAATAATGGCATGTCCTTTAATCTTATTTTTAATAATCTTTTATCTGTAAGAAGAATTGAAATTAAAATAGGTAATATCGCTATTGAAAACCTTAAAAACAATAATGTTGTCGAATCAATTCCGTTTTGTGTCAATGTGCGAACAAATATTCCGCTTGATCCAAACAAAAATCCTGCTATGATTGGGAAAATCAAATAAAGTTTTTTCATAATATCCCTTAGTATGAGTAAATGTTCCATGAAACGGTATAGTATTCACACGAATTATTCAAAGGAACTTTCAAATCATTAATTAACTGCATTTCATTATATTGTGGGTCAATATGATAAGTAATCTTATTTGAATAGGTATTATTGTCATAATTTATAACTTCTGTGCTTATATTTCCCAAATCAATTTCTCCAGTGGGGTTTACAATATCCACAGTATAGTATTCCGGCTCCGCTCCTGCAAATGCGATTGTAAATCGTAAGAAAATAACCGCAGCAACTGCAAAACATATTAATATGTGATTGAATTTATATCTTATTTCTCTAACTCCCTGCTTTTTAAAAATCGGAGGGGTAAGTTCATTAGTTTTAACTAAGTTCCTGTCGTTTATTTTTTCTCCAAAAATTTTATTCATATAATATCCGTTTCTATAAACCAGATAAAGTCCGAATATTCCAAAATATGAAGGTGTTGCAAAAAGTCCTCCATCTATTATTCCTATGAAAAGACAACTTGAAGCGAATGCCAGAATAAAATTTGTAAGCCATGGCCTTCTTTGTGATGCAAGAACTATGGTTATAAACAATACCGGAATGAGTAAAATCACTAAAAATGCAAAACTTGGAAGATATGAATATAGGCCAACTCCAGTGTTAATGTTGTTTTCAATAAAGGGTCCCATTATCTTGGTTATGACTTCTCCTAAAATGGACTTTAGAAGGTGGGTATGCAAAATGCTTGTGGAACTCATGCCGTTTGTCATAGAGCAAAATACAGTATTAAGTTTAATTCCCATTTGCAGTCTGAAAATAACTTCTAAAATTATTCCTAAAATCAATAAAACTGCACTAATAACGATTGAAATCTTTAAATATTTGGTAGTGTCAATTTCCTTTTTAATCACTTGGGATAAAATTAATAATAAACCAAAAATCCCGAAAAATATTATGTCTTTGCCTTTAGAAGATCCCATTAAAAATAAATATGTTGCCGGTCTTATAATGGGATTTAAGATGTCTGTTATGAAAATTACTCCTGCAAGCAATATGAATATGATTCCAATTAGTATAGTTTTATTAACTTTCATTAACAATAATTTAATTATAATACTTTATAAAAGTGATGTAATGTTTCCAATAGAATATTTCATAGGACTGATATTAATTGGGGTATGTGCAGGTTTTGCATCAGGATTGCTTGGAGTGGGTGGAGGATTTTTAATAGTTCCTTTACAATACTTCTTGCTTAAATACATTGGTGTGGAACCTAATTTGGCCATTTTGATTTCATTTGGAACCAGTTTGGCAATTATAATTCCAACATCTTTAAGTGGAGCCTACAGGCACACTCAATCAATGGACAATATCATTAACCCCGGCATTAAATTAGGTATTTTTGGAATAATCGGTGGTGTTTTAGGGGGATTTGTAGCATCAGGATTATCTTCAGGAGTATTGGAAATAATATTTGGATGTCTATTACTGTTCATCACTATAAACAATATAGTCAACATCAACAAAGAACGTGAAGCGGCCAGAATTCCTTTTAATTTGTTGTCTTCAGCTATAATTGGAATATTGGTAGGATTTTCATCAGGTCTTCTGGGTGTTGGCGGAGGCATATTTCTAATAGCAATTTTGACTGCGCTTTTAGGATTTTCAATGATTGAAGCAATTGGAACCTCCTCAATATTCATATGTTTAACAGCAATTGGAGGATTCTTATCTTATATGGTATCTGGTTGGGGAGTCAATACTTTCCCATATTCAATAGGATATGTTAGTATTATTAATTTTTTATTAATTGCAGCTTTTTCAGTACCATTGGCTTCAATTGGTGCAAAATATGCTCATAGGGTTCCTCAAAAAAAGTTAAAAGTAATATTTTCAATATTGGTATTTTACATGGCATTAAAGATGCTTGGAGTTTTACCGTAAGGTGATAAAAATGGATAGGAAAGTAGGAAAAAATTTTGATGATGAAATCGCAGAAGATATTTTTGATAGATTAAGAAACGTTGAAGGAAAAACAAAGCCTAAAAATGAAAATAAATTAAGGAATATTACAAATTTAATGAATGAGGCTCAGTACTTGGAAAGTAAAGGAAAATATGATGAGGCTATTGTTTTTTATAAACAGGTTATTTTTGCTCTTCCAGATTCCCATAAAGCATATGATGCAATAATAAACATTTATCAAATGCAAGGAAATGTTGATGGTGAAAAAAACATATTAAGAAAAGCCATCACCGGATGTAGAGATAATGAAAAGTTTAAAAAGAGATTAGATGAACTTAACCGTTAAGTTAAAATATCATGTTTGAATGCATCCCGAACATGTAGTTTTCATTTTTAAATTTGTCCTGGGGCAAATTTCTTTTAGTTTATTTTTCATTTTAAATTAATCTCCTGTTCTGAAGATTATGCAATTTTTGACATTCTCTTTTTGTATTCTGTTTGTGCGGATTTTTGATTATTATTGATGTTCAAGTTGTCTTGTTTAAAACTTGATATTAAGGTATATTATTTAAATAATATTACAAACATAAAATAATTATTAATTAAAATGTGTTGTTAGTTTAAAATTAAAAATTTTATACTATATAATAATTTTATTGTGATTTTATGAATAAAAAAATTAAGATTGGTATAATTTTATTTATTATAATATTTATTGGCGGTTTTTTTGTATATTCTCAATTTTATTATCATGCAGAAAAAACAGCAAATGATTATATTAATGGGACAGAAGATGTGAATGTTAGTAAAATGTCTAAAGGACTATTTTTGGATGGTTACGGAAATGACAGTGCAATCATATTTTACCCCGGTGCTAAAGTAGAATATACTTCATATTTGCCATTATTAACTAATTTGGCCAGTAAGGGCATTGATTGCTATCTTGTAGAAATGCCCTTTAATTTGGCATTTTTCGGCACTAACAGTGCAGATGATATTATTGACAATTCCGATTACAAACATTATTTCATGGCAGGACATTCACTTGGGGGAGCTATGGCTGGATCATATGTAAATGAGACAGACAAGGATATTGATGGTTTAATATATCTCTCTGCCCATACACCTAAAGGGATTGATGTTCCTGTTTTATCTATCAGAGGTACAAATGATGGCATTATTAATTTAGAAGGATATCAGGAAGCCAAGCAATTGGTAAAAAATAATTTTACAGAAATAGTTATTCCTGGCGGAAACCATGCCCAATTCGGATATTATGGAAAACAAAATGGGGATGGTGAAGCGACTATCACTGCTGAAAATCAGCAAAATCAAAGTTTTAATGCTATAATGAAATTCGTTGATTATTATACTTAATATTTTTCATTTATAGCACTTTACTTGATGATTTATCTTAAAAATGCAATCTGATTATGAATGATATTATAAACATAAGTATGGCGAAATAAATTATAAATCTTCCATGTTTTTGATATAGTGATGTATCCTTTTTCATGAAAACTAATGCTGCACCGTACAATAAACCAATTATTGGGGATACGATTGAAATAATATATCCAATTATTGGTATTATTATGTTTCCTTCTTTTTCCATTTTTTTCACCTTATTTTATCAAAACACCCATTCCCATGGTTGTAATTTGAATGTTGTCTCCACTAAAACCTATTAATGAATAGTTAATGGTTAAGTCTATAATTCCATTGCCTCCGGCATTTTTGACTTTTGTAGCTAATTTAAGTAAAGATTCATCTTTACCGTCTTTTATACGAATTAACTGTAAATATTCTGTTTTTTCATGTTCTGATTGTTGGATAATGTTATCTTTTTCAACAATAACTTCGCTATGGAATAATTTAATAAGATCATATTCTTTATCAATAATGTCTGAACTTGTTATGAAATAAAATTCAAAATCATTTAATAGCATATTGCTTTCCAGTTCATCATAAATTGGAAGCGCATCGGCATCAATTTCAATATCTTTAGTTTCCCATTTCACTATATTCTGATTTTTTATTCTGGTTTTAATTTTATGTTCGTACTTTTTAATTGTTTTATTGAAATTTGAGAGGATTCCTCCAAAAACTGATAAAAGTATAAAATTAACTACAGTTGGAAATGCCGCCTGTAAAATAACTATTATTGATCCTGCTGTAATAATATTCCAACCTAATGTCGGATTTTTTAAAATAAAACTGTAAATTACAGTGTAGATAAAAAGAATAAATGCACTTATGGCGCCGATATTTTCTCCAATGATTTTATCGGCAAGTATGGTTTCTGCATATCCTGCAGCCAATGGTGCGAATATCAAACCTAAATTCCAACCGAAAATATCAATATGGAAAAATAAAAAGATTCCATAAACTATAAGTCCGGCACTGGTTCCTGCAAAAATGCAGATTATAGATTTAATCGTATAAATTTTATCGATTTTTTTGTTTCTGAATTCCATATTATTCAAATTTTATTGCAGTGCCATATGCTGTTACAAGTATTGTATTTCCCATAGTGCCTCCAAGATTATCATAAGAAATTTTAAGTCCGATTATTGCATTTGCATCTAGTTGTTCTGCTTTTTCAATCATACTTTGAACAGATATGTCACGGGCTTTTTGTATTTCTTCTTCATATCTTGAGGTTCTTCCACCTACAACATCACGTACTCCAGAAAATAAATCTTTGTAAATGTTAGCACCAATTAATGATTCTCCGGTAACTAATCCTTTATATTCAATAATTTTTTTATTTTCCAGAGTATTTGAAGATGTTAATATCATTTTATCCCTATTTGACGAAGGTCATTATGGCCCATATTATTAAAAATATTGCAATAACTACGTATAATATGACTTGTGATCTTTTTCTTTGTTTCAGTCTTGCGTCCCAGACTTTTTGACAATCCGGTGAGCACACTAGTTCGTTTAAAGGTATTGGGGTTCCACAAATTGGGCAATGTTTATGAGGTTCTACTGCCATCTTATCATCTCCTTAAATTTTGAAAAATTCTTTAGTATTTTTATTAACTTGATTTGCAAGCTCTTCTGCATCTAATCCCATGCATAATGCAATTGTCTCAAGGATGTGAGGTAAATATTTCGGTTCATTTCTGTTCTTTTTAGGTTTCTTATCAAAGTTTTTCGGTATTAAAAACGGTGCATCTGTTTCTATCATTAATTTTTCAGGAGGAATCACACTAACTGCCTCTTGAAGGTTTCTTCCTCTTTTCATATCACAAATCCAACCGGTAACACCAATATAACAACCTAAATCAATGTAATTTTGAGCTTCCTGTTTGGTTCCTGTAAAACAATGGACTACGGATTTTTCAACAACACTGTCATGTCTTTCTAAGATATTGTACAAATCTTCATGAGCTTCTCTTTCATGTAAAAATAATGGCATATCTAGTCTTTCTGCAAGTTCTACTTGGGCTTCAAACCATTTTCTCTGCAGGTCTTGCGGTGAAAAATTTCTATTGTAATCAAGACCGCATTCTCCAATAGCCACGACACAGTCATTTTTTGCTATTTTTTCCAACTCAAACATGCTGTGGCCATTGCAGGTTTTTGCATCATGAGGATGAACTCCTGATGTTGAAAATAATGTTCCTTCATATTTGGATGCATAATCTGCAGCCATTTGACTGGAGTGTACATTGGTTCCAGTAATGATAAATTGTTTTACACCAACTTTTTTTGCTTCCTCGATTATTTCGACTCTGTCTTTTTTAAAAGATGAATGCATTAAGTTTAAGCCAATATCTATGAGATTATCCACCGAATCACCTATTCGCTAAGGACTTTGGTTCCTACATTTTCCCCGTTAACTGCTTTTATTAAGTTTTCAGGTTCAAAACCATTGGTAATAACGGTTTCCAGGTTTGACCTTTTTATCATTTGAACTGCAGTTGTGTCAAAGAACTCATAGGTTCCGGCTTTAACATCTTTTCCACTTAAAAATTCAAGCAGGTCTGTTGCAGTGATTTCCGGAACAAGTTCGGCATCATCAAATTTATTAGGGTCTTTAGTATACATTCCGTCTACGGATGTCAGATTAATTAATTTGTCAGCCTGAATGTATTCTGCCAATATTGCTGAAACTGCATCAGTACTGTGGGCAGGTTCTGTTCCTCCCATGACAATAATTTTGCCGCTTGCTGAGAACTCAAGAGCTTCCTGGAAATTATGAGGGACTCTTTGATAAGCCGCATCGCCAAGTGCTGAAAGCATTAATTTCGCATTGATTCTTGTAACTTCTATTCCAATGTCATCACATTGTGCTTCACCGGCACCCAAATCACGAACAACACCAATATACTCTCTTGCAGGTTTGCCTCCACCCACAACAACATATATTTCATGTTCTTTGGCTAAATCTTTTAAAATAGTACTATACTCTTGGAATTTGGTACTATCATATTCTTTTAGTAAAATTGATCCTCCAATTGCAATAACAATTTTCATATATTCACCTTATATGTAATGTATCTTTTAAATATTATTTAAGTTTTAATTAATATGACTGTTATATATTAGTTTAAAGGTGCTTTAAAATGAGTTTGGAAGATCAGATATATACAAGAAAATCTTGTCGAAATTACTTGGATGATGAAATAGATATGGATTTAATTCATGATTTCATGTCAAATGTCAAACCTCTTGTTGAAGATATTGACTATCACTATGATATATTAACTTCAGATAAATTGAATATTCGCACTCGGTGGACTGCTCCTTACTATTTGTCATTATACTCTGAGAAAAAGGAATATTATCAGGAAAACATTGGTTTTGTTTTCCAACAGTTGTCTTTATACCTTCAAAGTCTCGGAATCGGTAATTGCTGGGTGGGTATGGCTTCGCCTAAAATTAAAAATGATGATTTTGTCATTGTAATCTCATTTGGAAAATCAGATAAAATGACTAGAGATAAGGATAGTTTTAAACGAAAACCTCTATGCGAAATTTCAGATTCAAACGATAAAAGGCTGATTCCTGCTAGACTTGCACCATCGGCTATCAATTCTCAACCATGGTATTTTAAACATAGTGGTAAAGATTTTGATGTTTATCAGGTTAAGCAGAATATATTAAAGCGTCAAATCCTTAAGAAATGGAATCCGATTGATGTGGGCATTGCATTAGCCCATATGTACGTTGCAAATCCCGAAACTTTTGAGTTTTATAAAAAAAGTGATTTTGATAATCTTAAAGGATATACATATACCGGAACTATTAAAATTTAAAAAAAAGAAAAAAATGAGGATTTAAGCTTCCTGTGAAGCTAATCCTTTGTATAATAAACCTGCAATAACTGCACCAATTATTGGGGCTAAAATAAATACCCAAACTTGTTGTAATGCTTGTCCACCAAGGAAAAGAGCTGGTGCTAAACTGCGTGCAGGGTTAACAGATGTACCTGTTAATGGAATTCCCATAATGTGCACGAAAGCTAGTGTCAGACCAATTACAATACCTGCAACTGCACTGTTTTCCGCTTTTTTAGTAACTCCAAGAACTGTAAATACAAATACAAATGTTAATATAATTTCAACAATTATGGCTCCTACAACATTAAGTTCTACACTAGAAGCAGAGCCAAATCCGTTTTGACCAAGACCTGTTGCCGCATATCCTCCAAGGACTGGAGCAGAGTTTATTATAACTGCTAAAATTGCAATACCAATTATTGCACCAATACATTGGAATACGATATACATAATCAAGTCTTTAGTTTCTAATCTTCCATCAATCCACATTCCTATTGAAACTGCCGGATTGATGTGACATCCTGAGATATCACCAATTACATATGCCATAGCCACTATAGATAAACCGAATGCCAGTGCAATTCCCAGATTGCCCAATACGGAACCTGCTATAGCAGCACTTCCACAACCAAATAATACAAGAACCATTGTTCCTATTAATTCTGATATATATCTTTTCATAAATTTTTCCCTCAAATGATATTACATTTTAATTATATTAAAATCTTCTTATTCTTTTATAAAGTAAATATGCGATAAACAATACGAATAATATTAATATGAATGGGAATATGTGTAATAATATTGAATCGTTTACTTTATCGAAGTGATATTCACTATCAAAGCCCATATGTTTGGCATCAGTATGGTTTTGAGTTATTTTCGCAAAATTGTATAATAAATCATAATAGCTGATATGTGCTCCCTCATATTCTATGGAATCAGGCGCTCTGCCATTTTGATCCATATACTCTCTAACTATTCCTCCCATTTTAAAGAAATCATACACGGAATATTTGTCTTTTGCCATAAATGAAACGCCCATTGGATTTTCAGGTTCCTCAAATGATTTTGGAACATCGAGCCCATTTCCATTTAAATATGAACTGGTCATGTAGAGAAGTTGTGGAGCAGTGTAATTTCCATATGTGCCGGTCATCTCTTTGTCATTGCTGTTTATTAGTTCTTTACTTGCATTTGCCATTACAGATGGTTTGACAATGTTGCGGCTAATTAATCCATCACTCAATACTTTTTCATCATTTTCATGAGTATTTATAATATCTACAATTTCCTGTGCCATTTTTTTGTACATTTCGTCATCGTTTGTATCTAAAATTCCACTTTTGGCATTTTCCGGGAATTCTTTTGCCGGTTGGATATAATAGATTCCTGCATTTTTGAGAAATGTTCCTGGATTGTGTAATCCTGCCAGATTTTCATTTGAATAATTGTCATCCCATGCTCTTCTTAAAAAGTTGGTATGATTGTCTAAATCATAATTGCCGATATTGACGAATACGATTTGCTTGTCGGAATTTGCAGTATAACTGGCTAATTGCACATAATTTCCGGCATCCGATGCAGCTATATCAATACTCACATCACTGGTTACTTCTATAGATCGCCATCCTTCTCCAGCGGCAGGGGCTTGATTGTCAACTATTACTTGAAGACTTCCGCCACTGATTTCCTCTATATAACTCTTTAATGAGTTTAACATTTTTAAGTCACTGTCATGGTCTATAATGTTATCGGATGTAATGAAAACAGTTTTTGCTGCAGTTACATCTTGAATAATAGGTGCTATTATCATTATAGCCATTATCAGTATTGCTATTTGCTTTTTCATGTCTCTTTTACCTTGATGTTTATTATAGTTTTATTATTTATTTTTATCAATAAAATATTTTTCCCACTGATTTCAATATTTACTTTTAAATGTTATATTTTACTTTAAAATCAATTTTAAGGTCTATAAGTACATAGTTTTAAATAATACTCTGTATAATAACTATTTTGAGGATTTAAAAAGATTATCTTTTATTTTGAGTTGAATATTGATTTGATTTAATAAATTTTTATTTTAACTTTTAAATTGGGATTATCTTGTGAATTTGGCAAATTATTTGTTTGAAAATAATTTGTATGAGGTTGTTATTTTAATATCATCCTATGAATTTAGAGTTATTCTCAAATTTAATGGTTTTGATTATTAATTTTAAATCTAAAACTGGAAATTAAAAAGTTAATTGCTAGTTAATAGCTTTTTGTTAATTAATGGTATTTATAATCGTCCTCAGATAGGTGATTTAAAATGTTAAATAATAATAGAAAGATGATTATTGGAAGAAATTTCTTATTCTCTTTATGTATTATTGTTTTAATGTTTACAGCAGTTGGTTTTTCTGTTGAAAATTCATATGCTGTTGACCTTAATGATACATTCGATGAAATAAGATTGGAATCTGATGATATGAATAAACTAGAAAATTCTCAAGAAAATGAAATTTTGGAGGTGAATACACAGGATTCACAGGAAATATTGTCACAACAGATAGAAGTTGAGGGAAATTCATATTCAAATATACGTTCAAAAATCAGTTCGGCCAGTCCGGGCTCTGAAATTATTTTAAAGAATACTTATATTTCTGATGGAAATCCGATTATTATTGATAAACAGTTAACAATAACCGGGCAGTCTTCCGCCACATTAAATGGAAATCACAAGTCAATAGCATTTGTAGTGAAGGCCGGTGCAGCAGGTACTGTATTTAATAATATAAAATTTATTAATGGTAAGGGGAACTGCGGTTCTGCCGTATCCATTAGTGCAAAGAATGTTAAGGTTTTAAACTGTATTTTTGAGGATAATCGTGCAAATTATAGAGGTGCAATAACAACGGATTATGATTTGTATAATGCTTCCGGATTGATTGTCGATAATTGTCAATTTAAAAGAAACTCCGCATATTTTGATGATTTGGATAAGTCAAGCAGTGGATCAGCGCTTTCCATGTTTGGAACAAATTCGGAAGTTAAAAACTCACTTTTTGAAAGCAATTGGGTAAAAAGTAATGTAGGATGTTTTGGAGGTGCAATACAGGTTGGTTTGGACAAACCGGGTTCAAATGCTAAAGTGACCGGATGCACTTTTAAAAATAATTATGTAAAAAGTGCTACAGATTGCCATGGTGGTGCAGGTTGCGTTCGTGATGGAACTGTGTACAGCAACTGTATTTTTATAAACAACAGTGCAGATGAAGGGGGTGCTCTGACATTCCATGCTTCCGGTGAAATAAAAAACTGTACATTTATTGATAATGTCGCTAGAAAATATGGTGGTGCACTTTCAACCGGTTTTTTATTTGAGCGTATGGATTTAAAAATTATCGATTGTGATTTCTATGGCAATTCTGCTCCTATGGGTGGGGCTGTTCAAGCAAAAGGTATCAACATTTTAATTGATGATTCAAATTTTAAAAATAATCATGTAACTGAAAGAGGCGGTGCTATTTATATTGAAGCCGAAGATGTGTCAATTAAAGATTCAAATTTCAATTCAAATGAGGCAAATATAAATGGAGGTGCAATTTTTATCAATGGAAAAGATACAAGCATAAAAAATTCTTCATTCATAGCTAATAAAGCTATTCCTCATGCCAATAAACTCAATGACGGATTAGGTGGGGCTATTTATGTGAATAGTTACCTGGCATTCATTAAAGATAATTCATTTAGACTCAATACTGCTAGAAATGGAAGTGCGATATATTACGATGAGTCCGGTGAAAAGCTCATATTGGAAAACAATGAGCTTTTTCAAAACCAGGCATGGGTATATCAGCTGCCAATTTCAGCAAATAATATTTATTACGGGGACAATGAGGAAATTAAAGTAACCCTGATTGGTGGAAACAACATTGCAAATTATGGTGACTTGGGGATTTCCAATGCAATATATAATGCTGCAGACACCTCCAATATCATAATTGATAATGAATCTCCGGTTAACGGTGCAACAAATACCGGTGTTTTATATCAGGACAACCGTGAATACAATATTAAAGTTTCTCTAAAAGTTCAGCATGAAGACGGCACTGTTGTTTATGACGGATTAGGATATACTAGCTATTTGGGTGAAATTATCGTTAATTTGAATAACCTAAAAGCTGGAAAATATTTTGTATCTGCACAGCATTTAGAGGATACCTATTATAAAGGAATTACAAATGCAACTACATTCATTGTCACTTCAAAAGTGGATAATGAAGTAATAAAAACAGTTTCAAAAGAAGTCGGAAACTATGAGGATGTTATCAAATGGACAATTGCTATCAAAAATCATGGTCCAAGTAATTCAACAAACGTTACATTATATGATGTTTTGCCGGAAGGGGCAGAATGGATAAATGACACTGCAAAGGGCAGATATAATCATAAAAATGGAAAATTGTCTTTAGATAATTTAAATGTTGGTGAAACATTCACATTTGATATAATCACAGTCATTAAAAAGACCGGAACCCTGGTTAATAGGGCAAATGTTACATCTGCTGAATTTGATTCAAACATGACAAATAATTTTGATGAAAAAAGTATTTTCATAAATCCTTCAAGTGATTTGGCAGTTGTTAAGCAAGTTTCCAAAACACATCCTAATTACAAAGACCACATTAACTGGACAATAACAATATCCAACAGGGGACCTGATGTGGCTCACAATGTCATAATGTTTGACATGCTTCCTAAATCTATGATATTTGTTAGTTCAGATAGAAATTATAATAAGACTACTGGAAAATGGGAAATTGGTGTTTTGGATGTTGATGAGTCTGTGACAATCAATATTGAATGCATTGTTAATGAAACAGGCTTTTTTGAAAATTTCGTTTCGGTTAATGCGACCGAATTTGATTACGACATGACCAATAACAATGACACAAGATGGATTTTTGTCAGTCCCGCATCTGATTTGGCAATAGTCAAAACAGTCAACTCAAGCAATGCGAACTTCAATGATTTTGTAAAATGGACACTGGTTATTACAAACAACGGACCGGATAATGCGACAAATGTGAAAGTTCTTGATTTATTGCCTGAAGGGTTCACATACATCAACTCAACTTTAGGTAACGGTGATGTGATCATAATTGACAGTTTGGAAGTGGGAAAAACAGTTAGCATTGATATCATAACATTAGTTGAAACAACCGGAAAATATATAAATCTTGCTAATGTATCTTCAGACAATTACGATTTTAATTTGACTAATAATGAAGATGAAGAGGAAATTTATATCAATCCTGCATGTGATTTGTCAGTGACAAAATCTGTAAGCGAAACTGATCCGAAGTTTAATGATGTCATTACCTGGACAATTGAGATTATAAACAACGGTCCGGATGTGGCTCATAATGTAACCATGACTGATTTACTTCCAAAATCATTAATTTGGATAGAAGATGACAGCATGATGGATTATGATCCTTTAACCGGAATACTGTTCTTGGAAGAGTTGGACGTTGATGAATCTTATGTCTTAAACATTGAATGCAGAGTCAACGGAACTGGATTAATATGCAATAATGTTTCTGTTGTTGCAAGCGAATATGATTACAATCTGACCAATAATTTTGATAATGAAACTATTGATGTCGAAAAATCTGCAGATGTGTCTGTAATTAAATCTGTAAATAATTCCAATCCTAATTACAATGATTTTGTAGTGTGGAAATTAGTCATTTCTAATAAGGGTCCTGATAAGGCAACTAATGTATATGTTAAAGACGCCCTGCCTGAAGGGTTGGTACTGGTTAATTATACTGCAACAAAAGGAATCTATTATGATGGTGTATGGAGAATGTGTTGTTTGGAGAATGGAGAAGTTCAAACAATTGAAATACTTTCCAAGGTCAATAAAACCGGTGAAATTATTAATATTGCGTCCATCCGTGCTGATGAACATGATTCAAACGAAAGTAACAACATTGATAATGAGTCTATCGATGTTCCTTTGGCAGTTGATTTGCAAGTTGTTATTGAAGTCAACAATACCAGTCCTGTTTTTGGAGAGGCTGTCAAATGGAATATTGTTGTAACAAATAATGGTCCGGATAATGCAACAGGAGTTGTATTAAAAGATATTTTGCCTGATGAATTAATATTTGTAGGGTATAAATCAAGCAAAGGAATATTTGGCAAAAACTTATGGGATATTGGTTCATTAAATGTTGGAGAACAAGAATCTCTGGATATAATCACTATTTCCAATGATTTGGGAAAAATTTATAATGATGCTGATGTTAATTCTACAGAATATGATTGGAATATGTCAAATAATCATGACCAGGCACTGATTGATGTCAGACCTATTGCTGATTTGTCAATCGAAAAATTTGTGGATAAATCACAGCCAAAATATGGTGAAACAATTAAATGGACATTAATCGTGTTTAATAACGGTCCAAATATTGCACATAATGTTGTTGTTGAAGATGTTTTACCTGAAGGATTGAAATTCATTAGTTCCAATGGTGATTATTCCAATAATATTTGGAAAATTGAAAGCTTGAAGGTGGGTGAGAAAAAATCATTAGAAATCCTATGCAAAGTTACTTCAACAGGAGACATTATAAATGTTGCCAATGTTAGAGCGGATGAATTGGATTTGGATGAATCTAATAATCATGCTGAGGAAAATATAAATGTTCCTCCCGCAAGTGACTTGTCCATTACAAAAATTGCATCTAAATATAGGTATCGTGTTGGAGATGTAATTGAGTATATGATTGAAGTGGTAAATAATGGTCCGGATACTGCACGCAATATTAAGATAACTGAAATTTTAGATGATTTATTGAAAATAAAATCATTTAAGACATCTAAAGGTTCATTTAATAAATTTGCGAAAGTTTGGACTATTAAAAGTTTGGATTATGGTGAATCTGCAAGGTTATTTATCAAAGTTGTTGCTTTGGGTTCAGGCATTATTAAAAATGCTGTTCAAGTGGAAAGTGACACTTATGACCCGGATAAATCTAACAATCACGACTATGCAGTGGTAAATGTAACTGAAAATCCTTCAAATGATGTTTCAAATCGTTCTATGAATGTTTTAAATGAGAAAACTCCAAGTGTTCTTCAATTGCATCCAACTGCTAATCCAATTGTTGTTTTAATGATTTCCTTGCTGTTTTCAATTATATTTTTGGGCAGTAATATTTCGAAGAAACAATAAATTAAAGTAGCATTTTTGCTACTATTTTTATTTTTTTTAAAACGATTTTTCAAAATTTTTCAAGTATTCAAATTATTAATTTTACACTATATTATTTTGCATGTTATGCTGATAACTAGTCAAATAATGCTCCGTTTATGTAAAATAATGAAAACCTTTATATAAAACTTTCAATAAATATTTATGTAGATATTGATGTAATTACGATTTTTTCGAAAAGTTTGTAATTCGCTCAATATTATTGAATAATCAAAAGAGGTGTAATTATGGCTGAAGAAGAAAAAATTGAAGAAACTTCAGAAGAGTATTATGAAGATGATGAAGAAAAATTACCTTTCGCTAAAGCTGAAGTTGTCAGATTAATGAAAGAAAATCTTGATGATGACAAAATGATTAGGGAAAGAGTAAAAGTTGAGATGAACAAATTTTTAGGTGAAGTATTAAAAAATGTATGTAAACAATTAAACGAATATCCATACACTACAATTGAATACGAAATGCTTAAAGAATCAATTTATCCATATACCAATATTGAAAGAATCAATCAAGAAAAAGAAAGAATTTTATTACATTTAGAAGCTATTAAAGCAGATTGTAATGCATTAGCTATGGATGTACAAAGAACATTAAAATTAAAAGATGTTGCAGAAGAAGACTCTTTTGTTAGCTTTTCTGCAACCGAAGACGAAGAGGAAGAAGAATAATCTCTTCCTTAATTATCTTCAATATGACTAAAACCTGTTTTTAAATTATGCAATTCCTCTTCGGGAATTTCTAAAATTTCAACGCTGTCGCTTACAACATTACTTTGTCCAAACGGATCAAGTATGATTAAAGTTGCACTACCATTTCCTTTTTTAAGTTCTTGAATTTGATTCAATGCATGTTTGCCGTTTTTTTGAGATTCGGCATCATTAAATAATGTTAATGCTTTTTTTACAGCACTTTCAAAACGGGTAAGCACTCCCTCAACATTGGTGACATAACCTTCGGATTTTGGTCCAGGTTCCACTTTCACACCAATTTCAGGTATGATTACTGTTGCAGATTGGGACCTTACCACTCTGACTGATAAATTGTTTTTATTTATTTCCAACACATATTTTGCAGGGTCATTTTGTTCCAAAGCTATAATGTCTGAGTGTTTAAATCCGCATGAAGGGCATTGGATTGTTGTTTCCATAACTTTTCCAAAATGAGGAATTTCTATTTCTTTCATAATTGACTTTGCAACACCTTCAATACTGCATGCCGGACATCTAATAATCATTTCGTTAATTGTTTCATCATTCATTTAAAACAAATCCTTTTCTAGTTAATTCACTAACGATTTTATCTAATTTTTCCTGATTGGAAGCGCAAATTGTTGTTTTTCTATATTCAGATAATTTATATAATTCGGTCAGGTACTCTTTTCTGTTTTCATCTTCATTGATTTTCTTAATGAAGTTATTTGCTGATTTACTATCTGAAACAGAAATATTTCTCATTAACGGTTCTTTAAATCCTTTGATGTTATATGTGACTTTTTCGATGCTGCCTCCGTTCTTAGTAATTATAATATCTATCACGTCTTCCAGTTCATCGACACTATTGACCAAATTTATTGTGGTGCAGGACCTGTTAATTATGGATAATATTTTATCCAATGTTTTTTCAACAGATTCTGTTTGAATTATATGGACATTATTCGCTTCTGCCTGGGTTAATAAATGATCATGGATAATTCTATTTTCTTTAAAGAAATCTAATTGTTTTCCACCTCTATGAATCTGGACAGCTCTTTTTACAAATCTTTCCTTATGTGATTCTTCATCAGAACTTAAAACGAAAAAATATATATTTGCATATTCCTTAAATTGTTCTGTGTTGATCAATCCCGGAACTAAATGAACTCCTTCTATAATGATGTCATCATAATCGGTTATTGCCCTTTGGATTATTTTTTCCAAACCCGGAATCACATAGGATGCATGGTCATCAAATCCTGCAGAAACTAAATCGTCATAACTTGTGTATCGGCTTTTATTTCTAATGTTTTTATATGCATCATAAGATGAACTGTGCAGTGATGGAGCATATTCTTTACCAATAATCCCTCTAACAACTGCTCTAATAAAATCACTTTCAATTAAATGCTTAATATTTAAAGATTTAGCAAGTTCTGAAGCAATAGTTGATTTTCCAATCCCTGATGCACTTCCTATAAGTATAACATAAGGTTTTTTCATCTTAGTTATCTCCTAAAAAGTTTTTTTAATTAATTCTAATATATGTAATTTTTCCTTAAAAAACATTATACTTTATTAATGTGAAAAATTATAATTAATTATAATAACAATTTTTTAAAATATTTCTTTTAAAAATTTTTAATTATATTAAGTTAATGATTAGTTATAAGTTATAAATTATAGGATAGGGGTGAAGTTTTTGTATTCAGTAAAATCAGTAAAAGAAATTCAAGATTTAAATCCATTCATTGTAGTTGGCTGTGGAGGTGGTGGAGAGAAATTTTCCAACCTCGAAGGAGTAGATGCAGTTGGATTCATTGATGATGATGTGAGAAAACAGGGAAAACAATATTGTGGTAAGATTGTATCTGGCAGTTTGGAGGAATGCTTAAAAGATGCGCCTGATGCAAAGTCTTTGGTTATAATGTTGCCGATTGGCGCTGAAGGTACAGCGTTAAAATATGCAGTTCAGGCCATTGATAATGGATTGAATGTTATCACTTCTTTTAGATCATTATCTATTCAAGAAAACCTGTCTTTAAAAAAATTTGCTGATTCAAAAAATGTTGTTATAAAGGAAATCGGTCCTAGACTTGATGTAGTTGAAAAAATAGCAGGTGTTGCCCCTAAAAAATCCTGCGAAGTTTTACCTAAAATATCCTATACTCCTAAAGCACCAGTAATTTTCGTTGGAGGAACATCACAAGAATGCGGAAAAAGAACAACCACTAAAATGCTTGGTTTGGCAAGTAGTGAACGAGGAATGACTCCGGCAATCATATCTACTGATGAAATGGGTTTGGAAGAACCTACTGATTTTAACTTTAGAGCAGGAAGTTTATCTGCTATGGATGTTCCATCAGCAGTATTGTCTGCTATAAAATATGTTGAAGAAACTAAAAAACCAGATATTATTTTTATTGAGGGTCAGTCTAGTTTGACTGAAAATGGAAATCCTCATCCAAGAGGCTTGTCTGCGGCAATTTTAATAGGTGCTGCTCCAGATGCAGTTATTGTGGGACATAGACCTAACCACCCTTATAGGGAACCTAGAGGTATTGAAGAAGAGATTAAGGCTATTGAAGCTGTTGAACCGACAAAAGTTGTTGGATTATCAATTAATCTTAAAAATGCAGAATTAGATATGTGTCCTGAATACTTTGAAGATACATTTGACTTGCCTGCCGAAGATGTTTATAATAATGGTGCTTCAAAATTATTAGATGCTATTTTGGAATATTTAGAGGAGTAATTTAAATGAGTTTTAAAGATGATATAAAAAGAAGTTTAGGTTTTGAAGAAACTGAATCTAATGAACAGAAAAAAGGGGTTCAGGATGTTTTTAATTCAATTAAAAGTATCATAACTCCTAAGGATAATTATAGTGGACAGCGAGGCAGTTCACAGCAGCAATACAGGCCTAATCAGCAACCTCAATATAGGGCTAATCCGCAACCGCAATATAGGCAAGCTCCAAGACCGGAACAAGGTCCTACTCGTCCTGCACCAAGACCTACTCCTGTTTATGATGAATTTGAAGTGATTGAACCAGAACAATCCTACTATGAAATTGTTTTGATTAGACCGAAGACAATTGATGATATTAATTATATTGTTGATCAGGTGATTGAGGAAAGAAATCCTGTTATTGTGGATTTATCATTTTTAGAAAAGGAAAGTGTTCCTAACTTCAGATTAGCAGGGGATAAAATTAAACAAATGCGTTCAAGGTATGGTGCTCAGGCATTATTGCTTTCACGTAGCGAAGAAAAAAATCTGATTATTATTACACCTAAAAAAGTACAAGTAATTAATAAGGGATAAGTAGATTAATTTCTACTTTTACTATTTTTTTAAGAATATGCAATATTTAACTATTACATAAAGTACAAGTGATGCTGCTGTAACAGTTTGAAAAATTAAAACCGCATTTAATATATTGTTGAATCCTATTGCGGTCAAAACTCCCTTTGTGGCAAGTGCGCTTATTACAAATGGAAATGTAAATGCTGCAAAACTTGGGTAAAATTCTAAATTTCTAAAACTGATCAGTTTATAGAATGCAAAGACGTAAAATATTAATGCAATTCCATATAGTATGATTGTGAATTCGATTGAAATGCTTTGAGCAGAATTTAAATATCCAAAAAGCAGTATGCTGAATAATGCTGTAAAAATGCATGTCAATGGTTTATTGGCGTCGGGAATCTTTTTGTAGACAAACTCCCTATATAATACTGCTGGAGTGGATACCAGCATGCCGATAAAACCTATTGCGAAGAAAATAAAGTCTATTTCATGGATTCCATGGAAGTGTGCGGTAATTGCTGCCATGGTTATTCCGACATACACTATCCAGTAACTTGGATAGACATTGGAAATATTAAAATCACATATGATAAAATGATATGTAAAGTAAATTATTAACAAAATATGAAGCACAATTCCAATTATCCAGATGGTATATGCAATACTTGGTATAAATGGTATGAGATATGTAGATAAAATCATCAAACTCATCGAAAAAGTTCCGGAACTGCTGGTCACAACCGGATTTTTAAAGTCATTTTTTATATCCTGAGGATAAAGAACAACTTTCAAGATAATTAAAATTAAAAATATGGCTCCAACTATCCCAAATGCATATCTTAAGTAAGGATGAACATCCTGAAGCAAATTTCCGAGAGATAATGTGGCCAGTATTATTCCAGTAATTGGAATCGGCAAATTTTTAATTAGGTTCATGATAATCTTTATAACTTAAAGAATTTTTGGGCATTTTTGAAAGATACTTTTTCGATTTCACTATTTTTATATCCCTGTCTGGCCAATTCACGTATTGTTTTTGGAACGGAAAGGGGATCTGATGGCTTGTTGCTGATATCACTATTCAGCAGGAAGCGGTCAAATCCGTATTTGTCTAAAATGGATATTGCCTCAAACCTGTCCATTTTTTGTGGCTGGACAGTTAATCCCAACATGCAGTCAGTATCAATAACGTTTTCTATAACTTGTGGGTTGATATGGTCGATTACTGCTTGATTTTCATCAATATGCTGCGGGATAATATCTAGGATTACTTTCAAAACTTCCAGTTTATTTTTTCTGGGGGTGTGTATTATTACCTTTGAATTTGTTTCGCTAGCTATATTTAACTGTTCTTTGAATATTTCAATTTCATTGTCTGTTAAATCTTCAAGGCCAATTTCTCCGATTGCAACAATTTGTTCGGATTCAATCCATTGTTTTAAATTATCAAAAATTATTTCCGGATTAATATTTGAATTTGTAGGATGAATCCCCAGTGCTACTTTTAAATCAATTCCATATTCCATTGCTCTTTTTGTATCAAATTCCAGAATTCTGTTTAAGTGGTTTAAAAGTATAATGTCTTGGGGTATATTATATGGATAGTAGCTGCATGTTATTGCACAGTCAATCCCTGCTAAATACATTTGTTTAAAATCTTCTCCACTACGTGCATCTGCATGAATATGTGTATCTATCATTTTAATCACTGGTCAATATTTATATTTTTTTTTAAAATTTATTTAATTTTTTTTTCATTATTAAAGTTTTTGCATGTGCGATTTTTCACATTTGCTCACTTCAAGAGGTTTTATATTTTATAGTAATAAAAAATACTGTATAAGTAATACACACAAGTGGTTAATATGAATGAAAGTATAACTTATCTAAAAAACTATGATTCCGTATCTGAAGATGTGAAATTCGCAGCAAATTCAATCATTAGATTAAAAATTTTAGCGGCTTTATTTGAAGAACCTCAAAACATGAAAGATTTGGCTGTTGGAACTAAATTAAATTACAGTTCAATTTCAAGCACTTTAAATGGATTAGAATTAAAAGATTTTGTATATCGCGAATCAAATAAATATTTTTTATCCAATTCACTAAAAGTGCAAATGAAACATATATTGGAACTCAAAGATGTAGTTAACTTACTGAATAAATTTTTCAACCTTGTTGACGGACATGTTGTTGAAATGATGCCTAAACAATCAGTATATGAATTGCATCTTTTGAATGAATCAAATTTGTTGGAATCCGGCGGAATTAATGCATACAATATTTATGATTATATTGAAGGCGTGTTGGATGGCGCAGCTAAAGTGCAATGCATCTTACCATTTTATCATTTAGATTTAAATAAAAAATTAAATGAAATGGTTGATAATCATAAAACTGTTGAAATAATGGTGTCTCATGAAGTATTTGAAATATATGAAGAAAAATCCAAAATAAAATATTTATCATCATTTAAGGGAAAAAATACTTTTTTGCTAATTGTTACAGATAAAATGATGATTTTAGGATTATTTAAACAAAACGGACAGTTTGATCAAAATAGGTTGCTGACTTCAAAAAATAAAAACTCAATTAAATGGGCAAAAAATCTATTTAAAAATTTTAAAAAGATAAATAAATGAGTTTTCACTCATTTATAATATTTTTCTAAATAATCCTTTAAATCTGGAATTGCTATTCTTTCTTGTTGTTCGGTATCTCTGTCTCTAACTGTTACTTTATTATCTTCTAATGTATCAAAATCAACAGTTACAGCTAAAGGAACACCAATTTCATCAGCTCTCGCATATCTTTTACCTATTGTTCCGGTTGCATCATATTCTACGGTGAAACCTGCCATTCTTAAGTTTTCTGTTAAATCCTGAGCTATTTCACGAGGTCCTTCTTTATTGACAAGAGGGAATATTCCAACTTGCACCGGAGCAACTGACTTATCAAACTTAAAGTAGTCCTTTTCACCGGTTTCGGTAAATGAATGTAATAAAACTGAATAGGTTATACGGTCAATACCAAATGAAGGTTCAATAACATGAGGCACTATTTTTTCTCCTGTGATTTCCTCATCGATTTCTTCAAAAATAAGCAAATCTTCACTCACTTCATAAACTTTATCCAATTCAACTGTGAATTTTCCATCTTTTTCTATTGCAGCTTTAATGTCTTCAACATTTGCATTTTCAATCGCTTGTTTTACTTTTGGTGAATCTCCTTTAAATATCGGTCCGAATTTGGAAAGATTAGGTTTAACAATAGTTTTATGGACTTTTTTTGGTTCATCAAACTCTATAAAAACATTCAATTCATCATTACTGAATTTTGAATGGGAACTTAAGTCGTAATCTCCCCTATCAGCTATTCCGATAATTTCAACCCAACCGTATTTGTCAGTTTTAACTTCCACATCCCAACAGTCAAGGGCATAATGAGCCATTTCTCCTGCTAAATGTTGTCTAAATCTTAAAACATCTTCCGGAATTCCTATTTCAGTTAAAAATTTACGTGCTAAATATAATTGGTAAATCAGCATTTCATTAGCTACAATGCCTTTTTCTAATGCTTCACGGGCAGTAATTTCTAATGGCTCTAAATCTTTTTCCTGGACTTCCTGTGAATTTAAGCGTAAAACCACATCTTCTATTTGTGAAAATTTAGGATGTGTTTTATCTTTAGGGTTTAAAAATATTTCCGCTTCAGCTTGTGTGAATTCCCTAAGTCTGATTACTCCCTGTCTTGGTGAAATTTCGTTTCTGTATGCTTTTCCAAGTTGAACTGCTCCAAATGGCAATTTTCCTCTAAAAAACCTTTCTAAACGTTTAAATAAAATAAATATTCCTTGTGCGGTTTCAGGTCTCATGTAACCTACTTTATCACCTTTGGCACCAATTTCAGTTTTAAACATTAAATTATAATTCCAGATATTGGATAATTTTCCGCCGCATTCCGGGCAGACAATATTATTGTCAGTTACAATTTGGTCCAATTCTTCATTTTCAAGGCTTTCCACATCTTCACCAATCACTTCTTCAATGATATGGTCTGCTCTGAACACTTCTCCACATTCTTCACATTTGCACATCGGGTCGGTAAAGTTGTCAACATGTCCTGATGCTTTTAGGACTTCCTTAGGCATTACTGTAGGGCCTTCTATTTCATAGAATCCTTCACCGGAGACATATTGTTTTCTCCATTTTTGCATAATGTTGTTTTTAAGGCTTGCTCCGAGAGGTCCGTAATCAGTAAAACCGGAAACTCCTGAATAAATCTCAAAAGATGGCCATAAAAATCCTCTTTTTGCACTAATATTTGACATTTTATCATGATTCATAAATATTAACTCCTATTATTTTTTTAATTCATAATCTAGTTTAACTCTACTGCTTTCAGGGCGAGTCTGACCCATATATTTACTATTTCTATCAGGGTGACCGTAAGGCAATTCTGAAGGACTGGTCATGGTTTCAAATACAATTTGACATACTCTTTGACCAGGATATAATGCAACAGGCATTGCACCGATGTTGGATATCTCTAAAGTGATTTTTCCTTCAAAACCAGGATCTATAAAACCTGCGGTCACATGCATTGTCACGCCTAATCTGCCCATGCTGGAACGTCCTTCCACTCTTGCAACAAGGTCATCCGGCACTTTAACATATTCCAGGGTGGTGGCCAGGGCAAATTCATTCGGATGGATTATGAATGCTTCGTCTTTTTCAACGGTTGTTGATTCCATGTAAGATGCAATGTCTTCCTCATCTTTCGGGTCAATATAAGGTTTTCTAATCACTTTAAATACTTTAAATTCATCTCCCAATCTCATATCGACAGAAGATGGCTGAATCTGTTTTTCATCTTGAAGAGGGTCAATTGTTATTTTACCTTCTTTTAAACATTTTTTTATATCTCTATCGCTTAAAATTGCCATATTTTCACACAAGTAATTTTTATAAGAATTATTCTCTGATTTCAAGTAGGTTGTCCATCCTGTTTACCACATTGTCAATGGTCTCATCAGTGTAATCAATGGTTATCGCATCAAATTTACATGCATTGACGCACATTCCGCAACCTTTACAGATATCATTATCAATGGAAATCCTATTGTCTGCCAGACTAATTGCCTTGAACATGCAAACATTCTTTAAACATTTTTTGCACATTTTACAATTTTCTTCATGAAGTTTCACACTCACTCCATCAAGTCTTTCTAGTTTGCTGCTTATTGAATCATCTAAATTAGGATATACCTTCCACAGACAGCAGCAAGGACAACAATGACATATTGTCAATAAACCTTTGCCAGGTCTTACATTCATCCAAACGGTATCAATTTTATTTCTTCCTATAATGTGGCTTAAACCTGCCGCATCGGCCCTGTCAACTTGCTCAAATGCCTCTTCCACTGTTGCAAGATGTCCGATGTTTTCAGGTATTTTTCTTGCGGTAGGTCCAAGGAATATGCATCCGATATCTTTAGGATAGTCGACACATCCGTTGGAGCTTCTGCATAGGCATGAATTCATGATTACAATGTCGTCACAACGTTTAATGACCTCTTTGATAACTTGGGTCGGCAGGAATTCGGAACCTTCCGATTCAATTTTTTTATTAACATTTATTGTATTTGGTACAACAATGATTTCATCATCTTCAAAAAGCATTTTGTCAATTATTTTTTTGTAAATGCCGGATTTTTTTGTAATTTCCGCTATACGAAATCTCCAATTGAAAATGTATTTAAGTACAAAAATACTGATGTCAGCAAATCTTATTCGTCTCATTGTTCATCTAACTCATTTTTTAATCTTCTTAATATGCCTTTTAATGTGTAAACTTCACGTCCTGTAATGAATGCTCTTGAAATTATATTGTTAAATGTTTTTTTGCCGTTTTTCTTTTTATGCTCCGGTATGTCAAGGCAATCAATTAAATCATCCATATCCTTTTTTAAGTATTTTTTTTCCAAATCGTTGCTTTCAGCTAATCCTTCAACAGCATAGTCATGCTTGTTTTTAAACAATTCATAAAATATGATTGCCGCTGCATGGGAAATGTTCATTATAGGATAAGTCGGATCGGTTGGAATGGATACGCATATGTCACAATCGCTAATCTCCTTATTTGTAAGGCCATCACCCTCTCTTCCAAACAATATGGCTATTTTATTTGAGACATTCATGGATTTTCCAAGTTCCTCCGGCCTAATAGGGATTCTTGATAAATTGTAACTTCCTCCTGCCATTCCGGTAGATGCAACTTTAAAATCAATTCTTTGTGATTGATAGAATTCATCTAGGGTGGCATATATTTTGGCATTTTCAACAATGTATTTTCCATGTGTGGCCTGATAATATGCTTCGTTTGTAAGTGTTGGAGGATTAATCAAAACCAAGTTTTTCAATCCGAAGTTGGCCATTGTTCTTGCAAGAAAACCGATGTTTCCCGGAGTTTCACATTCCACGAAAACAATATAAATATTCTCTTTAAAGAGACTTATTTCTTCTTCCTCCTTGTCTCTTACAAGCTTAACTCTGGCACTCCCTCTGGATTGTGGTTTTGACTTTGCTTTTTTAGTGGAAGTTGATTTTTTTTCTGATTTACTTTCCTCTTTATTTTCGGGTGAAGTCATAGTTGCGGTTTCAACTATTTTATCTTCACTAACGGCAGTATCTCCTATTTTAATCAACTCCATATTCAATTATTCATAAGCTTTATCTAATAATTCAAGTAAATGTAATGTTTTAATGTCTTCACAGCCAATTGAATCTAAACCGTCTTGCAGGTTTAGCTCACAAAACGGACAAATTGTAACAACTGCATCGGCACCAGTATCTTTAATCATTTCAGCTTTTGATTTTGACAAGTCCATTGCAATGTCAGGTTTTCCGGATTTTATTCCACCGCCTGCTCCACAGCACTGGCAAGGATATTTCATTTCTTCAAATTCAACGCCAGGAATCATTTCAATAATATCTCTAGGTTGGTCTTTGATACCCTGTCCTCTTCCCAAATGGCATGGGTCATGGTAGGTTACTTTCATATTTACTTCTTTTAATTTGGAAGTGTCTAGTTTATCCGCTAAAAATTCACTTATGTCCATTACATTTAGATTGGAACCGAAGTCAGGATGATTGTTTTTTAAAGTAGCGCCACAACCTGAACAAATTGTAATCACAGTATCATAATCTTTAAAGATTTCTTTGTTTTTATCGACAAGTTCCTGTACAATGTCAGTTTGACCGGTTCTAAGAAGTGGAGAACCGCAGCAAACCTGGCCTTTAGGCACATCAATGTCAATGCCATTTTCCTTAAGGATTTTCACAAGTTTATGTCCTAATTCCGGGAACTTGTAATCCACCATACAACCTGTAAAGAATGCTACTTTGGATCCGGTTTCATTTTCAGCTTCTTCAACAAATGGGTTTTTATTGGTTTTAACAGACCTTCCGGTTTCTAAAATATTCTCTTTAAATGCCACATGCTCCGGAAGCGGTCCTGAACCGCTTGCAACTGCAACTGCTCTCATTTTTTCAATTGCATCGCCAAAAGTATTGATGTTTTTAGGACAAACTGATAAACATTTACCGCAGCTTGTACAATTGTATAATCCATCATTTAATGCTTCTTCAAGCCTATTAAAATTATCTCTTGGGTCAGTTTCAAATTTTCTAATGTATCTCATTAGATATGGGCCTCCAAACTCTTCTGTTGCAATATTTACAACAGGACAACTTGAAAGACATGAATAACACTCAATACAGCTTCTGACCTTTTTGGTTTCTTTTGAATCCTCATTGGTTATGCTGGTATTCAATTCATTGCATTTATGACTGCATTGAAGAGATAATTCCAAATCTTTGACTTTGTCTTCAATACTTGATTTGTCAACAATTAAATCTTTTATAACGGGGAAGTTTAGAGGTTCGATTATAGCTCCGTCTTTTATTTCTTTTTGACATGCGAGAGCTCCATTTCCTTTAAATAATATTCCGCATGAACCACATTGTCCTGCTCTACAGGAGCTTCTAAAGCTAATGTCAGCATCATACTTTTCATTAATAGCTTGTAATGCATCAAGAACTTTCATATGAGGTGTTTTTTCAATTTCATAACACTCTAAATGAGGTTCACTATCGGTTTCACTATTAAATCTTGAAACATAAACTTTAATCATCATCTTTTTTCCCCTTTAAATAAAAAATTTATCAATATATAATATATTATTTATTATATAAAAGATATTTGTTGATTTTTTTTGAGTGTAAAAAATTAATTTTAAATATTTTTATTGTCATAATTAATATTGTATAATTAAATTTTGAGGAAAATATAATGAATTTAAAAGAATTAGTCACAGGAGTATCTGGTGAAAAACAATTTTTACTAGGAAATGAGGCTGCTGTTAGAGGAGTTATAGAAGCAGGTGTTTCTATTGCGGCCACATACCCAGGAACTCCTTCATCAGAAATTGGAAATATTTTGTCAGTATTGGCTAAAGAAGCTAATATTTATTTTGAATTTTCAACCAATGAAAAAGTTGCTATGGAGGTGGCGGCCACTGCTGCAGCTTCCGGATTAAGATCATTTACATTTATGAAGCATGTAGGATTAAATGCGGCGGCAGATTCATTCATGACCACTGCATATTCCGGCGTCAATGGTGGAATGGTTATATTGTCAGCTGATGACCCGTCACTTTTCTCATCTCAAAATGAACAGGATACTCGTAATTATGCTAAACTAGCAAACATGCCTATTTTAGAACCATCAAATTGTCAAGAAGTAAAGGATATGGTTAAATATGCATTTGATTTGTCTGAACAATTTAAAATACCGGTAATTGTCAGAACAACAACCCGTGTATCCCACATGAGAGGTGTAGTGGAATTTGGTGATGTGGCAGACAATTCATCAAATAATGATAATCACTGGAAGAGATGTCACTTTAATAAGGATCCCTCCAAATATGTTCCGGTTCCTGCATTTGCCGGAGATATGCATGTTAGGTTATGGGACAAAATACATAAAATCGAAAAGGTTTCCAATGAAAGTGAATTCAATAGGGTAATTGAATTATCAAATGATAAAAAATATGGAATTATTACTTCAAGCAGTGCTTATAATTATGCGCATGACGTTTGCAAATTCAATAATCTTGATATAAATGTTTTAAAATTAGGATTTTCATATCCTTTCCCACATGAAAAAGTCGTTGAATTTTTAAAGGATTTGGATGAGGTATTCATTGTTGAAGAAGTTGACCCGATTATTGAAAGGGATACATTGGCAGTGATTGGAGCTGAAAAGCTTGATGTAACAGTCCATGGTAAGCTGGATGAAACATTTCCAATTTATCATGAATTCAACTCAGATATTGTGGCAGACGGATTGAATAAGATATTAAACTTCAAGCAAGACAGTGAAATTAAATTTTCATCCGGTTTGGAAAAACTTCAGGATGATATTCCATCACGTGCACCTGTTTTATGTGCTGGATGTCCTCACAGGGCAATGTATTATGGTGTCAACAAAGCAATTGAGGAATTGGGATTAAAGCCGTCTGATGTAGTATTTGCTTCAGATATCGGATGTTATACTTTGGGAATCAACCCTCCGTATAATGCCGCCGATTACTTATTGTCAATGGGTTCAAGTGTAGGTGACGGTTGCGGATTTTCAGTTTCAACCGACCAGAAAGTGGTAAGCTTCATTGGAGATTCCACATTCTTCCACAGTGGTGTTTCACCGCTAATCAATGCTGTTCACAATAAACATAATTTTGTTCTAACAGTTCTTGACAATAGGATTACTGCAATGACCGGAGGTCAGCCAAACCCAGGAATTCCAGTTGATGGAATGGGGGATGAGGCTCCCGAAGTTTCAATTCGTAAATTGGCTCTTGCATGCGGATGTGATTATGTGCGTGTAATCAATCCATTTAATTTGGATCAGGTTGTTAAAACTTACACTGAAGCATTTGAAAGAAATGACACTGCGGTAATTATATCAAAAGCTCCATGCACATTAATTAAAGGTTTGACTAAAAAACCTCCTGTGCAATTTGTGGATAAAAACTGTAATAATTGTGATAAATGTGTAAGTGAACTGGCTTGTCCTGCCATTTCAAAAATCAATGGAAAAATCACAATTGATGAATCACAATGTGACGGATGTAATGTATGTATACAGGTCTGTAAATATGGTGCTTTAGAGGCAGGTAGGTGATAATATGGATAATCATTATTGTATTTATATTTGTGGTGTAGGAGGTCAAGGGATTATTAAGACTTCCACAATCATTGGTGAAGCTGCAATGAATCAGGGTTTGGATGTTGTGATGAGTGAAATACATGGAATGTCTCAAAGGGGAGGATCAGTTTCAACAGAACTGAAAATTGGCGGATATAATTCATCAATTATACCGAATCAAGCAGCAGACATGTTGCTTTCTTTTGAACCTATTGAAACAATAAGGGGACTTGATAAGGTCAATTCTGAAACAAAGATTGTTTACAATACTCATCCTATAATTCCATCTTCAACAAACAAGCCTTATCCTAGTGTTGACAGCATAACTAAAACCTTAAGGGAAAACTTCAAACATGTTCTTCCTATTGATGGAGCCCAATTGGCAATCGATGCTGGAAGTGTTTTGTCATTAAATATGGTTCTTTTAGGTGCAGTTACAGCTGATGATAAATTCCCTCTTACAAAAGAATCTGTGATTGAGGCAATGAAAAATAATTTAAAACCTAAATTCCATGAAATGAATTTAAAAGCTATTGAAAGTGGATACAAATCAATTAAAGGTTAAATTTTAAATAGTATTTAAACAAATAATTATAAATAAATATAACAGTTGTGGTATTATGGCGTATAAAATTGACAATGCTATTGTAAAAAAAGATAGAACTGGTAGAGTAACACTAATTGATCCAGATAATGTTTTTAAAGATGAAGATGCCTTTATTGCAATTAAAAGTGATGATTTAATTACTATTCAACTTTTAATTAATGGTATTTTAAAAAATGATTTTCAAAATTGGAGGGAACTTGGAAAGATTCCTGAAAATGAACCATTAAAAAGCCTATTTGTGCGTTTAGGTTATTCTAAAGAAGATATATCTAACCTTCTAAAGGAATTTTAGATATTTTTTTCTTAAATCTTTTTTTAAAAAAATAGTTGTAGAAAAGAGGTTAATCTTTTCTATAAATCTTTAATGTCTTCGTTATCTAATATTTTAATATTGCTTTCTTTTAAAGCATCAATAGCTTTTTCCATATTTTCTAATCTCATAACAACAATAGCTTTATCTGTTTTGCTACTTGCAAACGCATATAAATATTCTAAATTAATGTCTTTATCATCGAAAACTGCTAATGTTGAATTTAATCCGTTAGGTTCATCTGGAACTGCTAATATGATAACTTCATTTTCTTTTACAATAAATCCATTGTTTTCAAGTGTTTCAATTGCTTTGGCATTATCTGAAACAATTAATCTTAAAATCCCATATTTTGTGGTATCTGCAATGGATAATGCACGAATGTTAATGTCTTGTTTTGCTAATGTGTCAATAGCTTTTTTGATTCTTCCTTCTTTGTTTTCTACAAAAATTGAAATTTGTTTGACTGCCATTTTCTCACCTTTTTATAAATTCCTTTCATCAATTACACGAACAGCTTTACCTTCACTTCTTGGAAGTGATTCAGGTTCAACAATAGTCACATCCATTCTGATTCCAGTTTCTGATCTGATGGATGCTTGGATTTGTTTTTCAACTCTTTCCATTTCTTTCATTTCATCTGAGAATAACTCTTTAGATGCTTCCACTTTAACTTCCACTTCATCTAAAATGTCCGGTCTGGTTACATGAATCATGTAGTTTGGACTTGCACCAGCAACTTTAAGTAATGCCTTTTCAATTTGGGATGGGAAAACCATAACTCCCTTAATTTTAAGCATGTCGTCGCTTCTGCCTGTGATTCTTGTCATCCTTACGGTTGTTCTTCCACATTCACATTTTTCACCGATGAGTGAAGTCAAATCTTTTGTTCTGAATCTTAAAATGGGCATTCCTGTTTTGGTTAGGGATGTTAAAACAAGTTCTCCTTTTTCACCATAATCCAAGGTTGCACCGGTTTCTGAATTGATAATTTCTGGATAAAAGTGGTCATCTTGAATATGCATTCCGTTTTGGCAGTTACATTCCTGGGCAACGCCCGGACCCATTACTTCTGTTAAACCATAAATATTGTGGGTCTTGATTCCAAGGGATGTTTCAATTCTTTTTCTCATTTCATCTGTCCACATTTCTGCCCCATGGATTCCTGCTTTTAGATTAATGTCTTCAAGTGCGATTCCAGCTTTTTCTCTTGATTCACCTAGATACATCGCATAGGAAGGAGTACATGTTAATATCTCACTTTGGAAATCCACCATTGTGTCCAGTTGTCTTCGGGTGTTTCCTGCTGAAATTGGAATTGTTATTGCACCCATTTTATTTCCACCGTGATGTATACCGAATCCTCCTGTAAATAATCCGTATCCATAAGCATTTTGAATGATGTAATCCTGTTCGGCATCTGCCATTTTAAGTCCACGTGCAATACATTCTCCCCAAATGTCCAAATCATTTTGTGTGTATGCGGTTACTGTCGGTTTTCCGGTGGTACCTGATGAAGCATGAACTTCTACAATTTCTTCACGAGGAACTGCAAGGAGTCCTAGGGGATATGCTTCTCTTAAGTCGCTTTTTGTTGTAAATGGAATTTTTTCAATGTCTTTTAATGTTTTGATGTCTTCTGGTTTCAATCCGATTTTATCGAATCGTTTTTTATAAAACTCAACATTTTCATATGCAAGTTTTACGGTCTTTTGTAGTCTTTCTAGTTGTATTTTTTCTTTTTCTTCTTTATTCATACATTCTGCTTCTTCATTCCAAAACATGGTATCCCTATTTTTATAAATTTTTTTTCAGTATTTTAAATTATTGACTTTGATTAATATTAAACTTTGGCATGTTGTTTAATTTTTGAAAAGAATATTTTTACACGGAGGAGTAAATATTGATTTATTCTCGTAAAATTACGAATAGAGTTCAATATTTACTTTATATCATATATAACCTTTTTATAGTTCTTAATTCATACATTAATTTGGTGATTAAATTGAAAAATCAATTTGAACTGGGTAAAATCGAATTTCGAGAGGAAAATTATGAAAAGGCTTTAAGCCATTTTGAAAGTGTTGATGGTGACGATGATGATTATGAAATCTCTTTATTTTATAGGATTCCATGTTTGATTCATTTAAAACGTTATGCTGAGGCATTGTCATTCATAAATCCTTTAATTGAAAAAAATCCTAATGAATTTATATTGTGGTACGATAAGGCAAGGTGTCATGCGCTCCTGAAGGAAGATAAAAAAGCATATTCTGCAATGGAACAGCTTGAAAGGGTTGTTGATACAAACAATAAGAATGATCTGCTATGTATTGCCAAATTGTATAACTTCCTGCATGATGATTTAAAAGTTGTTGAATATACAGACAAGGCTCTGGCAATCGATGAAAATTATCGTGATGCACTGTATGAAAAATCATTTGCGGCATTTAGTTTGGATGATGATGAAATGATTGAGGATGTTTCAAAGAAACTTTATGATCTTTCGGATAAATCCCTTTTAAGTTCCACTCCCATGTTTTTGATGAAACTGTTCAATAAGAATTATAGGGGAGCTCTTGATTTGTTGGACAATGTTGTTGATGATGAGGCAGGTAAGGAACATATTGACATGCTCAAGGCTGTGGTTTATGAGCATCTTACTGAGGATTTAAGTGCACAATTGATGTTGAGTCAAAAAATGGAATTGGACATTGATGACGCTTTAAAAATCATGTTTGATTTTAAGGATACTGGCAGGGACCATGGTGAAATCAATGGAGTAACTTATTTTATACTTTAATGTACAATTATGTACATTAATGTATATTATAGCAATCTTTAAATAATTACTTAATTATATAATATAATGTGATATTAATTCAAAATTAATATTTTTTTAGAGGTAATTATTTATGGACGTTATGATTTTAGCAATAATATTTATAGTGTACATATTTGCCCTAGTATTCGTAGGATACTACGCATACAAAAAAACCAATTCCTCTGAAGACTTTATGATTGCGGGAAAAGACACACACCCATTCATCATGGCAATGAGTTATGGTGCAACATTCATCTCAACGGCGGCAATCGTAGGTTTCGGTGGAGTCGCAGGACAATATGGTATGAGTGTTTTATGGCTCGCATTCTTAAATATTATAATCGGAGTATTTATCGCATTTGTATTTTTAGGAAAAAGAACTCGCCGTATGGGGCATGCATTGAATTCATTGACTTTTCCTGAATTTTTAGGAAAAAGATTTGACTCCAAATTCATCCATTATGCATCAGGATTAATCATCTTCTGTGCAATGCCTTTATACGCCGCAGTGGTATTGATCGGTGCTGCAAGATTTTTAGAATCATCTTTGCTGATTGACTTCAGCATCGCACTTTTAATATTGTCAATTATCATCACATTCTATGTGCTCTTTGGAGGAATACGTGGAGTAATGTATACTGACGCACTTCAGGGAACAATAATGGTAATCGCAATGGTATTTTTATTGGTATTCGTTTATTGGATTCTTGGAGGAGTCAATACCGCAAATACTGCATTAACAAATATGGTCAATCTATATCCGGCAGAGTCAATAGCCACAGGTGGTACGGGATGGACGGCATTTCCGGAATTTGGAACACCATTTTGGTGGTCACTCGTATCCTCAACACTGATTGGGGTAGGTATTGGAGTACTGGCACAACCTTCATTGATTGTTAGATTCATGACAGTCAAATCCGATAAGGAACTGAACAGATCCGTTTTAATCGGAGGAATATTCATTGCAATCATGCCTACAACAGCATATATCGTAGGGTCACTGTCAAACGTATACTTCTTTGACAAATTAGGTAAAATCGCAGTTGATGTGGTTGGGGGAAACATCGACAAAATCATTCCGACATTCATCACAATGGCGCTTCCTGAATGGTTTGTATACATTTTCCTACTGTCCCTGATTGCAGCTGCAATGTCAACAATATCCTCACAGCTTCACACACAGGGAACAGCATTCGGTGTGGACATCTACGGTACAATAAGGGAAAAATCCAAACAAAAGCTCGATCAGGTAAGCATTTCAAGAGTGGGAATTTTAATAGCAATCCTCCTGGCACTGGTCATGGCATTCTCATTGCCCGGAAGTGTGGTTGCACTTGGAACAAGTCTGTTCTTTGAAATATGTGCTGCCGCATTCCTGCCGGTATTTTTAGGAGCACTCTACTGGAAAGGAATCACAAGGCCTGGAGCAATTGCAGGAATATTGTCCGGAACATTCGTCAGTCTGTTCTGGTTGATATTTGTATTCAAAAAGACTGCAGTGGGTCTTGGATTATGTAAATTCCTATTGGGTATGGAAACAATCCTTCCGGCTGCACCATGGCCTTTCATTGACGTTATGTTGATAGCAGTGCCTGTGTCTGCAATAATTACAATTGTTGTAAGTTTACTTACCAAACCTCCTGCACAAGAGGTAATTGATAAGGCATTTTCAAATATCGACAAAAAGGGAAGTGATGCACAATGATGGTTTTAGGAATTGAAGACCCATGGATTTGGGGTGTTTATTTAGGGATTATCTTATCAACACTTCTATGTATTGTATATGGTATTGTAAACTGGAATAAGGGAGATTAGAATCCTTTATTCACTTTCTTTTTTTATTTTTAATTAAATCACTTTTTTTCAAAAAGTATTTTACTCAACGTTAACAAACATTCATTTAACTGATGTATTGAACAAATTATTTTTTTCTTTGGTCATTGCAGCATATGATTCGTATAAGTGATAAATATGGATAAGGAAACAAAACAACGTTTGAGAGAAATCAGAGCAGCTATAAAAAAGTATGGTTTCCATGAAATCTTAGGTCAAACCGCTAAAAGCAAAATTCGAAAAAGCGATGAGGAGGAATCTGTCCTGTTGCTGGATGATGAGATTCCAGTTAAATTACGATTGATGCTTCAGGATTTGGGAACAACTTTCATTAAATTGGGTCAGCTGTTGAGTACAAGGCCCGATATTGTAGGTGAAAAAATTGCAGATGAACTGGCTAACCTGCAGGATGACAATCCTGCCATATCTTATGAACAGGTCAAGGCAATTGTTGAAGAGCAGCTTGACGGAAAGATTGAAGATTTGTTTGAAGACTTTTCACAAACACATTTGGCAACTGCTTCAATTGGCCAGGTTCATGAAGCAAGGCTGTTGACCGGCGAACGTGTTGCAGTAAAAGTGCAAAAGGAGGGTATCACAGATAAGATTGACCTAGATATTAGGATAATGAAATTTGTTGCCAACCGTGCGGACAAATTTAATTCCAATCTCAGAAAATTAAACTTACCTGGAATCATGGAGGAATTTGACCGTTCAATTCACAAGGAAATTGATTACAATAATGAATTCATGAATATGCAACGCATTGAACTGAACTTTGAGGATAATCCATACATACACATCCCGGCCACTTACTCCCAGTATTGCACTTCAAAGGTTCTGACAATGGAATTCATAGACGGAACAAAACTTAATGATGTGTATGAAAGCAATGATGATGAATTCGACAAAAAATTCATAGCAAAAAATGTTCTTGATTCATATCTCCAGCAACTCTTTATTGACGGGTTTTTCCATGGAGACCCTCATCCGGGAAACATAATGATTCTAGAAAATAATGTATTGTGTTATCTTGATTTGGGAATGATGGGATTTTTCGATGAGGAATTCAAAAAGAATCTCTCTGAACTGATGCTGTTATTCTCTGACCAGGACATAGATGGGCTGATAAATCAACTGATGTATATGGACATTCTGGATTATGACATTGACACAAGACCATTGAAAAGGGATTTGAATGATTTGTTTGGAAGATATTTCGGTGTTGAGCTTAACCGCTTCGATGGAGTTTTGGAGGAGCTGCTTAATCTTATGCAGGACTACGGTGTAATCCTTCCGAATGAATTCGTCACAATGGCAAGAGGTCTGTCAATGGTTGAAGCCATTGCACACAATTTGGATCCTCAAATCGATGTTTTCGCATCAATCAAGCCGATTGCAAAACAAATCGCCAGACAGAGGGTTAACCCTAAACAGTATCTCAAAGGTAAGAAAAGTAATTTGATTCTCTATCAGCACATGATTCAGGCATTGCCAAAGCTTCTAACAAGAACAATCCATAAAATCGATAATGAGGAACTGCAATTCAGGTTTGAAGTGGACATTACAGATAAGGTGTCAATAATAGCACTGGTATCTGCACTTATTGTAAGTTCATCCGTTGTTTCTTTCGGGCCAAGGATATTTGACATACCTGTGATTTCTTTAATAGGTTATGTGATGGCCATAATATTAGGTATAATTGGTATGAGGAAATTTGTGTTGAAATAGAAAATTATGAAAAATTATTTTTTTTCATAATCATCTATTCAATTATTTTTTTACTTTAGCGGTCTTTTTAACACTTAATTTAGAGTATTTTACCTGATAGGATACTTTTTTACCCACTTTAAGTTTTTTAAGCACACTTTTTTTAATGGTTACCTTTGCAATTCCCTTCTTGTTGGTTTTTGCCTTGTAGGTTTTCCCGTTGAATTTGAAAGTGACTTTCTTACCCTTAATCAATGTTTTGCCTTTTGTAAGCTTTGCAGTTAAAACAAGTTTTTTAGCTGATTTTTTAATTTTAACTGTTTTTAGTGTTAATTTCAGATAATTGAATATGCATTTGGAAGCGGTTCCTCCGTAGATGTCTCTGCCGGTCGGCGCCTTGTTGTTTTCAAATGTACATTTCACAGCTTTTGCACAGTGGACCTTATCTGAACTTGATGTTCTAAATCCGTATATTGCACCGCCTCTGCTTGCAGTGTTTTTGGTAAATGTTGATGTTTGGATTAAATTATCATAATATTTTGTTTCAGAAACCCATTTGCCGTTTTTGTCATAATGGCCTGTAGTTCCGTGGCATTTGAAGTATACTGCACCACCATATTTTGGAGCATTGTTTCCTGTGAATTTGGAATCTGTGATATATAAATTTTTATCGCCAAATACTGCACCGCCGTTTTCACCCGCTTTGTTTGATGTGAATTGGGATGATGAAATATCAATGTCTGCGAAAGCATAAATTGCTCCACCGCCACGGCCTTTTGCCTGATTATTTGTAAAAACACAGTTGCTCACTTTATCTTTTAAAAATTTAAAAGTTGCATTCAGGCTAATTGGATTGAGGAAATTTAATTTTTCATCAATTTTTTTATCCGGGAAAAGATTGAGGTAAAATGATATTGATTTATCAAAGGATAATGTAAATAGAGCTCCTCCATCTCCGCCGGCAATATTTTTATCGAAATTGGAATTTTTACAGTCAAGATATCCCAGAGAGTTGATTGCTCCTCCACAGTATTTTGCATAGTTGTTTGTGAAGCTGCATTTGTTAACTGTCAGATTTGCAAAATTAAGTATTGCACCGCCATAATAATTGGTATAACCATTTTTGAAGTTAATATTATTCAATGTCACTTTGTTTTTTTCTTTTAAATCAAATAATATCATAAAAATCCTGGATTTGGATTTACCATCCAATGTATGGCCATTTCCATCAATGGTTATGTCTTTGGTTATGACAATTCCGCTTTCAAGAAATCCATCATCATAAGAATAATCCCTGTCTAAAGTGATTGTTGAGCCTTCTGATGCAGTGCTGATTTTTAACTGAAGGGATGTGAAGGTTCCTTCTCCTGAATCGGAAAGCATATTCTGTGAGGTATCGTTTGCCTCAACTGTGGGAATTTCATTGCTGCTGGTTAATGTATCATTCATATCACTTGCACTGACACATGCCAAACTGAATAAAAATACTATAAAAATGAGTAAAATTTTTATTTTCATATTTAACTTCCTCTTTTGTATTATTTAATTATTAAATATGTTTTAAGATATAAAAATATTTTTTTGTAAATTATTTTTTAATATAGTGTCAAAATATTTATTATTAACTTAAAATATAAATTTTAACAACTAATTAAATGAGGTATTAAATGGCGGGAAGAAATATTGGAAATATCTTTGAAATTATTAAAAAAGACTTCAAGTCAGCATTTTCAAATCCCATTGTCACTATTGTTTTAATTGGAATAATAATCTTGCCTTCCCTTTATGCTCTTTTAAACATTCAGGCATGCTGGGATCCATATGGAAACACAGGTGAGGTTCAATTTGCAATTGCAAACTTGGATAAGGGAGCATCTTTTGAGGATGAAAAATTTAATATAGGAGATGAACTTGTTAAGGACTTGAAGAAGAATGATAAGTTTGACTGGACGTTTGTAACTGAAGATGAACTGCGGGACGGTGTTTATACGGGGAAATATTATGCAGGAATCATAATGCCCAAAAACCTGAGTGAAAATGTCATTTCCATAACAACGGATGATCCTCAACAGGCAAAACTGGAATACGTTGTTAATGTAAAGGCAAATCCTGTAGCTGCCAAATTAACCGACTCAGGTTCAAATGCAGTTTACAATGCATTAAATGCTAAGATTATTGAAATCATTAACCTTGCTGCTTACGGTAAACTTGGTGAATTGCAGGAAGGTCTTGCATCCGGTGCAAGTCAGCTTTCAAGCGGTGGGGACCAGCTTCAATCCGGTGCGTCACAGGTATCGTCAGGTGCGTCACAGGTATCCTCAGGAGCAGACCAGGTAAAAGACGGTTCCAGCCAAGTCAAGGATGGGGCAAGTCAGGTTAAATCTGGAGTGTCCAGTGTTGATGATGGTGCAAAACAGGTTAAAGATGGTTCTAGTGCTGTTAAAAATGGTGCTAGTCAGGTTGAACAGGGATCTGAAGAGCTTCAGTCTGCTGTTGACCCATCTCTCATACCTGAAGGTCCTGTAAAAGAGTATGTTGAAGGAAATGTCAAGCTTGCAAACGGAAGTGGTGAAGTTGCAAGCGGTGCAAGCCAATTGGCCGATGGGTCTGTGGCACTGGCTGAAGGTTCATCCAAACTGGCCAAAGGTTCCGGTAAGGTTGCAGATGGTGCCAGTCAACTCGCTGACGGTTCAGTTGAACTAGCTGACGGTTCATTGGCTTTAGCGGCAGGTGCAGAATTGCTAGGAAATTCCGCCGCAATGGCATTGTTCACCGCAGCAGGTTCTCTTGGAGCAACTGCCGACCAGTTAGGTCAATTGACAGGCATTAATGAAACAATTCTTGGCGATTATTTCTTCTCTCCAGTAAAACTTGACAGGCATGAAATTTTTTCAGTACCTGATTATGGATCAGATGTGGCTCCATTTTACTTGGTATTGTCAATGTGGGTTGGTGCACTGATTACATGTGCAATGCTAAAGCCGGGTGTTGCCAAAGGAACAAAATACTCACCTCTTGAGATGTATTTCGGAAAATTAACAATATTTCTGATACTGAGTATTTTCCAGGTTGCCGTAACTGTTATTGGTTCATTAATCTTGGGAATATACATTGCCAATATGCCTTTGTTTGTCCTGTCGGCATTTTTAGTATCGGCTGTTTTCATGATACTGATTTATTCTCTGGTTTCTGCATTGGGAGAAGTTGGAAAAGCAATAGCAGTTGTGCTTTTGGTTATTCAGATATCCGGTACCGGCGGTGTTTATCCGGTTCAGATAATGGGTGACTTCTTCAAGGTGATGAATCCATATCTTCCGATGACCTATGCGATAACGTTGATACGTGAAGCTCAGCTTGGTTTGGTGTGGTCTAATTATTGGCCTGCATTGATTATTCTTTTAGCAATCGGTATCCTGACAGTTGCTGTTTTACTGGTTGTAAAAGATAGGGCTGATTCAGCAGCACATTACTTTGAAAAACGTTTAGAAGATAGTGGACTATTTTAGAAGTTGTCATTCAACTTCTTCAATTCTTTTTTTTAATAAATATTATTTAAAGTTCTAGTGGATTTTTTTCTGAGTGGGTGATGGATTTGGGGTTTTTTATCATTTGCATCTAAATGAACTAAAGTTTATCTATAAAAATTAAAATTAAAAAAAGTGTTGGTCATGCATGACCATTAAAAAAATAAAATTATGGGAAAAGAGATACTCCCATAGCTTCAATCATTGATTGTAAACCTAATATGATAATAGCTACCCCACCAAATATTTCAATATAATCTGCATATTTGATGGCCACTTTTGTTCCGTATGTTCCAATCAGCAACCATATGATTACTGCAATTAAACTTAATCCTCCTAAAATAAATGGGTCAACATGTGCAACTGCACCCTGTGAAGCTAGAATCAAGTTTTCTATGTTTCCAAAAATGAGCAAACCTGTAAAAGGTGCATAGTCTTTAAGATTGACCATTGTTTTCACCTCTTTTAGCAGCTCTAAGGTTTCTGACAGCACCATGCACTGACTGGATACCTAATATGACTATTGCAAGACCACCAATAAATGTGATGTAGCTTGAATATTGTATTGCAACACTTGTAGCCACAGTTCCAATAAATAGCCATATGATTACTACAATTATACTTAATCCACCTAATATTTTAGGATTTACGCCTTGAACAACACCTTGTGATGCCAGAATCAAGTTTTCTATGTTTCCAAAAATAATTAATCCTATAAATGGTACAAATTGTTCTAACAAATTATCACCAGTTAAATATTTATTTTATAACTATTTAAATGTATTTGTGTTGTATAAATTGTAATTCTCCAGTTAACTATATAATTAAGCGTATATTTGGATAATGAATAATGTGAAATTGAATTTTATCAATTATTTTTTTAAAATAAAATCTTAGAGGGGATTTATATCTTTTTTAATTAAAATTTTTAATTTGTGTAATTTTTTTTAAACAATTAATACTGTCAAAAATTATATATATTAGCTAATGGAAGAAATGATTATTAACTATGTCAATAGTTATGTTTAACAAGTTAAATGGAGGTAAAATTTATGGCAAACCCAATTCTTGCAGCAATATTGTCTTTTATTATCCCTGGTTTAGGTCAAGCTTATGCAGGAGATATTCAAAAAGGAGTTATATTCTTCGTAATCGCAGTGATTCTGGCTGTTGTTGATTTTTTCACCGCTTTTTTAACAAGTATTATCAGTTTAATATTTGCTATTTATGCAGCTTATGATGCTTATAAATTATCACAATAAGCATTGAAGTTTAAATTTACTTATTTTTTCATTTTTTTTTAGAAATTCATTATCAATTATTTTTTGGTTTTACATATTTAATGCCTTATTTTTGTAGGGATAACATTATTTTTTTTAGAATGTCTTAATATATATTGTTGCATATGACAACATTTTTATATTTGGATTTTTAAATTTAAATCAAGGGATACTTATGAATGATGAGTATTATTAATTGAAATTAGCCAAAAAGAGTGATGTATGAATAATGTGGAGGAGGATAAAAAGGAGCAAGAATCAACTCAATATCTTCCGGAATCATCTTAACTCTGGCAATTGACGAGTTCAACGGTCCAAGATGAGACTTTTACAAAACCATGTTTGTAAACTGCTCATCTGGAACGAGGGGAAACTGCCGATGAAGTTGCAAATGTTGCAGAATTATTATGGGTGACAAGGGTGCAACCATCACAGGCAGTGACATATTGGCTGGCGGTGGTGCAACTGCATTATATTATCTACGGCAGGTTAAACCCGAATAAATTTAATCTGGTGATAAAATGAAAGATTTGTTTGAAAATTTTGAAAGAATAGAAAAAAACGACCCTGAATTTCATGAGCTGTTTGAAAACTTCGCATATGATGAAGTTTATCAATATTCCACTTTGGATGAAAAGGAATCTGTTTTAGTGACTTTGGCATCACTTATTGCATGCCAGTCTCCAAAGGCATTTAAAAAGATATTATTGTCTGCAATCAATAAATACATCACCCCTGAGGAAGTTAAGGAACTGCTTTATCAATCTGTACCGTATGTCGGTTTCGGCCGTGCACACAATTTCTTCGGTGTTGTCATTAAGGTGTTTGACAAAAAAGGAATAGAATTGCCAATGGCTCCAAGATCAAACACTGATTCACAAGACAGGTATGAAAAGGGATTGGATATTCAGAATAGGTATTTTGGTGAGGAGTTTATCTCAGCAATGAAAGAGGCCCGACCTGAAGGTCAGAAACATTTTGACAACTTCCTTGAAGGTTACTGTTTCGGTGACTTCTATACTCGTGATGGCTTAAACGATCAGCAAAGGGAACTTATCACATTCACTTTCATCGCAACTTTAGGAGGATGTGAAAATCAGTTAAGAGGTCATACCCAAGGCAATTTAAGTGTAGGCAATGATAAGGAAAAACTGGTATCTGCAATAACAATCATATTGCCTTATATAGGTTTTCCAAGGTCTTTTAATGCTTTGGCGATAATCAATGAAATTTGTGATTAAGGGATTTTTCCCTTAATACTTAAATTCATATGTTTCTTCAACCTCCATCATATTTCTGATTTCGGCTGTGGCATTGTCTAGGAAAAAGATTCCCATTTCAAAACCGTTTGCCTTGTACACTTCAGCGATTTCAGGCATCATTTCAAATGCTTTTTCAACTATTTCTTCGTTTTTGCTTAAATCGGCGGTTCCAAAATATCTAAGGAAATGTTCACCGTCCCATGCTGCAATTTCCACATTTGGATTGGCTTCCATTTGCTTGTATACGTCCTTGTAGGTTCCAACACCGAAGTAGATTTTGTCGCCGTCCAATAAGTGGAATCCGAGCGGCCTTACTTTTGGCTTGTCCCCGTCAACGGTTGCAAGGTAGAATTCTTCTGCTTTTGTTAAAATTTCATCTACTTTTTCAATATTTGACATTTAATCACCTGTATTCTATATTTTGTAAAATTATATATAATGTTATTCGGATTTTGTTTTGAATTTTTTCGATATGAAATCATTTACATCGATATGAAAATATTTATATATCAATATTGTCAAAATTATTATTACTAATCAGGATAATTAAATTTCGTGATGATTTGAAACGAAAGTGGAAAAAATATATTATATTTTCACAAATTTGTTCATGTGAATGTCTCTTAATTTCACACTTTTGAATTATTGCACATTGTGCATTTATCTGCAAATCTTTAATCATCGTATTTAATAATGCCGATTAGTATTATCAATTAAATGGAGAAAAACCATGAAATCTAATAAAATAGTGATAATTGCTTTAATTGCACTTATAGTAGCAGTTGTTAGTATAGGTTCAGTTTCCGCAGGCTTATTTGACTTTTTAGGTGGAAATTCAAATGCCACTGACAACAGTTTAGATGGAAAAGAAATAAACCTCGCAGCGGCTGCAAGTTTAAAAAATGTTTTTGATGATAAGTTAATCCCGATGTTTCAGCAGAAATATCCTGGAGTGAAAGTAACACCGACTTACGCTTCAAGTGGGGATTTGCAAACTCAAATTGAAAACGGTCTGGAAACAGATGTATTCATGTCTGCAGCAAACAAACAAATGAACGCTTTAGTTGAAAAAGATTTAATCGACAATAAGACAAATCTTCAGTTCCTGGAAAACAAAGTGGTATTGATCGTACCTGCTGATTCAAATTCAAACATTTCTTCCTTCGATGATTTGAAAAATGTAAAAGGTAACATCGCTATAGGAGATCCTGAATCCGTGCCTGCAGGACAATACGCTAAGGAAGTATTGAACAACACAGGCATTTGGAGTGATGTCGAGTCCAAATTGTCATTAGGTACTGATGTAACTGCAGTATTAAACCAGGTGGCTCAGGGTTCTGCTGAATGCGGTATCGTATATGCAACTGATGCAAAATCCACTGGTGATGTAAAAGTAATCTGTGAAGCTCCACAAGATGCTTTAAAAACTCCGGTCATCTATCCTGTAGCTGCAATCAAAGATGCTAAAGATGCAGACGCAGCACAAAAATTCTTAGACTTCCTACAGACTAAAGAAGCTAAAGATATCTTTGTGGAATATGGTTTTACCATTCACGAATAAATTTTAAATAATCATATGAATATTTAAATAATATTGAATGAGATAATATATTTAGTATTAAAAATATTCATATGAACAATAATTTTTAAGGAGAAAAATTTATGGTAGATTGGTCCCCAATTTTCATTTCAATGAAAACAGCAAGCTTGTCAATTTTTATAACTTTTTTTGTCGGCTTGATTGTTGCATGGGGATTAATTAAGATTAAAAACGACACAACAAAAATCGTACTTGATGGGATTTTCACACTCCCGATAGTATTGCCTCCTACAGTAGTGGGATTCTTTTTATTATACATTTTCGGTGTAAGAGGACCGATCGGAAGTTTTTTTGTTGAATTTTTTGCATATAAAATAGCATTTTCATGGCCTGCAACAGTCATTGCGGCGGTCGTGATGTCCTTTCCTTTAATGTACAGGTCAGCCCGTGGAGCATTCGAGCAGGTGGATACAAACCTTGTCGATGCCGGCCGCACACTGGGGATGTCAGAGTGGAATATTTTCTGGAAAGTGCTCTTTGCAAATGCATTGCCAGGAATAATCAGCGGAGGAATACTTGCCTTTGCAAGAGGACTTGGTGAATTCGGTGCAACAGCCATGCTTGCAGGTAACATTGCAGGTCAAACTAGAACACTCCCGATGGCAGTTTACTCGGAAGTGGCTGCAGGAAACATGGGGGAAGCATTTAATTATGTAATAGTTATTGTAATCATATCATTTATTGCAATTTTCATTATGGATTATGTAACAATACGCAAAGAAAAACAGTGGAGATGATGGGATGAGCGATAAACTGTTGAAAGTTGATATCCATAAGAAACTTAAGGAATTTGACCTGGATGTTGATTTTGAATTGAAAAAAGGCTGTTTGGGTATTCTCGGCCCTTCCGGTTGCGGTAAAAGCATGACCTTAAAATCCATTGCAGGTATAGTGGATCCGGACAGGGGAATTATTAGTTTGGACATGGGCGGTAAAACCACTTATTTTGATTCGGATAATAAAATCAATCTAAAACCTCAAAAAAGAAATGTCGGATATCTTTTTCAGAATTACGCACTGTTTCCAAATATGACAGTTGAGGAAAACGTTGCAATAGGTTTGGGTAAAAATCATGACGGAACAGTTGTCTCTGAAATGATTAAACGCTTTCACCTGGAAGGACTGGAGAAAAGATATCCTCGACAGTTATCCGGAGGCCAACAGCAAAGGGTGGCACTGGCACGTATATTGGCATATGGGCCTGATGTGTTGCTTTTGGATGAACCTTTCAGTGCCATGGATGCATTGCTGAAGGAGCAGTTGCGTATTGAACTTGTCAATCTGCTGAAATATTTTGACGGAATGTCAGTTCTTGTAACTCATGACCGTGATGAGGCATTCCAGTTCTGTGATGAGCTTATAATATTGGATCAGGGTAAAATCATAGCCAAAGGAAAAACATATGACCTGTTTGAAAATCCAAAGAAAGTCCAGATAGCTAAACTCACAGGCTGTAAGAACATTTCCAAAATAGAAATGATTGATGATTATCACCTGAAAGCCTTGAAATGGGGAATTGAATTGGAAGTGTCTGAAAAATTATCCTCTAACATCACTCACATTGGAATAAGGGCGCATGATTTCGCACCAGCAAAAAAAGAAGAGTTAAATTCATTCAGCGCAGTCAACTCAAAGAAATTGGAAATGCCATTCGAATGGGAAATAACATTGGAAAACGGTTTATGGTGGAAGGTTGAAAAGCAGATCAGAGACCATGAATTCGAGATTCCCGAGTATTTGAAGGTAGATCCTAAAAACATAATACTGCTTGAAGAATAATTTTGCAAATTTCTTTAAATTATTTAATTGCGATGTAGGTATGATTTTAATTATTTTAAAGTATTTTAAATAATTCTTTTAGAAAATCATTTAAAGGTTGTGCTCAAATTTAATGTCAATTAACTATATGATGGATAACATTAAATATAATATTATTTCACTGGGAAATTTATCCATCAAACCGTTACTGTTTTGTTTGATGAATACTGTTTCTCTGATTAAAAAAATTTAGGATGTGTTAAACATGGCTAAACCTATTGGTCCAACACCTGAACTTGAAGGTGAAGATGCAATTGCGGTTCTTAAAAAGATGAGGGAACCGCCTACAAAAGAAGAGATTGAATATGCAAAAAAGATTAAATCTCAAAGGAATGTTCCATTTTAAAAAAATAGTAAAGATGGATTAAGTAGTTAAATCCAAATCTTTTAAATCATAATAAAGATAGAATGTTCTTGTCGGGTCTTGTTTTTTAATCAATTCTATCTTATCAATATTTTTTTCATCCTTTTTAAGGTTTTTAAACTTGTTGTTTGTAACATAGAAATTATATGCTGAAGCATATCCTTCAACTACTACAAATCTTAATCCGACATTATTCTCAGCAATTTCATGTAAGTTATATAGTATATTTCTAAGAATTTTGGAACCTAATCCATATCATGCATATTTTCTATCGATTGCAAATCTTCCGGTTTTAATTGCGAGGATGGGATTATTTTCAGAAACATTTAATTTTCCTTTAATTTTTTCTTTTTCAACTTTATCCCTTAATAATTTCAATTTCATAGAATCGGTCAGCAAAGAAACAAAACCAATTATCGCACCGTCACATGTAATCAGTTTTGTGAGGTTCAGTTTTTCTTTCTGTTGTTTTAGAGCATCATTTTTTAGAAATTCGTTCAAATCGTCACATTCACATTCAAAATTGCTTAAATCATGGTTCTTGGTTAATGTTTCAAATCTGTAATTATTTTTAATGTATTCAATGTCCATATTGCTATATTAAATCACTTGATATTTAAAAATATGTATTAATTGAACTCAATATTGATTTTAACTAATTATAATTCATGTATATCTCAATATTGCAGTGAACATATAGTTTCAGTATTTAAAACAGTCTTTCTGATGATTGTCAATCACTCCAATTGACTCGAGATATGAATATATAATTGTAGGGCCGACAAATTTCATTCCTCTTTTTTTCAAATCCTTCGAAATAGTTTTGGATAAATCAGATTCAGTTAAAAACTCCGCTTTAATGATTTCACCATTTGTAAAACTCCAGATGTATTTATCAAAACTTCCAAATTCCTTTTGAATTTCAATAAAAACCTTGGCATTGTTTATTGCAGAGGTGATTTTGCCCTTATGGCGGATGATGCCTTCATTTAAGCGCAATTCTTCAACCTTGTCATCATCATAACTGGCAACTTTAACAACATCAAAACCATCAAAAGCCTTTTGGAAGTTTTCACGCTTTTTAAGAATTGTTATCCAGGACAATCCGGCCTGAAATGATTCCAAAACCAACATTTCAAACAGTTCCCTATCATCATGGGTTGGCACACCCCATTCCTCATCATGATATCTGATATAAATTTCATCGCTTCCGGCCCAACTGCATCTTTGTTTAGTCATAAAAATACTTATTATCTACTTAATTTAAATATATTTTTAATGGAAAATATTTTTCAAAAAAATTGAATATTTGGATGAACTCATCAAAAAAGAACTGCATATTGATAGTAGGCAAATTTTGTTCGGGAAAATAATGAACACTGAAAACAGAAAAATTATATGGGCTGCAAATAAAAATTAATGATATTTCTAATTTTATTTAATGGACTATCAGTGATGGAGTGCTATGGGATAATCTAGAAATATGTTATCAAAAAAATAAGGAGATTTAATGATGGTGCAATTAGGTTTTGGGATGATGAGACTCCCGCTATTGGATGAAAATGATCAGACAAGCATTGATGTGGAACAGGTAAAAAAGATGGTAGATACCTATATGGAAAGCGGTTTTAACTATTTCGACACTGCATTCGTTTACCATGAAGGTGTAGGGGAATCCACATTCAAAAAGACAGTTGTTGAGAGATATCCGAGGGATTCATTCAAGATTGCAACAAAACTTCCATTGTTTGTAATTACTGAAGAGTCTCAATTGGAGCCGATATTCGCCCAGCAACTGGAAAACTGTGGTGTTGACTACATTGATTATTTCATGCTTCACAATGTAAGCGGATTTACTGAAAACGCATGGAAAAATGTGGATTTATATTCATTCATCGAGAAGAAAAAGCAAGAGGGAAAAATTAAACACATCGGAATATCCACTCATGGGGATGCCGAATTCTTGGAAGAGATATTGTTTGACCATCCTGAATTGGAATTTGTCCTTCTTCAAATCAACTATCTCGACTGGGAAGATGAGGGAATTGATGCCAAAAAATGTTGGGAAGTTGCAAGAAAATACAATAAGAAAATAATGATTATGGAACCTTACAAAGGAGGATTTTTAGCCGATGTTCCTGAGGAAGCTGAAAAAATCATGAAGGAATTTAATCCTGACAGATCAGTTGTTTCATGGGCAATGAGATTTGTGGCAAATTTGGATGATATTGATGTTGTTTTAACAGGTGCAAGCACTCTCAAACAGCTTGAAGACAATATTCATGAGTTTAAAAATGCAGATCCGTTAAACGATGATGAGATAGAAGTCATAAAAGAGGTAACCGAAATCATTAACAGTAACATCACTGTAGACTGTACAAAATGCCGATACTGTGTAGATGCCTGTACTGAAGACATTGACATTGCAAAATTATTTGATTTGTACAATAAACATAAAATGCTCAAGACTGATGAGTGGACACAATTCGGTAATGCATACCTTAATTATACAAAGCTTCCGGATGTCGGAATCGCTTCAGACTGCATAGAATGTGAGGCATGCATCGAGGAATGTCCTCAGTCAATCAATATTCCTGATGTCTTAAAGGATGTTGCAAAAACATTCGAAACTGAAATCTATGGTTTTCAAAATTAAGTAAGTTTTAATAAATATTAATTATATATTTATTAATAGTTAGTTTATATAAGAGGATTTTATTATGATACCTGGTATGAATAAAAAACAGATGAAACAGATGGAAAGGCAAATGAAAAAAATGGGTATGAAAATGGATGACCTTCCTGGAGCTCAAGAAGTCATTATCCGTTTTGAAGATAAAGAATTAATTATCGATAATCCCAGTGTTAGTTTAATGAATGTAATGGGACAGGAAACATATCAAATTGAAGGTAAGGCTCGTGAAGTGGAATTGGAATATGAAATTGAAATTCCTGATGAAGATGTGGAAATGGTAGCTAACAGTGCTGGAGTCAGTGAAGATAAAGCAAGAGAAGCATTGGAAGAATGTAAAGGAGACCTTGCAGAAGCTATCATGAAATTAAACCAATAGATAATATGACTTTAATCGTTCACATTTCAGATTTGCATATCTCCAATTCCTCATTTGATGAGGATGTGTTTATGGTGGCTGTAGAAGAAATAAATAATCTGAAGCCGGATATGGTGATTTTAACAGGGGATATCACTAACCGGGGTTATTATACAGAGTTTGAGCAGGCCACCAGATATTTGAAAATGTTTGAAGCACCATTATTTGCAGTTCCCGGAAACCATGATGCTCGAAATTTAGGTTATCAGACCTTTGAAGAGTTGGTTGGCGAAAAAAGTTGGAAACTAACAATGGATGATAATTTTACAGTAATCGGGCTTGACAGCAGTTCTCCAGATGAAAATAAGGGGCATGTGGGAACTCCTCAACATATGTGGCTGGAACACCAATTGGATGAATGTGTGGTAAATGATCAGTTCTCCATTGTTGCATTGCACCATCATGTACTTCCTATTCCTCAAACTGGAAGAGAACGTAATGTTTTATCTGATGCTGGAGATATTTTAAAAACCTTAACAACACATGAGGTTGATTTGGTTTTATCCGGACATAAGCATGTGCCGAATATCTGGAAAATAAACAATACCATTATCGCCAATGCAGGCTCACTATCCTCAAATAAGCTCAGAGGGAAAAACAGAAACTCATATAATGTTTATAATATATCAGAAACTGAAATTGAGATTTTCCTTCATGAAGTGAATGGCGAGAGATTTTTATTTGGAAAATATCCGAGAAATCTTTTATAAATAATAACTTTAAATACTGAATAGGATATAAATATTAAACTGAATTAAATTTTTAGGTGATATTATGAAAGTGGTCGTAGATGCTTCAAATGTGGCTCATTATGTTAAAAATGAAAACGGACAACCTATGATTTCAAACATTCTTGCAGCTGTAAAAGCATTAGAGGAAAGTGAGGATGAATTTGTAATTATTGCTGATGCATCACTTCGTCATGATATTGATGATAAGGAAAAATTTGCTAGATTGTTGGAAAGTGATAATGTAGAGGAAGTTCCAGCAGGAAACGATGCAGATCATTTCATATTGGATATTGCAACCCGTGAAAAAGCTAAAATATTATCAAATGATAAATTCAGAGATTATGCTGCTGAATTTAGAAATATTGCTTCTATGAGAATTCCATTCATAATCGACAATGGAAGACTTACATTTGGAAAACCAAAAAAACCTAAAAAAGATAAAAATATTCTTCAACATATATGTGATGAAATTATAAAAGAGTTAAACTTCAAAAAATGGGAAATATATACCGGAAAAGAAGGTTTGGAAATTTCCCCATTGAATATAGCAAAACAGGCTATCATACGCATTGACAATGAGAATAATGCTGAATCAAAATTGGAAAACATTTTTGCAAAAATACCAATGTTTAATAAAATTGTAGAAATGGTTGATGATGTCGAAATTGCAGCACCATACGTTATTTTTGTATTGGTGCATCCTAAAGATTATAAAGTCGCTGTAAAAAATGCAGGTAATATATCAGTCACAATAGCAGACAGATTAGGTCTTGAGAAAAAACCATTAATTGCAGTGAGAAATGATTTGTTCACAAAACCTGGCACTTTTGAATTAAATATTCTGCTTGCAGATGAAGTAACTGAAACTGCTCCATATAACATTTTGGTACGTGTATGTGAACATGATGAAGTATTCATTAAAAGAAATTCAAGAAATATTGCAAGTACAATTGCTGGAAGGCTTGGATCATGGAAGTTTCCTTTCGTATCTGTAAAACCTGACATGCTTTTAGAAAAACCTGGTCAATTTGAAATAGAACTTGAAAAAGGGGGAGACTTAGATGGCTAATAGTTTAACTAAGTCCTTAATTAAATTATCCACTAAACTCACACCTATTTCAGTGGGAACAAAATTTTTTCCGACAAATTCTTTAGAAACAGAATATGTTGAATTATTCAATTACACTCAAACAATTTTATTTGAGCTTGAAAAAGCTGAAATCACATCAGATACAATATTGGAAAATCTGGTTCGTGATGTGGGTGCGGAAAACCTTCCTAAGGATTATACATTTCATGAATTAAAACCGGCAGAAAATAAAATTGAGGAATATGCTCTGGTAAGTAATATTATTATGGGAAGTGACCGTTATTTTTATATAGAACTTCCACATCCGTCCCGTTTAATTGATATATTTGTCAAAATCATTCAAAATGAAAAAGGAGAAATTGTGGAAAAAACAGCAACAGAACTGGTTGCAAGAATGTTAAGTAAAAATGATGCGATTCGTGTTGCTATTGAATTGATTGGAATTGGATTGTCTGAAGGAATTCAGGTAATCTCTGCAGTAGGAATGACTGGTGCAGCTTCAATAGAACGTGCAATTCATTACACTCAAAGTGTTGGAAGTTTTCCGGGAATTGCTTTTACTAAATTAGGTGGAGAATATGCACTTGTATTTGATTCACCATTTCTTCTTAAGGAATCAAAACCAGTTGATTTGGAAAATTACTTATTCATTGATTTAATCGATTCAACAAAATTTATCAGTAAAAATGGTAGAAATCAGTTAGTTGAACTGATGACCGGAATTAAAAACTTCATCGAAACAGAATGTGATGGTGAACTGGAAGGTTACCGTGAAGGTGGGGATGATTTTATTGCAAGATTCCCATCAAAAGATTTAGCAATACGTGCAGGACTCGATGCAGCATGGTTTGCATTGGACAATGGTGCAAAAATAAGGGCAGGTATTGGCAGAAGCAGACGTGAAGCTGGAGAAAGGGCACAATTGGTTGATGATTTGCCTTCAACATCTCCGCTGTCATTGGTTGTCTTTGAATTAGCAAATGGATTATATGCATATAATATTCCTTCTGAATTTACAAGAACATTAATCAACCTTATCGAAAATGAAAAGCCAAAATTGATTGGAGTATTTTTATTTGTATTCATTTTTGCATATCTGATGTCTATTTTAGGATTGGGAATGTTCAGTTTCATAGGAATTATTCTGGTTTTAATTTATGCTGTAATAACTTAATTAATCTAAAAAGAGAAGAATTATGAGACGAAAAAAAGACGATAAAAGAGTTTTAAGATCTGGAAATGGTCGCCAGAATGCTTCTCCCAGAAAAATAAGGAGAATTAAAAACAGGAATAGTTATAATAATCGTCAATTTTTGCCTGGAAGACCGGTTAATCGTAAAAACAAAAAGAAACGCAAGGCCAGTGGTGGTGTAGTTTTAATAATGATTATTGCATTAGTTGCATTTGTAATTGGTGCGGGAATCGGTGTTTCTTTAAGTTTTGATGATGGCAGTGATGAGGGACCTCGTTTTGAAAACGTGACCGAAGAGATGACTGCCGGTTTAAATGAAACCCAGCCAATTTCATATGATAAGGAAGTTGATGCGATAGATTTTAATGAAAATGTAACGTCTCAGTTTGATGTAAATTATACAAATAATGAAGAATCTCAGTGATGTTTATGGAATTTATTAAAGAAATTGATGGAGGATTTTCTGTAATTGAAAATCTTAAGGTTTCAGGAGCTCGTGAAGGAAAATTTGGGGTTACTATAATTGTTTCCCCAAACAGTACTGCTTCAGCGGTTTTCACTTCAAATAAAGTTGTTGCTGCTCCTGTTAAATATACTAAAAATATTTTAAAAAAAGGAATTGTATCCGCTGTTTTTGTCAATAGTGGTAATGCTAATTGTTTTACAGGTCAACAGGGATTTGAAGATTGTGAAACATTAGTTGAACTTGTATCTAAGGATTTAAAAATTCCTAAAGATGAAATAGCGATAGCATCAACCGGTGTAATTGGTCGTGAAATGCCAATAGATATCATTTCAAAAGTTGCTTATCAATCATTATCTAAATTGGGAAACGGTCCTGAAAATTCACTTGCAGCTGCAAAAGCCATCATGACAACTGACACTTTTCCTAAGGAATGTGCAGTTGAAGTTACTTTAACAACCGGTGAAAAAGTTAAAATTGCAGGTATAACAAAAGGCAGTGGTATGATTGCTCCAAATATGGGTACAATGTTGTCTTTTATTGTTACTGATGCTGTAATTCCTGCCGGTGAAATCAAAAAAGCTTTAAAAACATCTGCTGATGTTAGTTTTAACATGATTGTCGTTGATGGTGATGAGAGTACCAATGACACATGCCTGATGATGGCAAATGGGTCATCCGGTGTTGAAGTTGTAAAAAATGGTGAAATTGATTCCAATTTTCAGGAAGCTTTAAATTACTTATGCATCAATCTGGCTAAGAAAATGGCTCGTGATGGTGAAGGAGCCACTAAATTCATTGAAACTAATGTATATGGTGCCAAAACTGATGATGATGCGAAACTTGCAGCAAAATCAATTATATCTTCAAGCTTATTTAAGTCTGCAGTGTTTGGAGGTGATCCTAACTGGGGAAGAATAGTTTCTGCAATAGGATATTCCGGTTGTGATTTAAATCCTGATATAGTCACAATTTCCATTGCTGATGAAACAGATGAGGTTGATCTTGTTAAAAAAGGTGAAATTCTTGCATTTGAAGACACACCTTATCTTGAAAGGGCTGAAAAGATAATGCAGTCAAAAAATATCACTGTCAATATTGACATGTATTTGGGTGATGGTGAAGCTACTGCATGGGGTTGTGATTTAACATATGATTATGTTAAAATTAATGCAGAATACACCACTTAAAGAAAAGTTTTAAATATGTTGAAAACAAATATTTTTTTGTTATAGATTTAATTCTAATTTTGTAATGAAAAATTTTAAGGAGGGGAAAATATGGCAAAAGTTAAAGGAACTAACAGAAGAACCAGACAAAAAAGAAGTTATACTAAACCTGGTAGTAAAAGAGGAAGAGGAGTTAAACAAACTTGGAAAAAATAATCCTCTTATAACTTTTTTTCTTATTTTTAACTATTTTTTAATTGTTATTTACTTGATTTCACATTGACAAATATTAAATACTATTTTTTTTAAAATTATTATTTGGTGATAATAATGATGATGCCAGAAAATGGTCACAGAGCTCATGGATTTTCCAGTGCATTCTTTTTAGATTCAGATGAAATAATTCAGGAACTGAGTTTAACAGGTAATGAAACTGTTATGGATGCCGGCTGCGGTGATGGTCACAATGCAATCAAAGTTCTTGAAGACTACAATCATGAAGGATTGGTTTATGCGGTGGATATTTATGATGCTTCAATTGAGGATATGGAAACATATAAAAAAGAAAATAATGTTGAAAACTTGATTAATATCGAGGCGGATATTACCGAAGGCATTCTGGGAGTAGATGATGAATCAATAGATGTGGTTTTAATGGTTAATGTTTTCCATGGATTTAAAGCGTCAAGAAAAATGGATGAGGCTGTCAAGGAACTTTCAAGAATAATTAAAAAAGACGGTAAAATAGCAATAATGGACTATAAACCATGGGACGTTCCAAAAGGACCTCCAACACAATACAGATCTTCACCGGAGGATTTGGAAAAACTGTTCAATAAACATGGCCTTGAAAAAATCTATCTGAATGAAGAAATTGGTGAGGATATTCCCGAGGGTAAATCTCACTTCTTGATAATGTTTTCTAAAAATTAATTTTTAAATCATTAAAAGGGGATTGCAATCTCCTAAAACATTTCTTTTTGAAAATTTTAAATACTATTTTTAAAATAATATAATCTATAAGATATTTTTTTTGGTGAATCATTATGGAACATAAACATCATGGAAAATCAAGTGCCAGATTTTTAAATGCGGATGAAGTACTATCTCAATTAAATTTAACAGGTAGGGAGACTTTTATAGATGCCGGTTGCGGTGACGGATATATTTCAAAAAAAGCAGTAGAAAAATATCTTTGCGATGGGCAGGTCTATGCGGTGGATGTTTATGATGATGCAATCAAAAAAATGAATGATTATAAAAATGAAAATAACCTCTCAAATCTAATCGCCGTTCAGGCAGATATTTCAAAAGAGATTCCGGGGATAAATGGTGAATCTGTTGATGTTATTTTGATGATCAATGTTTTCCATGGTTTTAAGGCTTCAGGTGAAATGGATAAAGTTATTGATGAGCTGAAAAAACTTTTAAAGGCAAATGGCAGGATTGCAATTATTGAGTTCAAGCCACTGGACATGTCATTCGGACCGCCGGTTGAAATTAGACTTTCACATATTGAACTTGAGGAGTTGTTTAAAAAGCACGGATTTAAAAAAACATACTTAAATGTTGATATTGGTGAGGATATTCCTGAGGGCAAATCCCACTTTTTCGTAATATTTGATAAGGAGTAATATTTATGATTTTTGCAGCAATATTGGCGGGAGGAATCGGTTCGAGAATGGGGGAGACTGACACTCCCAAACAATTTCTAGCATTGGGTACCAAACCCGTCATTATTCACACTATTGAAAAATTTGTAATTAATGATAATATTGATAAAACAATCGTTTTAATTCCAAAAAACTTTATAAATCATACTAAAAATTTAATCAATGAACATATTGGTGATAATGAAGATATTATTGTCATTGAAGGCGGTAAAACCAGAAATGATACCTTAATGAACAGTATCAGATACATTGATAAAAATTTCGGTATCGATGACAGTTCAATTATCATAACTCATGATTCAGTACGTCCGTTTGTTACTCACAGGATAATTAATGACAATATTGATGCTGCAAGAAAATATGGTGCATGTGACACTGTCATTCCGGCTACAGATACAATTGTTGAAAGCATCAATGGGGAGACTATTGAAAGCATCCCGGTGAGGGATTATTATTACCAAGGCCAAACTCCACAGAGCTTCAATATAAAGAAACTTTTCAATTTAATCAATAGTTTAACTGAAGCTGAAACCAATATACTGACAGATGCCTGCAAGATTTTCACACTTAAAGATGAAGATGTACATCTGGTCGATGGTGAAGTGACAAATATTAAAATCACATATCCGTATGATTTAAAATTAGCAAACACAATACTTGGGGACAAACATGATTAACATTGTTTACAGACTGAAATCTCCGAAATTCTTTGAAGAGGCAATTGATGAAATCGAACTGGATGGAGTAATAGTAAGGCCGACCTATCTTTCAATTTGCCAGGCAGACCAAAGGTACTATCAGGGATCAAGGCCCGGAGAAGTCCTTGAAAAAAAGCTGCCAATGGCATTGATACATGAGGGAATTGGCCAGGTTGTCTATGATAAAACCGGAGAGTTTAACACAGGTGACAATGTTGTAATGATTCCAAACACTCCAATGGGGGAAGATGTTTGCAGAGCCAACTATTCATATAAATCAAAATTTCGTGGAAGCGGTTTTGACGGTTTTACCTCTGATTTGGTGAAACTTGATTCGTCCCGTGTTGTAAAAATTCCCGATGATTTCAATCCAAATGTGGCTGCATTTATAGAACTGATGAGCGTGGCATATCAGGGAATCGGCAAATTTTCAGAAATTGCAGTAACTCCAAAAGATACGCTGGGAGTTTGGGGAGATGGAAATCTTGGATTTATCACTGCACTATTTTTAAAGGAAAAATTCCCGGATTCAAAGATAATAGTATTCGGAAAACACCTTGAAAACCTGAATCTGTTTTCATTTGCCGATGAAATATATCAGATTCACAATGTAAGTGATGATTTGACAATTGACCATGCCTTTGAATGTGTAGGGTCAAGTGCATCACAGTCAGCAATAGACCAAATAATAGACCTAATCAATCCTCAGGGTACAGTAAACCTGTTTGGAGTAAGCGAATATCCGGTACCAATCAACACCCGAATGGTATTGGAGAAAGGTTTGACAATTCAGGGAAACAGCAGGTCTGAAAGGGAAGACTTTGTTGGAGTTGTCGAAACTCTAAAACAAAATCCTCTTCTTTTCGAATACCTTGAAAAGCTTGTAACCAATATTTGTGAAATATCAAATCTCTCAGACTTGAGGGAAGCATTTGATAAGGATTATATTTCACACTTTGGAAAAACCATCTTAAAGTGGAATAAGTAACTTAAGGGAAATGGCCGTTAAGTATCCTTAATGTTTCCACTCTAAAGTAGGTTCTGTCTTTTTTATTGCACATATTCGGAAGATTTTCAAGCATGGAAATGTCATCGCTGGTTAAAATCTTTTTATTCAAAATTTTATGTTTTATTGAATCGAGAATCATGTAACAAGGGTTTTCCTGTGTGCATGCAAGTCTGATTCTAAAATCTGCAGGGGATTTAATTGGACATTCCCTAACACTAACGTTAATATCTTTTGGACATAAAAGATAAATTGAAACCTTTTTTTCGTGTTTTTCATAGAGATTTTCAGCAAATTCGATAAATTTTGCCAGTTCCACTTCATCAAAATCTTTTAATTGAATTTCAAAATCAATAAACTCTCCATCTTCTGTAATTAAAATAAATCCTCCCTGATGTACATTTTCATCAAGCATTGTCATATGTTCTGGTGCTGGACCTTTGATGCATCTTGTGTCATGAAAGGTTTCTCTAATTATTTTTTTTGTTGATTCAAATTCGTTTTTATTCATACTTTCAACCTTGTAAATTGATTTGTATTTTTCTATATGGTTTTTCATTGTTTATAAATGCGTCAGTTATAAATTTAAGCAATATTATTGCTTTAAATCAATTTTACATGGTAATGGTAATTTTCCATGTTCATGAAATTTCTGTTAAATAGTAGAAAATACATAATGTTTAATGTGATAGTATGGATTATGAAGCAATAATTCGTGAAAAATTTCCCAAGTGTGATGTGGAAGTAATCACTCCGGACATTTTTGAGTTAAAACAATTAATTGAATACATTACAGATGATATAATAATCTATAAACCACATTCCCTAATGGTATATCATCATATGATACGATTTTTGATGAATGTTGGTGTTAGGGGAAAAATATATTATCTCGATGGATTTTCGGATGATGACATAAATAGCATTCATGAAAGCCTATTGAAATTCACATGGGGAAAAGACGTTAACATAAACCTGTTTAAGAATACTGATCCCGATACGGAAGTGTTGGGTTTGTGATATGTGATGTTGGTTAAGTTATATGATGTGCTTGTTAAAGTTGAAAAAACTCATCACAAATCTCACAATAATAGTTGCAGCCGGATTCACAGCAGTTTCCAATAATTACAGCATTATTAAATGACTCTTCGGCGAGTTCATCATCAGGATCTCCATGAAAAACCTTGACCATTTCATGTTCACAATAAGGGCATTTCATACATGTTAATATATAAACAACTCTAAATATTAATTTAGGTGTTAATTATGATGATTAATCTTGGAGCTGAATTTGGCTCTCATTTGGAATCTAGTGAAGATGCAATTGAGTTAATATCCATTTTAAATAAAATTCCTAAAGATGATTTTATCATTGATTTTAAGGAAGTCCTGTTTGTTACTATGAATTTTGCTCAGGCATATTATACTGGAAAATACGAATCTGATAAAAAAATTTCAGAAATTAACTTATCGGATGAAGTTAGCGTTGTTATGGGTGCGGCTGATGAGGCATGCAATCCATAATCTTTATTTTTTTTAAATTATTAATTGTCTGAGTTTGTAATATTGTTCTCATTTTGAAATATTGCCTTGGGTCTGAAAAATTGTTCTCGTTTATAACTGCTTATTTTAAATACTTTGTAGTTCATATTACTTTATCAGAACTATTGGGCTTTTGAAATTCTTATTTGAATATTTAATTTTCACTGCTATTCTAGATAGGGATTTCAAGCAAAAAATTTAACCACAATTTATTAACATTTAGCTTTGATGGAGGTTAAAAAAATGAAAGAAAAACTTTGTGAGAAATATTTTGAAAATAACATAAAACCGAAACATTTGAGAAAATTTGAAAGCAAAACTCCAAAAGGCAATCTCATAGAAGGATATATCTCAAAAAAACCTAATAAGCATTTGGGATCAATGGTAATAACTCACATTACTGAAAAAAACGGGAAAAGCTACGATACTGAGCAGTTTGTCCAGTCATTTCCAAAAATCCATTATTGGGATGAAAGACGATACAGATTAAAGGAAGATGATGAAAGCATAATATACCACTGCCAGGAAAAATTGGACGGCACCTGCCTGATAATATATTCCTTAAATGATGAAAATGGAAATTCAATTGAACTGGTGCCTAAAACTCGTGGAAAAGCGGTAGCGGACGAACATGTATTGGAAATGTTTAAACTGGTTGACAAAAAGGCAATTGAAGAATTCTACAAAGATAATCTCCACAACAATGACACATTAATGTTTGAGTTGTACGGAATACTCAACAGGCATGATATTCCGCACATGGAAACCTATATAGACATCAGACTGATTGGAGCTTATGTGGATGAAACATTTCTAAACTACATATCCCTTAAATGTAATGCTGAGTTGGAAAACTTCCAAACACCAGATACAATATTCACCATTGAGAAATATCCGTTCGAAAATTCATTTTCAATCAAATGGTGCGGTTTAAATCAAAAATTAAAAAACTATGAAATATCAACAGAGGATACATTTCCAACATTATATGATGCAGTTCAGGAAATTAAATCGCTTTTGGAAAAAATCAACAAACAATATATTAAACAAAACAACCGAAGAGCCATTGAGGGAGTTGTCATCAACGGTGAGCATTTCAAGTCAGGTCAGATGTATCTGAAAATCAAGCCTAAGGACATTGAAATCGAAGCAAAAAACCTTGATTCTGTTCCTCGCAGGTTCATATTAAAAGAGATACAAAAATATTTCGATGAATACGGCTCTGAAGTACATGAAATCTATCAAAAAGATGAAACTCACTATATTGACTATGTAAACAGACAGTTAAGTGAAGAATTCAGTTATGAGCAAATCCATGATCCGAGAACTAGAAGAAGGATTAAAAAGGTATTCATGGAAGTATGGGACTCAAAAATTCCACCAGTCAGTTTGCAGAATATCTGTGAGGAACTTGTTCGTCAAAATCCTGATGCTACAGTTCAGGAATTATTGAAAATCTTTGCAAAAACCTATCCGAGCAAGAAAAAGGACTCAAGATTTGTATATCAAATTTTATCTGCCATGTTTAAAAAATAGGTGATGTTGATGTTGGATATTTTTCAAATCATTAATGTCATTTTAATTATTTTCACTGCGTTTTTGCTTTATAAAAACAGGAAATTAAGACATCAAATTGTCTTTATCATTCTTTATGTATTGGTAATAGTGTTGTTTTTGATTTCAATAATTTTTTAAATTTTTATTTTTGCGCAGGTTAGCAAAAACTTTTTCAATGCTTTGGAAAAAATATATGCTATTAAATTCAAACTAAATACTATGAATATAAAAGTAAAACCGGTTGAACTGATAGAGCTGTTCTATGATTTGATTTTTGTATATGCAATATCAAATCTGACTGCACTGATTTCTGAACCTGTTAATGGGGTTATTGCACCATACAGCTTTTTCACATACATAATCACGTCATTTGTAATTTTACAGGCCTGGCTTTACTTTACCAACTATGTAAACCGCTATGGTGAGTGGGAATGGCATGATTATATTCTGGCATCGGTGAATATGATTGCTGTAATCTATATGGCAAATACCATTTCTCCAAATTGGGCGTCAATGTCATTTACATTCAACCTGGCAATGTTTATAATGCTTTTAACCGTTTTGGTATTGTATATTATTCAGGCAAGACGGGAACACTCATTAAAGGGAGCTGCCGGAAACTCTATTTCAATTCTTTCAATTGTCTGTGCAATCTATTTGGTGGCCCTAATTTCATTAATTTTTAATGTAAACACTCATTATGTGTTGCTTATGGATGTTGTTGCAGTTTTAGGTGGAGCGTTTCTGCCGTTCTTTATCAGGGGCCAATTTGACAAAAGCATTATCAGTTTTCCACACCTTGTGGAGCGATTCGAACTTTTGACAATAATCACATTTGGTGAGGCTATTGTCGGTTTGACACATTTCTTTGATGTTGGCAACTTCACTGCAGTTCCAATATTGGTATTTTTCATTGTGCTTGCCATGTTCGGTTCATATGTTATTCAAATCCACAATCTGATGGAACACCATAGAGTTGAACGTTCCTTGAGGTTAATGTTTAGCCATTACTTTATTGTGATAAGCATTAACCTTGTGACTGTCGCATTGGAGTTGATTCACTCAGGAGAGGTAAATCCTGCATTTGCAACAGTCCTGATGGTGGTTTCACTGGTCATATTCTATGTTTCAATAATGGTCAACAAGGAATACTATAAGGAAAATATTAAATTAACCAAAAAAGAGATATTACAAATGGTAATGACTACGGTTTTGGGAATAGTTGTTATTTTAATATTTATTTCAAACTTATATGCTTTCTTGATTGGGAGCTTAATTATAACATTCGGCAATTTCACAATATTGCTGATGAAACAAAAAAGGTGTTTAAGTGAGTGAACAAAAATTAGAAATATTTAACGTATTGAACTTTTTAAATAATGGTTACGAATTGGAAAAAATTTTAAAAGAGGGACAATTCGGAACATTTCCCTCAGCACAGGATTGTATAAATTATCTTGTTGGCGAAGGGTATCTTGAAGGCGAAATTGGAGAAATTGAATCAAAAAGCAGTGAAAGTGAAAAGCTAACTGCTGAAGAGATATCCAAAAAATACACAGTCGCTGATTTAAAGGACATCTTAAGAGAAAACGGACTGAAAGTGTCAGGTAAAAAACAGGAACTGATTGAAAGAGTGCTGCCGGTATTAAACGGTGAGACAGAAAGCAAAAGCACCGGATCTTTGGATGACTTTAAAAAACCCGCTGATTTGACATTAACTGATAAGGCAAAGGAATTTTTAAAGGAAAACGAATGGATTGACTTGTACATGTTTGCCCTTGTGGCATTCAGGTTTGAGGACTATGAAACATATGTTGCAAACTCCCCATTGGACATGATTGAAACAGGATTGAAATTCTGTGATGAGATACTTTCCCGTGCAATAATGGTGCCAAACCAGTTCCTGGTATTCATTGATGCTTTATCTGCAAAAGCACATGTTTACGCATATGCGGGGGATTATGATTCATTCCTTGACTATGATTTGCAAAGATACATCTTAGGATTGAATCCAATATATCTGGATGCTCAAAGCTATGCAAGCTATGATGTGATTAACGAAGCAAACATTATAAATCTTAAAAATGTCACAAAAAAACTTAAAATGGGCAGTCTAAAGAAAAGGTTTGACAGAATATGGACTAAATCACATATTCGCAATACCACCGTGCCTAAAAAGACATGTTATAAAATATTGCAAAGGGCTCTTGATGATGCGGACATTGAAGAGTTAAACTTTGACGTTAAGGAAAAATACTTTAACAAAAAATTCGGATTTTAGATTATGAAGCGAAAAGTTGCAGGAATAACCTTTTTAATTGGTAGCTTGTACTATATTATAGCAGAGGCTATCTCAGCAACTTTTTTCAATGCTTCCATTACAAATACTTATTTATTCCACACCATTTCAGAACTTGGAATTCCCAATTTTAATTCACCATTATTCTGGTTGATGAATTCCGCTTTCATATTAATCGGATTGGTGATGCTTTTTGGCAGTTTCTATAAGTTCAAGGATTATATAGTAAAAAATAATATTCCCTATTATATTTTTACGGTTATAACTGCCCTCGGGGTTATCATTGTCGGTCTGATTCATGGTGGAAATCCGCTGACTTCCGGATACCATACTATGGGTGCTGTGATGGCAATTTTGGGCGGAAATATTTTACTTATTTTGATTTCAAGATCAATGGATGAATTTTCCAATTATCAAAAAACCACATTGGTTTTGGGAGTTATAGGTTTATTGGCATTTTGGATGATGTTTTTCAGTATGGGAAACGCTTACATGCCGACCCTTGAAAGGCTTTCAGTTTATCCGATGATAATATGGAGTTTCGTCACAGGAGTTTACCTCATCAGAAATTAAAAGTTCCATTAATTATATTAATGTTTCACTGAATTATTCAGCATTTGCTTAACTGTTTTTTTTAAAATTATTAAGTTTATAATAAAAAAGTAACCTTTAACTCACCAACATGTAGATTCAAGTATAAAAGTTTATATACTTCTTAAATTAATTATCTTTTAAGGTGATAAAATGACAAAATTGGATAAAGATATCGAAGAAAAAATCTTAGCAATTGTCGAAAAATACCAGAAGGAAGGAACAAAACTTCTAAACTACCTAATCACTGATGATGAAATTACATTTTTCTCACCGGTGGCAAACGGTAGTCAAATAACTGCTGAAGACTTGCAAAAAGTCGCAGACATTTTAAAAGGATCATTTGAAGGAATGGAAATTGTAAACCAAGAGTACAGATTCAAATTTAAAATGGGTTGTTAAAAACCCATTTTTTTATTTTAAAACATATTCATATAAATGAAATGTTTCTAAACCGACCGCATCATAAAATTCTTCAACAGTATCGACATGTTTAAACCCCAAATGTTTGAAAACAATTTCAGCCCCATTATTGCCGTTGATGACATCAACTCGAATGGTCTTTTTATGATTTTTCAGAGATTGCTTCTTGATAATATTGAATATTTCTTTGCTAATGCCCTTGCCTCTGCAAGACGGATTAACTGCAAAGGTATGGATAACAACTATTTCATTGGGTTTGGCATCTACAATCCAGTTCGCATCAGTGTAACGTTTGCCGAAATCATTATTTACAACAACACTGGAAATAATCATTTCATCAACTTTGTAAACATATAATTCTTCTTTCAAAATTGAATCTTCAATAAATCCCAAATTAATGTATTCATTATTCCATTTTGGGTTAAATTCATCATTTGCAGTGTCAATGATATTATTATAAAGCTCTAGAATTTTCACTGATTCATTAATTTTTGCCTTTCTTAATTTAATCATAATTGATGTTTTTCTAAATACTCTTGGGTCTTTTTACATTCAAGCATGCATTTTGTACAGCCAAGTCCTGCCTTATATTGGTCAATAATATATTCGCTGCACACGTCAATGTCAATAATGTCTGAGCGATTCAGCCTGTCATTCCACTTTTGGGGATTAATTGCATCAACCGGACATGCATCCTGACAGTTGGTGCACTCGTCACATTCAGAATCGGTGATTGGTGTGTCGAATTCAAGTGGCATGTCGGTTAGGATTCCTCCCAGTGCAATTGCCGATCCGTATTCCGGAGTGACGAGAAGTGCTGATCTTCCTATCCAACCCATTCCTGATTTGGTCGCAATTGTTTTATATGGCAGGATGCTCAACAGTTTTTCCATGTCACATTCGTTGCGTGTCATTGTCAATCCGAATGCATCGTATCCGAGATTCTTAATGTACTCTTCGCCTTTTAGTGAAATCTCTGTTAACTTGTCGATTTGCTTGTGGAAGCATTTCCAGTAAGATTCATAATCCTCTTCATTAAGAAATTCCATGGCTTCAAGAGGAAGCTTTAAAACAAGACTTATTCCGTTTGGCAAATCAACAAATTCGCCGGCAAGGCCGTTTACATCAGCAAAACCCACCTTGCTTGCACCTAAACTTATCAAGTATTCTTTAAGTTCACTCATCCCAGACATAATATTGGTTATATTTTAAGGATATATAAAATGTATTGTAATGTTTTTTTACTTAAACACTTATAAACAATTAAACTAAATATTTAATGTAGTGATAAAATGATGGATATTGATGTTTTGGTAGAGGCTTTGCCTTTTATAAAAGAATTTTACTGTAAAAAGATTTTAATAAAATACGGTGGACATGCAATGATTGATGATGAAGCAAAATCATCCACCGCCCGTGACACAGTTTTACTTAAGTATGTTGGTATGGAACCTATAATTGTGCATGGTGGAGGGCCTGAGATTTCAAGGTCAATGGAAAAACTTGGAAAGGAATCCAAATTCATCAAAGGTTTAAGGGTAACCGATGAGGAAACCATGGAAATTATTGAAATGGTTCTTGCAGGAAAAATCTCATCTGAAATTGTTTCAGAACTCATAAAACATGACACAGATGCAATCAGTTTATCCGGTAAAGATTCAAGATTAATTTATGCTCATAAAAAACCAGTTAGTAAAATCGATGATGAAATCGTTGATTTGGGTCTTGTTGGTGAAGTTGATGAAGTCAATACAGAGATGTTGGAGATGTTTTTGGAATATGATGTCACTCCAGTAATTTCTCCGATAGGAATGGATGAAAATGGAAAAGGATTAAATTTAAATGCCGATACTGCAGCAGGTGCAATTGCAGGTGCACTTAAAGCGGAAAAATTAATCATTTTAACTGATGTTCCTGGTGTTTTAAGAGACCCGTCCGACCCGTCAACCTTAATTCAAAAAATCAGAATTTCAGAAGTTCCTGCTTTGATTGAAGAGGGAATTATCTCCGGCGGAATGATTCCTAAAATCGAAACATGCGTAAAAGCTATTGAAAATGGTGTTAAATCATGCCATATCATTGATGGTAGAGTAAAACACGCTATGCTTTATGAAATCTTTACAACCAATGGTATTGGAACTATGATTTTTGAGTAGTTTATTCAAAATATTTCCATGTTTTAGCTTTTCAGAGATGTTAATGCTGGTAGGCAAGTCGAATTGGATATTGCACATGCAATATCTATCATATTCATGAGTCATTCAGCTGTTATGATGATAATGGATTGAACTACTGGCAACGTTTATCTTTTTTTTAAATATTTTAATTGTAGTGGCACTTTAAATTATTCTTTAAACATTTTTCTAAGTTCTCTTCTAAGCAGTTTCCATCCGTTTACTCTTGGAAGCTCGTCAAGTGCAAATATCTTACGAGGCACCTTATATCGTGAAAGATTTTCACGGGCGTAACGGATTAGACCTTCATCATCTGCTTCTTTTTGCCAAACAACGGCGGCCACAGGTATTTCTCCTCTGTGACAGTCGTTGATACTGAATATTGCTATTTCTTTTACCTCAGGATATTTTATCAGTACCTCTTCCACTTCGGTTGGATAGATTTTCCAGCCGCTCATTACAATCATGTCCTTTTTGCGGTCTGTGATGAATAAGCGGTTGTCATCATCAAGGTATCCCACATCGCCTGTCAGGAACCATCCGTCATCAAGAAATGCGGATTTTGTCTTTTCCTCATTTCCCCAGTATCCTTTGGCTACTGCAGGTCCTCTAAGAGCAATCTCTCCCTGTTCGTATTTGGACAATATTTTATCGGAATCATGTTCATCAACGATTTTCACTTCTGAAAAGCACACCGGGTGTCCTACACTTTCAAAACGGTCAGCTTCACGATAATCTTCAGGCCGGATTACGGTTCCGGTACCTATGACGATTGTTTCGGACAATCCATATGCGTTGATGATTGGTATTCTGTATGTTTGGTGGAAATCTTTCCATATCTTTTTGTGCAATGGTCCTCCACCGGAAATTATCTCCCGAACGGTCTTTAACTGTTTTTGAGCATTGATTGTAGTTAGGGAATGTATTACTGGAGGCATTCCGGTTAATACTGTGACCTTTTCGTTTTCACATAATTCAAGGTATTCATCCAAATTAAAGCGTTCAATAAGTATGTAACATGCAGCTGATCTGAGCGCCGCTATTGCCCAGGATAGGCCTACATGTGCCATAGGATAGATTCCTAAAAACACGTCGTCCTGCTTTAATGTTAAAACATCACATTCATTGTGTATTGCTGTGAAGTAATTTCCATGGGTCAGCATTGCTCCTTTTGGCTGACCGGTTGTTCCGGAGGTGTACTGTAATTGGCATAGGTCATCCCAATCTGTATTTTCTGCAGGCAACACTTCTGAGTTTTTATATTGTGAAATGTTTTCTGGAATGTAGGTTTTAATGTCAATTGACGGAGCATCATTATCTGTAATCATAAGTTTTGCCTGTGAGTCACTTATTATATACTCAAGTTCCGCTTTGGTCATTACACGGTTTGTAGGTATTGCAATTGCACCTATTCTCCAAATTGCAAACAGACTCAACAAATATTCTTCGGAGTTATTCAGGTAAATCAATACCCGGTCTCCTTTTTCGATTTCAATGTCTTTCAGCTGTCTTCCGATTTCAGATACGATTGACAGTAATTCTCCTGAATTGTATTTGGCACCTGTTGTTGGATTGTACAATACGTTCTTGTCCAGTCTTTTTGAGTTTGCATCTAAAAAAGTAGTGATGTTTAACATTTAAATTAACTCCTTGACAATAGCTTTTGTTACATCCATTGTTGATGCATCTCCTCCCAAATCAGGGGTTCTTATTTTGCATTCGGCGATAACTTTTTCAACGGCATTTTTCATGTCATTGGACATTTCCCATTCTCCAAGATAATCAAGCATCATTGCAGCTGAAAGTATCATTGAACATGGGTTTGCAATGTTTTTTCCTGCAATGTCCGGTGCTGAACCGTGAACAGGTTCAAACAGTCCATTGTGATCTCCGATGTTTCCTGATGGTGCAAGACCCAATCCTCCAACAAGTCCGGCACTTTCATCGGACAGGATGTCTCCGAACAGGTTTGTGGAAACGATAACGTCAAAGTTTTGGGGATGTGTTACAAGATACATTGCCATTGCATCAACATAGTAGTCTTCAGTTTTTATTTGGGGGTAATCATTTGCAACTTTGTAGAAACTTTCCTTAAAAATGCCGTCGGTCTTTTTCAGCACGTTGCTTTTATGCACACATGTGACCTTGCTCTGTCCTCTTTTGATACACAGGTTGAATGCAGCTTTTGAAATCCTTTCAGATGCGGTTCTTGTTATCACGCGCTCTGCAATCATTTTTCCATCATCTTCATATTCGTTTTGTGAATATAGTCCTTCTGTGTTTTCACGCACGATTACAAAGTCAATGTCATCACGTATGCAGTTTACTCCCTTATAGGATTTTATCGGTCTTATGTTTGCATAAACGTTCAGTGCTTTTCTTAGGTTTATTATTGGACTTGGCTGTCCGGGGGTTGATGTTGATGCTCCAAATAGTACTGCATCACTTTTTTTGGCTATATTTATTGTTTCTTCGGGAAGTGTTGTTCCATTATTGTTGAAGCATTCAAAACCGGCTTCACCGTATTCAAAACTAAATTCCAAATCTATTTTGTCAAGCAGGTATTCGCAAGCAGACATTACCTCTTGACCAATTCCATCTCCACTTATTATTGCAAGATTGTACATTTATTTTACCCTTAAAATTTTTAATATATTAATAATATTGATTTTATCGTATATATGCAATTTTGTTTTACTTTAAAATTTTGTTCGTATGTTATCGAAATACTTTTATATCACCAAAGTTATAATTATAATTAACTACATAGATAAGGTTATAAATTCCTTATTGAATTTGTGAGGGATAAAAATGGAAAGAAGCATTGATGAATTAATAGAATTATTAAATGATAAAGATGACTTTGTTGTAGAAGATGCAGTTGGAGAATTGGAATTAAGAGCTGATGAAGCACTTGACCCATTGATTGATGCATTATCTAGCAGAAAAAAACAAATCAGATTAAATGCTGCAACTCTTTTAGGAGCAATTAACGATCCAAAAGCAATTCCTGCATTAATCGACACATTAAAGGACAACAACAAATTGGTTAGAAGAGAAGCATCCACTTCACTCTCCCGTATGGGCGAACCTGCAGTTGACCCTTTAATTGAAACATTAAATGATGAGGACTGGAAAGTAAGAGGAGCAGCCGCATGGGCACTTGGAAACCTTGGTGATGAAAAGGCCATTCCTGAACTTGAAAAACTGCTTGATGATGAAAGCGGCTTTGTAAAACAGGGTGCACAAAGTGCTATTAACTCAATTAAGAAATAATTTTATTATTTCTTATTAATTCTTTTTTTTATAATTCATTATACTTTTTGGATAAGTCTCGTAAGGTAATCTTTAGTTTTTCTTTTTCTTCAATAGTGAAATCACTGAAGATATCGTTTTCGATTTCATTAATTATTTTTATAAATTCCCTTGTAACATTTCTTCCTTTATCAGTAATCTTTACAATATTTTTGCTTTTATTTTCAGGGGTGGGGTTAATTTCAACCAATCCTTTTGCCTCAAGTCTTTTCAGTGCTTTGGTGACGCTTCCGCCATGAATGTTCAGCAACTGGGAAATATAGGATTGGGGTAGACATTCCTCGGTATTGATTACAACAAGGAAATTTGCCTGATTTATTGTCAAATCAAGACTTTTCAATCTGTTGTTTAAGCTGACCAGACAGATGTCATTCAGTTTCATTATCAAAAATTCAAAAGGAGTTTCCTCCAAATCATCATCGCTGAGATCAGATATGTTTCTAAATTTCATTATAATATAATCTTTCCTAGGAAATATTTAAATATTTTTAAAATAATAATACTTGTTATGAATATTAACTTAAAAAAATTCAATAGATATGTTATATATCTAATTTCATTATTCATTATATCTCTTGGAGCATCACTGTCAATCAAGGCGAATCTTGGAACATCTCCACTGATTTGCATTCCCTACGTTTCAAGTCTGATTGTAAATCTGAGTGTTGGAACAACCAGTTTCATATTCAGCATAATCTTAATAGCAATACAGGTAATCCTTTTAGGAAGCGGTTTTGAAAAGCGTCAATTCCTGCAAATTGTTGTCGGAACAATTTTTTCACTCTTCATTGATGTTACGTTGATGTTGATAAGCTTCATAAATCCGACAGATTACATATCACAAATATTTATATTGCTTTTAAGCTGTGTTGTGATGGCTTTCGGAGTATTGCTTGAAGTCAAAACGGAAGTGGTTTTCATTCCTGGTGACGGATTCATTGTGGCAATAGCTAAAGTCTTAAAAAGAGAATTCGGCAAGGTAAAACCTTATTGTGATGTGTCATTTGTGATAACTGCGGTTATTTTGTCATTCGTATTTCTGGGTTATATTGCAGGAGTTCGTGAAGGTACTGTGATTTCAGCATTAATTATTGGACCTATTGTCAGAATATTCAAAAAATATATTGGAAAATATGTTGATGGTCTAATCGAGGTTTAGGCTATTGGTGTAACTTTCTAATATTTCTCTTTTAACATCATCATTCAATTTGCTGCAATCCAATTCATTTAAAGAGTAAACGCTTAATTCATAAAGTATTCTATTTGTTTTCAAACCCTTTTCAAGAAGAACATAGGATGTCTTGTTTCGTGTTTTTTCATCATTGTTTACTTTTTTGATTAATTCATTTTCTTCCATATATTTCAATGTTTGGGATAATACATGATTGCTTAATGTAGGATTAGAGTCCTGAAACTCTGTAAAATGTTTTTTACCTCTAAACATATCCATCAATATGCATAAAACCCATTTTCTGCTGAAAAAATCCAGTGAATCGCTGACCGGACAGATATCATCAATATTCATAATAATTAATTTGTTGGCGAAATTATATAGGTTTTAGGTAATTTTAAAATTACAGATTCTTTTTAAGTAATGATATTTCAATTATTGAATATGAGATCTGATATTAGTGAATATGAAGCTGTTGAAAAGGCGGCAGAAAAATTCGTAAAAAGTGTGGCTGAAGGAAACAGTAAATATGCAAGAGAACTGTTCGTAGATGAAGCGGTACTCTTCGGATACCTTGACGGGGACTTGGAACACGGTTCTATTGAACAGTTCTATGACAATGTCGACAGTGTCGCTGCAGGTGATGAGTTTAAAGGAAGAATTGATGTTATTCTTTTGGAAGAAACATTGGCTGTAGTAAGGGTTCTTGAAGAAAGCTGGGGCGGAAGGATAGACTTCACCGATGTGCTTTTAATGTTAAAGATGGATGGTGAATGGAAAGCCGTTGCAAAGGCATACAATCAAAATTCAAACACCATTCAAAAAGAATAATAAGGTCAATACCTTATTATTCAAACAAATCAGCCACATCAACCAATAACTCTGGAATATCCAACTGTTGAGTGCAGATATCTACACAGCTTCCGCATAGGGTACATGATGAAGCCGGAGCTGCAGTTGCAGTTATTATTCCGTAATTGGCATGATTTGCAACTAGTGAATGTAATTTCTCGCTGTTGTATAAATTGAACAGGTCCGGAATCGGTATTCCCATTTCACATTCCTTGATGCAATAATTGCAGAAACTGCAGTCAATGGCCATTGTCTTTTTGATTTCACGAGCCATCTTCATTAAAAACCTGTGCTCATCTTTATCAATATTTTTAAAATCTTTGAATGTTTCACAATTTTCTTTCATTTGTTCAAGAGAATTAATTCCGCTTAAAACTATTGAAACATTTTCCTGTGAACCTGCAAACCTTAAACTCCATTCGGGTATGGATGCATCCGAATATTCATCAAACTGATTTTTAACGCTGTCATCAACATTTACCAATGTTCCGCCTTTAATAGGTTCCATGACAATTATTTCAAGGTCATATTTTACACATAGGTCATGCAGTTTTTTAGATTGGATTCTTTGGTCATGCCAGTCCATGAAATTCAATTGAATCTGCACAACATCGATTATGTCTGAATATTTCTCAAGCACCTCTTCAAGAACATCCGCCTTGTCATGAAAACTGAATCCAATTTTAAGGGCTTTTCCTTCTTCTTTTGCTTTTTGAATATATTCGAAGCTTTTTGCACTTTCAGCAACATTAATAAATACTTTATTGATATTGTGAATCAGTAACACATCAAAATAATCGATTCCTAATCTTTCAAGCATCTCATTGACTAAATCATCATTATCTGATTCTTTTGTAAGCAGCCATGTCGGTATTTTGTCGGCTATTCGATAGGATTCTCTCGGATATCTTTCAACCAATGCCTTTTTAAGAGCATTTTCTGATTTTTCATCATGATAGGCATATGATGTGTCAAAGTAATCGAATCCCTGTTCCATATAATAGTCGACCATTCGGGTAAACTCGTCCATTTCAATTGTTCCGGGGTCATTTGGGTCTATTTGTGGAAGTCTCATAGCTCCAAAACCTAATATTGTATCGTTCATATTATCTCCTTTTATTTATTATTTGGTTTTAGATATATTAATGTTGTGATTGTTAACAATTTTTTATATTTTTAGAATGTAAAAATTAAATGGTATTAATTTTATTTAATTATTTTTTTATTTTTATGTAACTTAATTATTACATTTCTTAATATTTTTTAGAGTTTTTACTAGTTATTAAATTATTTTCATTATGGATTTGTTTATTTATAATGATTATTCATGATAAATCATGACTTATTTTGACATATGCTTGAACAATGTTTATTTTTATCTATTTTTTAGATATATTTATATAGTATTTTTAATAATTTTTATATGGAAATTATTCATTTTTCAAAAAATTGAATACTCTGTATATTTTCAGAGCATCCAGTTCTAAATTTTTTTGGAGTTTTAATCTTCATTTAAAAACACATGAATTAATGCTCTTATCATTTTGGAGAGGAAAAAATGGTTGAAATCAAGCATACATTATGTCCTTCATGTAGTGTCGGATGTGGTATTAGTATTATCACAAATGGGGATGAAATTGGAACATTTCCATATAAAAGACACCCGATTAATGAAGGAAAAAATTGTTTAAATGGCAGAAAGTCAATCGAAATATATAAAAATAGATTAGTAAATCCGATGATTTCTAATTCAGAAACTGATTTGGACAATGCGATAAATTCTATTGTTCGGGAATTGAAATCAAAAAATGCAGATAAAATTACTATAATTTCATCTGGAAACAATACCAATGAAGAGTTGGAATCAATTAAAAACTTTGCAGATTCAAAAAACTATAACTTTGCAATTTATGCAGATAATATGAAAGGTTATGGGGGTGTGGCAAGTTATGACGAAATAGAATCTGCATCAAAAGTATTTGTAATTGGAGACATTCTATATAAAAATCCATTAGCCGGAAGAAGAATCGTTCACGCAAAAAAGAACGGGGCAAAAATCATTGCAAATTGATTGGAAGAGGAGTCTATAACATTTAACATTGCAGATGAATGCAATACATTAAATGTAGAAGAATTTGTCAGTAGCATTAAAGGGCAATTGGATGATTCTTCAATAATATTGTTCAATTATCTGGATTCATTCGATGATTTTGATGTAATAGTGGATGCGGCAGAATCTGCTAATGCAAAAATCTTGCCATTATACAGTAATTGCAATACTAAAGGCGCATTAAAAATTGAAAACGCAAAACCGATTGATGAAATAAAAGAATTATTGTCAAATACAGATATGTTGCTTGTTTTCAATGATGATATCATTAATGAAATCGACTTTGATTATCAATCAATTTCAACAATTATAACTTTTGCCCCATGTTTGAATGATACTGCAAAAATCTCAAATATTATAGTTCCTATCAAATCATGGTTGGAAGTTGCCGGATCATTCACTAATGCAATTGGAGATGTACAAGAATTTACTCCTGCGGTAAATATTGATGAGGATATTTTAAGTGAAATTGAGATAATAGAAAAACTATCAGGCAATTTATAGAGGTGTAAATATGAGTTATGTTTTAGCAAAATCTCAAAACAAGGAAATTCACAAAGCAGGGGAATGTGAAGGAGCAGTAACCAGTATATTCAAATACTTGCTCGATGAAGGTCTTGTCGATGGAGTGTTGGCTATCAAACCGGGTGATGATATCTATGACGGAGTACCAACATTCATAACAGACTCACAGGATTTAATTGGTGCTGCGGGTTCATACCACTGTGCTCCAACAATGGTTGGAAACATCATTCAGAAATACTTATTTGACAAGAAAGTTGCAGTTGCGGTAAAACCGTGCGACATGCGATCCATTGATGAACTTATTAAAAGATATAAAATTAACAAAAACAATATCTACACTGTTGGTTTGAATTGTGGAGGAACTGTATCTCCAATCACCGGAAGAAAAATGATAGAATTATTCTATGATGTTAACCAGGATGATGTGGAAAGTGAAGAAATCGACAAAGGACAATTCATAATTGAACTAAAAGACGGAACAGAAAAGGGTGTAAAAATCCATGATTTGGAAAACGAAGGATATGGACGCCGTGACAATTGTCAAAGATGTGATGTTAAAATCCCTAGAAAAGCAAACATTGCCTGTGGAAACTGGGGAGCTGAAGACGGTTGGACATTCATTGAAATCAACGATGAAAAGGGTCAAAGTCTGATTGATGGTGCTAAAAAAGCAGGAATACTTGAAACAAAATCTCCTGCTGAACCGGCTGTTGAAGGAAGATTAAAAGTTGAGGGCATCATGAAAAAAATGGCAAGCAAGGTTCAAAATGCCAAATACCCATCAGTCAGTGAAATGGATGAATGGAACCGATGTATAGGATGTTATGCCTGCCGTGATGTGTGTCCGGAGACGTCAACATTTTCAGCAGCAATAGCTGTCATGCTACACGCCAAGATGAGTACTGCTAGTGCCAATATTATTGATTTAATTTTCATTTTTTAACCTCCGTAGTTAATATTATATTTTTTCAAAGTTAAAAATATGTCCAAATGGAGTTGTTAATATGAAAATTGTAGTATTAAAGGGAAGTCCAAATAAACATGGATCATCAAATTTGTTGGCTGATAATTTCAAAAAAGGAGCTATAGGGGCAGGTCACACCATAACTGAAATCGACACAGCTCACTGTAATGTTTCACCATGTATTGGATGTGTAAACTGTGGTTATGAGGGTGAATGTGTTTTAAATGATGATATGGATGTTTTTCGTGAACAAATCCTTGAATCAGACATGATAGTATTTGTCACACCACTATATTATTATGGAATGACTGCTCAGCTTAAAACAGTAATTGACAGGTTCTGTTCTAGAAATTTCTCTATCCAGCAAAAGCATTTGAAATCAGCATTGCTGAGTGTTGCATACAACAGCGATGACTGGACATTTGAGTCTTTGGAGTCTCATTATGATACGTTGATACGTTATCTTAATTTAGAAGATTGCGGGCGGGTTTTAGGATATGGTTGTGGAACCTTATCAATGACCGAGTTTTCAAAATATCCAAATGGTGCCTATGAATTTGGAAAAAATTTAAAATAGGGATTAAATCTCATCCCTTTCATTATTACAATAATTTAAAATTATATTTATTTTAAAACAATATTTTTGTCAATCATTTCAATTAAAATCTGATTGATTGGATTTTTCAGAGATAATGGATGCTCTTTTTGATAATCCAGACTTAATGGTAAAATTCTAAAACTTGACATGCACTGGTCAGTTGACCTCAATGCAAAATACGCCTTATATTCACCATCAAAAATGTTAATCATCAATCCAACATCTTCTGTGCGTTCATGACCGGAAATACCTTCTTCAGCATAAATTTTGAATTTTTTAACCATGTCTGCTGTGATTAATCCGTACTCCATCAGATACTCGTATTCATCCTCTTCCAAATCATAGTCGCTATATTCAATAATCTCATCACAGTCACTGTCTGGAATGAACAGATTTGGTGTGCAGTATCCTAAAGAAATGTAAATTCCGTCATGGTCCAGTGCCTTGGATATGATGTCAAAGTATAAGTTGTCAAGAGGTTGTGACTTATATGGGTCGCCTAATATCTCAGGCACTGTGTGTGTCAGTCCGCCTTCCTCTATAACTGTGCAGTAAAAATGTTTTTCGCCAAGATAACCTGCGGTGGCTGCTTTTTCAATCGTTTTTTTAATGTCGATATTATCGGCGTTTTCTATCCGTTTAACTGTTTCCAATGTTTGATTAATCATTTTAACCACTTTTTAGCTAGTTTTTATTATTCTCGTATTTCCATATCATTTAAATGATTGAAAATTTCATCAATTGAGGTGGCCACTTTGAAAAGCTCTTCCTGTTTGTATAGAAAACCCTTCTCACCCATTTCATCAATCATTTTAAGCATTGTGTCGTAAAAATGATTGATGTTGAATATAATGATTTCCTTATCGTGCTGTTTTAATTTGCGGAGAGTAATTATTTCAAAAAACTCATCCATTGTGCCGATGCCGCCTGGAGAGATTATAAATACATCTGAATTTTCCAGAAACTTCTGTTTTCTCTCATCCATTGAATCAACATATATGAATTCACTGCACTTTTGGCATAGCGGTTCAAAATTTCCAATCCATTCAGGAGCAATTCCAATTGATTTTCCATTACTGTCATGCACTCCATGGGCACATGCGCCCATCATTCCTGTGTCTCCACCACCGAATACAAGAGTATGATTGTTTTCGGCTAATTTACAACCTAAATCATAGGCTTCGTCAGTGTAGATTGAATCGGTTTTGGGACTTCCTGATCCATATAGGCAAATATTCATAACTGTCATCTCCTAAATATCGGGTGTTTGCTCAGCAAGGCATAAATGGCAAATTGCATTAACATTGTCCTTTTGATTGTCTTTAACTGGGCAGAAAAATTCCCCGTTTTTTTCTTCAACAAATAAACTTCCTGGAAATTCACTTCCCACAGGGTGAATAGGTTCTTCTAAAATGAATGTGGTGTATAATGCTGTAATAACATATATCAATGGGAATTTATCATCATCGGCATTTCCCAGCCTTTCCTTTTCAAAAGTTCTCTCAAGCATCGGAAAGGAAGTGTCAAAGGATTTTTTGTCAATGTTTGTATTCTCATAATCACTGAATTCTTTCACTTCATTCATTCGCATTATGAAATACTTTATGTATACTTTCAGGTATTTTTCACGGTAATTTTTCTGAACATATTCTCCATCTTTTCTCATACGGGCTGTAGCCATCATTAAATCTTGAACTGAAATTATACGGGCATATTTTTTAAGTATTTCCATTAATTCATCTTTTGAAACATTTTTGTTTACGGATAATTCTTTTAGTTCACCTAATATGTCTTCAGCTTCCATAAATCTATTATAAAATTCAATAAATAAATACTTTAATAATCAATTCAATATACTAATAAGTAGGTTGATTGTATGGCAGAAAATTTTATCGAGATTTCAAAAGAAAATATTGAAAATGTTGAAAATGCATTGAAAGTGAATTCTGATTATAAGTTGAAAAACACTAAATTCGATGTTAAGACCTTTGAAAAAGGAAAGGATATAGTTTTAATCCAGTATGTGGCTAATGTCGAAAATGAATTGGTGTTCAATACAAAAATGGAAAATGGAAAGTACTATATTTCAGAAACTTTTGATTTGTTCCTGGACAATATTATTAACGGCAATGTTTCACGGGATGTGTTCCAGTCTGTTAGCAGTTACTTCTATGATGTTATAGAAAATCCGGATAAAGATTTCAATGATGAAAAAGAAGAACTGATAAACTTTTTGCTATTAACTGAAGAATATGAGGAAGACGATTTACAAAATAAGTTGGATGCCTCTAAAATTCGTGAAGATTATAAAAATGATTATGACATGATTTATAATGAGGATTCTTTAAACAGGGTTCAAAAAAGTCTTGCTTTAAAGGAATTGGTTCATATGTCAATATGTCAGGTTGTTAATGACCTGGAATTGTTTTTCACAAGACCTTCCAACTTAACTCCTGAGGAAAATGCTGAAAAGAACCGTCAGGAGGCAAAGGCATTGGAAAATGAAATGCAGTTGTCCTAAATATTTAAGTATTATTAAATTCATAATAATTATTATCAATTAACCGGCTGATTATATGATAAATATTACTCGTAATGAAGATGTGGTCTTAAAACAGATTAAAATATTCAATATAGAATATCCTGACGGAGTTCCAATAAATTTGCTTAAAAAGGAGTTGGGATTTCATGAGTATGACTTAGTTCAAATCTTGGAAGAACTTCAGGATAAAGGATTGGTTATTTTTAAGGATAAAAAGGCTAATTTATCTGAAAGCGAAAAAGAAATCAACACAGTTAATTCCAAACAGGATTTGGAAGAACTGGAACTGAACCAAAAAGAAAAAGATTCATATAAATTAATTCAGGAGCTGGTTGATGATAAAAACCTTGTTTCCAAATATACTTTGGAAGGTCATTTGTTATATGGGGATTTGGAGCTTACAAACTTCAGAATGTACCATATTATATTGTCTCTTCAAAATAAAGGGCTTTTAAAAACTATCACTAAGGATGATGGGGAATATTATCTGTTGGTGGAATAATATTTTTAATATTTTTCATAATATTTAAGTAATATTATTTTTCAATTTAATCATAATATTTATATAAGTTAATAAATAAAATATACTTATATAAATTAAAATTATGATGTGTTTTTTATGATGAGAATTAGTATGTCATTACCTAAAAAATTACTCGCTGATTTTGATGAGGTGTTAAAAGAAAGAGGATACCAATCTCGTTCAAAAGGAATTCGTGATGCACTTCAGGATTATATTGTAAGATATCAATGGATGAATTCCATGGAAGGGCAAAGAATTGGTATTGTAACAATCATCTATGACCACCACTACACAGGAGTTATGGAAAATCTAGCGGAAATCCAACACAGTTTCAGAAACGAGATCAATACAAGTATGCATATTCACATGACTGATAAATATTGTATGGAAATTGTTGTTGTAAATGGGGATATTGCAGAAATACGTGATTTGACTGAAAGAATCATGAGACTCAAAGGTGTAGAACACGTAAAACTTACAAGTACTGCAAATGGAGAAGAATTTAAAGAACCTGGTCACTCACATGACCACCCTCATGTTCACTAAATCTTCCTTTAATTTTTTTTATGAAATTCAGAACCACTCCTTATCATCATGATTTATTAAAGGATACGGAGAGATTATCCGTATTTTATCAGGCAATTCAGGAATATGATTCAAATTGTGATGTGGCATATGATTTGGGATGTGGGAGTGGAGTCCTATCCTATTTTTTAACATCAAAGTTTAATGAAATCATCTCGTTGGAGATTGATAAAAAAGCATACAACTGTGCAAAAGAAAATTTAGCAGATTTTGACAATGTTCAGGTTATAAACACTGATGTTTTAGACTATGATTTTGCCAAAAAGGCTGATTTGATAGTTTGTGAAATGCTTGACACCGCACTGATTGATGAAGAGGAAATTCCCGTATTAAATCATGCAAGAAAATTCCTTAAAGACAATGGAAAAATCATTCCTCAGGCAATCATCAACACAGTCGAGCTTGTTAACATGGAAATGCACCATATTCACTGGGATGAAGGTGCTATTTATGAAACCCTTTCAGATGAAAAGTTTTATTCTGCATTCAACTTTTTAGATGATATCAATCCACAATTTAAAACGGAATTGAAATTGAAATCTAAAAAGGATGCAATATTAAACGGTTTAAAGATTACAAGTTATACAGTACTTACAGACAATATAGTTGCCGGACCAATGCCTATGTTGAACCCTCCATTATTGATACCTTTAAATGAAAAACAAATAAAAGTAAATGACTTTATACATGTGGAACTAAAATATATAATGGGAAATGGGATTGAGAGTATTGAAACAAAATATTTGTAGGTGAATATATGAGCTTTGAATCTCAATTAAACAATTTTTTATCAGATTGTGAGAAATTAATAGTATTGGGTGTAGGTAACGAACTTAAAAGTGATGATGGTGTTGGACCATTCATTATAAAGAAGTTAAAGGAAGAAAATATCGAAAATAAAAATCTATTGTTTATTGACGGTAAAACAGTGCCTGAAAATTTCACGGGCAAAATCCGAAAAGAAAAGCCAACTCATTTAATAATCGTTGACGCATGCCTTATGGACTTGCAACCTGGTGAAATGCAGATTGTCAATAAATATGAATTTGCAAACATTGGTATTTCAACCCATTCAATGTCCTTGTCATTCTTTGTAAGATACCTTGAAAAAGACATGGATTTTGGAATAATATTTGTTGGTATTGAACCCGAAACCATGGATTGGGGTGAAAAGCCAACACTAAAAGTTGAAAAGGCAGCCAATGAGTTTATAGAAATTTTAAAAGGAATTATATTATGAAGTTATTGTTTATCGGATCAAGATTATATGATGATTTAGACTGGTATGTAAGGTCTAAAGGAATTGAAAGTATTTTAACAGAATCCAATGATGAAGCCATTAATTTGGATTTGCCCGACCAGGTATTTATTGTACCTCGTGGAATGGATGGTCCAAAACAAGTTGCATTAATGCAAAATGTTGATGCGGTTGTTCCGCTAATCGGAATTGACCCTCCATTGATTGATGTTGCACATATGAAAGAGGAACTGGAAAAAGATTATGGAATACCTGTCATTGCAGCAGGAGTTCGTGCTGTTGAGTTAACTTCCGATAAGATAAAAACAAAAGGTTTTTACTCAGACATTGGTGTTACAACTCCACAATATCAAATATTAAACAGTCCTGATGAGTTAGAACTTGAATTCCCGGTTGTATTGAAGCAGGGTGAAGGTCAGGGCGGAAAAGACATCAAAGTTGCAAGTTCAATTGAAGATGTTAAAGATTATTTTGAGGAATTTGACCATGCGCTGTGTGAGGAGTTTATTGAAGGGGCTGAAATATCAATTGAAGTATTGGGATTTAATGGGGAATATGTGGCGCTGCCTCCAATTTATAAAGGAGAAACCACATTGGAAGGAACACACCCATTAAACAAAACAAAAACAGGACCCTGCTTGGTTGAAGGATTGGACAATAATCTGGTTCAGCATACTGCTTACAAGATTGCTAAAAATCTCGATTCCGACGGCATTTTTGAAATGGATTTCATGTATTCAAGAAAAAATAATCAGTTGTATGCCATTGAAGTGAATACCCGTCCTAACGGTACAAGATATTTGACTACAGCCACATGCGGTGTAAACTCATTATGTGAGCTTGTGAATATGGCAATCGGGGAATTCAGTTTAGCGGGCATTTCAGATAAACTTCAATACAATTATTCAACTGAAATTCCGGTTGGTAATTATCAGGGACCAAATCCTAATGAACCGGTTAAATCATTTGAAGATAATGACTTTGTTGTACATGGTCCTGCAGGTTATCAAAGGGTTACAGTCAAAGCTAACACCAAAGAGGCTCTTGAAAAACTTGTTGAAAAATTAATTTAATTCTGTATTATAAGTTATAATTATATAGTATTATTTATAAATATCTTTATAATCTAAAAATATTGATAGTGTGGTATAATGAATAATACAGATATGTTAATTCTTTTTTTAATAACATTATGTGCTACCATATTCTTTACATGGTATGTTAAAAGAATATTATTGAAAGCAAGGATTGCAGACAATCCTATAGTTAGTGAACATAGACATAAAAGCGGTACTCCTACTATGGGGGGAATAGCTTTTCTTTTTACAATTTCATTGCTCATTGCATTATATTACAAAAACACTCCAATATTAATCGTATCATTCATTATGCTCGCAGGTGGAATTGTAGGTATGGTCGATGATTTAATCGGCCTTAAGGTTAAAGAAATTCAAAAGATTGTAGTAAACACTTCAAATGAAACTATAACATTAGGTCGATTGGATGTTGAACCTGGTGAGGAAGTTCGTGTCGCAACTCCAAAAGCAAAGGCAGAAGTTGATGATTTGCTTAAAGCGGGTAAAGTTGAAGTGGTCGGTGAAGTTCCAATCAAAACAGAACCTGAAGAAACAGAAAAAATAATCTGTCAAATTGTTTTAGGGTTATTTTTAGCATTGACTGGTGTTGTAACTACTTTAGGCGGATTCCAATTAGGAATATTGGCAATTCCGGTTGTAATAATTGCGGTTTTAGGATCTATTAATTCAGTAAATCTCATAGATGGTATGGATGGTCTTGCTGCGGGAATTGTGGGAATCGCTTCCATTGCTTGTTGTGTATATGGTTACTTATTTGGACAGGCAACAATCATTCCGGTGTTTTTAATTCTTTCAGGAATATGCTTAGGATTTTTAGTGTTCAATAAGTATCCGGCATCAATATTCATGGGAGATACCGGATCATTTGTATTGGGCACAGGTTATGCGGCTGCAGTTTTAGTATGTGACATTCCATACTTTGGTGTTCTTGCATTAGGTGTGCCGATTATTTCAGTTGTTGTCAGTTTACTTCACAGGGCACATATTATCAAATTGCCTGTAGAACCCTTACATCATACATTGAACCACTATGGCATGTCTGAAGTAAAAATAATTTTAACATATTGGGGTGCTACAGCATTACTATGTATTATAGGTATAATTGCGAAAATGTACCTTTTCTAAATTCTTTTTTTGGTGATTTTTTATGGATATTCAAGATTTAGCTAATTCTATCAATGGAAAACTTATAGGAAATGATGATTATTTCTCAATAGATGGATTTTCTGGAAAATTTACTTTTTTACATGATGCACACACCGGTGATGTTGTTGTAAGAGAATGGATTGATTCAGTGGGTGTTGAAATGGCATTTAATAAGAATATTGCATGTCTGATAACTCCGGAACCTAGAGATGGAGCTATTGAAACCGCAAATCGATTAAATTTTCCATTAATCATTATAGATGACATTCAACTTGCAAAAGACTATGTGAAAAGACTTTCAAAACCTGATCCGTTAGAAGACATTTGTGAGTTGGTTAATGCAGTTGAAGGTAAAATTGTTGGTAATGATGAATTTTTCTCAATTGACGGATTTACCGGAAGATTTACATTTTTAAATGATGCTCATACTGGAGATATTGTTATAAGGCACTGGATAAATGGAACAGGTATTGAAATGGCATTCAATAAAAATATTGCATGTCTTATCACACAAAATCCAAAAGATGGGGCTATTGAAGCAGCAGAAAGATTAAATTTCCCGTTAATTATTACAGATAGGATTGAACTTGCAAATGCCTATGCTCTGTCATATACAATTAGAAACGAATCCCCACTTTCAACAAACATAGTCATTACAGGTACAAACGGAAAATCAACAACCTCACATTTAATTTATCATATTCTAAAAAATTCAAATCATCATGTGCTTACCAATACTGACAGTGAGTCTGAATTCAATACACTGATTGATCCGATGGTATCCAAAATGATTTCGGATGAGGTTAGGGCCAATGGAGAACTTGATTATTTGGTAATTGAAATATCTGAAGTTCAGGGATGGCTTGGAAAATTAATGAAAAATCATGCAGCACTGATGAGTGAGGCTGTAAATCCTCAAGTTGGCGTTATAACCAACATTGCAATGGATCACATTGGACTTGTAAATTCCATTGAAGACGTATATGATGAAATAAAGGCGGTTCCGGAAGCCATAGGTAAGGGAATTACCATTTTAAATTATGATGATGAGCTTGTAAGGTCACTTGATGCTCAAAATCCATTTTACACATCCATGTCTGAAATGGACAGGGATGATGCAGTTTATTTTGACGGCAATTCAATCATTTATAAAGATGAGGCAATATTATCTATAGAGGAATTGCCTTTCAACAGCAGTCATTTCATTCAAAACATTTTATCAGCTATAGGTGCATGTATTTCATTAGGCATAAAAATCGAGGATATTGTCAGTGGTGTTAAAACATACAAAGCATTGAATAGACGTTTCGCTAAGTTAAATGATAAACCGTTGATTTATGACGACTTCGCACATAATCCTGATGGAATCAGGGCTACAATTTCCGAAACTCTAAAATTGCTGCCTGAGAATAAAAAATTGCATGTGGCCTGTGCAATCAGAGGTTCAAGAGGTGTTGAAATCAATCAGTTGAATGTTGATGCATTGGTCGAATCTATGGATGAGAGAATTGAGCTGTATTTATCTTCAAGTAATGATGTTGTAAACGAGTTGAATGTTGTTGAAGATGATGAGAAAGATGTATTTTTCACCACTTTAAATAAAAATAATATTGATTATGCTCATTTTGATAATTTAAAAGATTGTTTAAGTGAAGTTATAAAAAAAGCTGATGAAGATGACATAATTTTATTGATAGGTGCTCAGGGAATGGACCCTGCAGAGTCACTTTTATCAGATATTATATAAATTTAAATATTAAATTGATTTAATATAATAAATGTATAAATGCTATTCTTTTTAAAAGAATATGATACTAAGAGGATATAAACATGTTTATAAAGATTAGGAGAGACACATTAATTATTTTATTATTGGCGTTTATTTTAATTCTTTGCGGTCGTTTAATTACATATGTTGCATTTGCATCATCTGATGATATGAATGATGGTATTCCTATTTCTGGAGTTATTGTTAAAGGAAATGATATCGTTCCAGTTGATACAATTAGATATAATGTTAATCAAGCCGGTTTTAGGGATGGTAGTATAATTTATGGCGATATTTTAAAAACTTCTAAAAGAGAAGTTTCGCTTCAGGATGCGATACAAACGGCGCAGGAATTTGCCACACGATCAACGGTGCCGGGTACATCTGTTGAGCCTATTACAGCTGCAGATGTTCAAGTAGATAAAAACACTGGTGTTGTTACAGTAACTGTTATAGAAGACTTTTCTTCTGTCGAATTAAATAATAAAACGGAGGGAGGGACTAAATGAAATTAAAAAAATTTAATGTCTTTGTTGTTTTTTTAATAGTATTTTTAATGACAATGAGTAGTGTTGCAGCTACATGTAACATCATTGTTATTACAGACCCTTCCGGTAATGATCCAAATGGTGTGGCAGCTGGAAGCATGTCTTTTGCAGAAAACATGTTCCAATCTACATTCTTAATGTCTAAAGTTAACCATTTTGCAGTGCTGTCAGGGGGTACAGGTAGTTCTGAATCAAGGTTGGATTCTGTAATTGATGCTGTGGCTAATTTGGAAAACAATGCTTCTGCGGCTTCTGCGGCTTCACTTGCATCTCAATTTAAGGGGGCTCGTCTTTTAGTTGGTGGTCCGAACATTGGTGCAGCTATTGGAGGGTCATTTAATGCTTATGTCATAACTGTGGACGATGCAAGTAATGATATTAAAGTAACTCCATATACAAGTGGAGTGGCTACACTGCAGCCGGGTCAAAAAGGAGCTATTATTCACTTAAGGAACACTGCAGGAAACCCATTATACGGAACAGCAGATAATGTAAGAAAAGAAACTGCAATGAACATTGGAAAAATGATCAGGGACGGATATCCAGCAACTACCATTCTTTCAGAAGCTATGGGTGAAGTGGCTAAAGATTCCGGTGAAAAATATGGTGGAGGTGGAGTAAATCTCATATCCGGTATTTCAACTGAAGACATGTTTACTCCTATTGAAATGAACCAGACCGGTTATCCGATGGATGAAGAATACTCTAAAGTATGTGATGATTGCGGTTGGGCTATGGGTTATCCTAGAGCGGAATCATTTGACAGATGTCCTGTTTGTAATTCTGAGCTTAGGATTGTTCATGCATACGAAGCATTAGGTTCTGCTTTAACAGTTAGTCAAAATGCTGTTAGTGTTTCAGTTTATGGAAGTGATAAGCCTGGTTTATCATCCACTACTGCCGAAATTGTTGAAGCGGCTGTTGCAAAATATGGATATGATGCATCAGCTATTGCCGGTTCAGTCAATAGGGCTATCAATAATGGATATATAATGGGTGTTGACCATGTGGAGCCTAAGGATATTAATGTAAAACAAGGTTCCAAGGCAGTTGGTGTTTATTATAATGCATTACCTGGAGATAGATCTTCTCCTGCATGGGATTTGCCTATTGATGGCAATATTTTAAACATATTGGGAAGTATTCAAACTGCTGTAGGTATTATTTTAATACTTTTAGTGGTATTCAGATCCAGATTATTGAAATCATTCCAAAATAGGTGATTGTCATGGCATTAATATTAATTAGAGGAGAAAATAATTCTAAATTACTCAGTGCTATCGCAGATATGGAGCGCCATGGTAATTTAAATTTAACAACAAAACCTAAAATAGTGGATGCAGATTTTGCAGATTCATTAGTTGAGGGAATTTTAAATTCAAAACTTAAAACCCGTTCTAAAGTTGCTACTGCATTTTTTGTAAAGGAAGACACTACATTAAGCATTATGCAGGTTAAAAAAATTCATCCTCCAGCCCATGTGGTTGTTGTTAGTGATGAATATGGTGCCTATTCCAAACTGGAATATGTTTTAAACAATGCTGAAGAATTCAAATCTTATCATTCAAATAAGGCAGTTAATGATGGGATGATTGATTATAAAATAAATAAAAAAGAAAGACATATTAGAAATGATAAATTGAATAGCTATAACAAATAGCTATTTTCTTTTTATTTTCATAATATTGCCTAATGTTCTTTCTCCGGATGAATTGCTAATAAATTGATTCAAATCAATATTATCTACTTTTTCAAGTAATTTTATACCAAGGGTATTTTCCAGCTTTTTTGTAAGTTTTATATCCGGAGTCATTTTACCGGTTTCGATTCTGTTAATCACTGAAACTCTCTCATTAATTTTTTTTCCTAAATCTTCACGAGACCAGCCTTTTCCTTCTCTAGCTTTTCTGACTTTTATACTGAAGTCTTCAACCAATTCTTCTGAAGGTTCTTCATTTCTTGAATAGACTTTGTTTCTGGTGGTTTTCGGTCTTTTGTTTTTATTCTGTTTAACAAATTTTGGTTTTGGAGGTGTTTTTTGAACTTTTCCAAGTTTTGAGCATTCTTTACATACAATCATCACTGATCCTTCTATTTTTGCTCTTATGGGATTGTTTTCTGGTACGGGTTTACCGCAAATTTCACATTCCATGTAATCATTTCCCCCTATTTTTTAATTAATTATATATTAGTAATGTTATATAATAATTGTTAGTATTGATTAAAATGAATACCTTTAAATACTTTAAAGTTACTAATTGTTATTAAAGTAACATGTTGTTAAAATTTTTAAACTAACTGGAGATGATTCACATGGATGATTTTAATGATTTGGAAAATTCTTCAAAAGAACAACTGATTGAAAAAATCGATTTTTTAAATGAGGAAATTGATTCTTTAAGAGAAGAAAAATCCAAAGCTAAAAGTAACTTAATGTGGAAAGTTAGGAAATTAGAAAAGGACAAAGTCTTAATAGAAAATGAAAAAATTAGACTTGAAAGGGAAGTAAAATCTCTTAGATCTGAAGTAGATAGATTTAGGTCACCTCCTTTGGTACTTGCTACTATTACAGAAGTATTGGATGATCATAGAATGACAGTCAAAAGCAGTACTGGTCCTAGTTTTCTTGTTAATTACTCAAAATTCTTAGATGAAAAATTATTAGTCGCAGGTTCAAGAGTTGCGCTCAATCAACAAACTTTCGGTATAGTGGAAGTATTACCGTCAGAAAAAGATGCTAATGTTTCAGGTATGGAAATTGAAACCAAACCTGATATTACCTATGAGAAAATTGGAGGATTGGAAGATCAAATTATAGAAGTCAAAGAAACTGTTGAACTTCCTTTAACAGAACCTGAATTATTTGAAAGGGTAGGTATCGAGCCACCAAAAGGAATATTATTATATGGGCCTCCTGGAACTGGTAAAACATTACTTGCAAAAGCGGTAGCTAATGAAACTAATGCTACTTTCATTAAGATAGTGGCATCTGAATTTGTTAAAAAATACATTGGTGAAGGGGCAAGACTTGTTCGTGAAGTGTTTGAACTTGCAAAAGAAAAGGCTCCTGCGATTATATTTATTGATGAATTGGATGCTGTTGCGGCCAAAAGACTTAAAAGTTCAACTAGTGGAGACAGGGAAGTTCAAAGAACTTTAATGCAATTGCTAGCAGAACTTGACGGATTTGAATCAAGAGGAGATATTGGAATTATTGGGGCTACCAATAGGCCGGATATCTTGGACCCTGCACTTTTACGTCCTGGTCGTTTTGACAGATTTATTGAAGTGCCTCTTCCAAATGAAGACGGAAGACGTGAAATTCTCAAAATCCACACTAAAAACATGTCATTTGATGAAGAAGCTGACGTTGATTTATTAGCTAATCTGACTGATGGATTTTCAGGTGCTGATTTAAAAGCAGTATGTACTGAAGCAGGTATGTTTGCAATTCGTGCAAAACGTGATAAAATCACTGTCGATGACTTTATGAAAGCAGTTGACAAAGTCATGGATAAAAATAAGGAAGACGAATTGTTCAAATCTGAAGCAGGTATGATGTTTGGATAAATTTAATTAATAATAAGCCAATGATGAACCCTATGAGCTCTGATATGTGATGAATGATGGGCGAGCTGAGGCTTATTTTTTATAACTTTTTTTGTAAAACTTTATTTAAAATAATGTATAATAGTATTAATTATGTTATTTGATAAAAATGATGGAAATGCATATAATCAGGTCATTTATAAAACCAAACCCAATATGCTTTTAGGTTGTAAAAAAGCCATATTTGGCATTGTTTTATTGGTGATTATATTGATTATATCTCCTATGGCAATAAGATTTATAGGAGAAATGCAGGTATATATGATTTCTCAAATTAAGCTTTCATTAACCAGATATACTGCTATAGCTTTTTTTGTTATCATTCTTATTGATGTTATTTATATAATTTGGCAATTAATCGGATGGTATTCAATGGAATACACATTAACAGACAGTAAAATCATTATCAAGTCAGGTGTTTTGTCCACTAAAAAAAATTATATGCCATATTCAACAATTCAGGATGTGAATACTTCTCAGTCAATATTTGCCAGAATATTTAATGTGGGTTCCGTTTCTGTTTTTAGTGCATATGACAATAATCAACTGGAGCTAAAGAATATCTCTAATCCGTCTGAAGTTGAGGAGATTATATTTTCAAGAATGACTGGGCCAAGAAATTTCCAGGCGCCTCCACAATCAGTACCTCAATATTCACAAAGAAGTTTCCCTGATGAGGATTATTACCCAAGGGAAAATGTTCCTTTTAATAAATCTGATTATGTGGATTATGATGATTATATGGGAAGAAATGAGTACTTTGATGAATATGAACCAATTACTCCAATAACCCATGAAAGAAACAATCCTCCAAGGAGGGAATATGAATATTATCCGGAAGACTTTTCAAATGTCGGCAGTCATCCACGTCATACATATGAATATGAACCTTATGATTCAGGATACAATAAAACTTCAAATGCTAGAAAAAGGGATGTTGATTATAATCAAATAAGTGATGATTATTCTTATGGTAATGAGGATAATTATCACAATAATGATTCGCAAAATTATAATGATGAAATAGTGGAAGAATATCCTAAAAATAATCAAAAAGATATAGATGTTTCTTCTGAAAATGCCATTCAAAGACATTTTGATAAATTCAAAAAATAAGTTATTAAATGATTTAAGTAATAACTTTACAGTGTGAGGGGGTTTTAAGTAAACATATTTGAATTTCACAAAAGGTTATAGGAGCATTTCTTCACTTTAAAAGAGAGGTTTGAATTAAAGTAATACCTACTTTTCTATTTAAAAAAGTATGGAATATATTTGGATTAGGTGAATTTAATGGAATTATTATGTATACAGTCACAGGAACATCCTGAATTGCCACTGGCTGAACTAAAAGCTGTAATTGAATGTGAAAATATTGATGCTGAAATAGATCCTATTACAGAAGGACTGGTGATTTTAAGGGATATTTCAAAACAAAATCTCGATGAATATTATAGGATTCTGACTAAAAGATTGGGCTATACCCATGAAATCCATGAACTTTTATTGGAAACTAATGTTGGAAACATGGATGGTGATGCTGCAACAGTTGCATGGTCAGAGATTATTGATAAAAACTTTGCTGTAAGAGTAAAAAGAATTCGTTCAGACATCGATACTGTAGGTTATGAAAGAAAATTGGGGACATTAATCCTCGATAATTCCCAAAATATTAAAGTAAATCTATCAAAACCCAATTCCTTAATAAGAGTGGTTGCACATGATGATGATTTATATGTAGGTATTGAACGAATCAGACTTGATAAAAAGCATTTTGAAGATAGTAAACCTCATAAAAGACCCTTTTTCTATCCTGGATCAATGAATCCTAAACTTGCTAGGTGCATGGTTAATTTATCAAGAATTAAAGAAGGGGAGTTATTACTTGATCCATTTTGTGGAACTGGAGGAATTTTAATCGAGGCAGGTTTAATCGGTTGCAAGGTGGTAGGATCAGACATATATTGGAAAATGCAAAATGGTGCCTCTATTAATTTAGACTATTATGGAATTACTGATTATAGGACTTTTCATTTGGATGTAAGAGAACTTAAAATGTATGAAAAGGTAGCCAGTGTAGTCACAGATCCTCCTTATGGAATTTCCACATCAACTGGTGATGTTGACGGTGAAGAAATATTTAAGGAATTTTTCCATGCTATATATGATAATATGAAAGATGACGCTTACCTCTGTATGGCGTCACCTCATTATGTAGACTTAAAACCTATGGTTGATGAGGTTGGATTTGATATAGTTGAACAATATAGGATAAAAATGCATAGAAGTTTAACAAGAATTATTTCTGTAATTCGTAAAAAATTAGATTAATTTATAAATATACGAATACATTTATATACTAGTTATTTTTAAAAAGGAGTCGGAATGTGTAAAACTCATTGACTCTTTTTAATTTTATTATTCTTTCAAATATTTTTTTTCATTCACATTTTTCTACTTTTTTAAAAATATTAATTTTATTTTTAATGATAATTTTATTTTTGTCTAAATATTAATTTTATTTTATGATTTTTACTTATATATGGATATTATAATCTTTCATAGGATATTATGATTTTTTGCAATATTTTTTAATTGAATTTGTTAATAAAATTTGTCTGTCTATTAGATGTGCTATGTGTTTTATGGCGATGACCTAAGTAACATTGTATGGAACAATATTTACTATGATGGTTGCTTTCCGCATGTAGCTAAATATTTTGTGAGTACTTGAATTTTCTCAAGTATGATGTTGGTTTTGTAGTATGTGGTGAATTAGTTACAAACTAGTTTAGTGTAATACTCGTCTATATTTAGCGTACTTCATAATACTTTATACTTATTATGTCTGTTATGTGATTCAATTCTGTTTGATCCTGGCAGAT
>NZ_CAMJUE010000003.1 GCF_946408925.1 uncultured Methanobrevibacter sp.
CCCAGGAGTCTTGTTCTCTTAAGTTAGCAAATTCAAATAAGAATTTGTTTAATCCAGCTTCTTCTACACATCTACGGAAAGTAGGTTCGTGAAGACGAGGAGAACATGCTGCTACAACAATTCTGTTTAAGTTTTTCTCTTTGATGTCTTCTTGGATCATTGCTTGACCAGGGTCTGAACACATGTATTTGTAGTCTGTTGCGTGAACAACGCCAGGTAAAGTCTTAGCGTATTCTGCTACACTAGGACAGTCTACTACTCCACCAACGTTTACACCACAGTGACAGACGTAAACACCTATCCTTAATTCTTCGTTATTATTTATATCTTCTGCCATATTAATTCACCTTGTACAAGTCGTGAAAAATATCTAATATATATAAAAAATTGCAATTTAAAAATAGTTGTAAAAATTTTTACATAATATTAGATATACATATGTAGTAAATACACATATATAAAGCTATTCATAAAAAGCTTGGAGTAAAGTTTATATATTAGAACAGAAAAACTTGTTAAAAATAGCTTTAAATCCTAAATAAAAATTATATTAAAATTATTTAGTGAAATAAAGCATAATTATTATTTTTTTACAAAATAATAAATTTAGGTTAAGATAAAATAATGATTTTTTATTAGAGTAACATGATTATTGCCGGAAGTGTAATCAAAGAGATTACAGTGTTGATTAATATGCAGTCCGATGTCAATTCAAAGTCAAGTTTGTATGTGGTGGCAAGCAGTAATGACATCATCCCTGATGGCATGGCCGCCTCAACAATTGAAATCTTATACTGAAGATCAATTAGGCCAATATGGGAAGCGACAAAAAATGCTACCAGCGGGAAAAACATTAATTTCATAATGGAAGTGAACATAATCATTCTTTGACTTCTTTTCAATGCGGAAAAATCAATAGATAAACCCAAAGCAATCATTATCAGAGGAATTGCGCCCTGACCTAAGTAATTAACTGTATTGTCAACAACAGGTCCGATAGGAATATTCAATATGTTAAAGCACAAACCCAAAATTACCGCCCAAAGTGAAGGGAATAAAGCAATTTTACGAACCGCAGTCTTTATAGTACCTCCAAATTTCAATATCAAAACAAATGACAAAATCAAAAAGATGCATAAAGTGGCTATATCACAAAATATAGCCCTTAAAAAACCATCACTACCGAATATGCCTAAAGAGATAGGATAGCCCATAAAACCGGTGTTGGCAATCATGACAGTAACCAGCACACTCCATAATGTAATGTCATCCAATTTCAATGCTTTTAAAACGATAAATGAAACAATACCCGTTGCAACTGATGACGCCAGAATAACAAAGGGCAAAATGCCCAATTTGGAAAGTAACGATAAATCAGCAGAATACAATGCATGAAATATCATACAAGGTAATAAAATATACATTACTATTTTATTAAACGGATTCATATCTTTTACAGTTAAAAAATCGATTCTTTTAAGAAAATATCCGAGGCCAATCATTACAATGATTGATAAAATAGTAACTCCAATTTCATTCATAAATTAATATTGTAAAAAAAAGTATAAAAAATTTAAGAAAAAAAGAAAATTAAAATTAGCTAACGATACCTTCGCTAGTAATTTTAAATACACATTCACCTTCAGGCAAATGAGGGGAATCCACTAAACGTGCGATTCTTTTTCCAGCAAGACCTTTTTTAAGCCAAATTCTGTAGGTTGAAGCGTGTCCTAAAACGTGTCCACCGATAGCTTTGGTAGGGCTTCCGAAGAATGAGTCAGGTTTTGCCTGTACCTGGTTGGTTAAGAATATTGCGACATTGTATGTATTTGCAATTTGTTGAAGTGAATGTAAATGTTGGTTTAATTTTTGTTGTCTTACTGCTAAAGATTCTCTTCCAACATATTCAGCCCTGAAGTGAGCCATAAGAGAATCAACAATGACCAGTTTAACATTAGCTCCACTTTGAATAAGCTCATTGATTTTATCCACCATTAATATTTGGTGAGCTGAATTGAATGCACGAGCAACATGAATTCTGCTTAATACTTCTTCGGTATCAAGTTCAAATCCTTCTGCAATTTGTCTTACCCTTTCTGGACGGAAAGTGTTTTCAGTGTCAACAAATACGCATTCACCGTCAAGACCGCCTAATTCTTCAGGTAACTGAACAGTTACAGCCAGCTCATGGGAAATCTGACTTTTACCTGATCCAAATTCACCGAATACTTCTGTGATGGATTGGGTTTCAATTCCTCCTCCGATTAAATCATTGAATTCCTGACTTCCGACAGTGATGTGACCGACATCCTTTCTTCTTTCATCAACTTCCAATGCAGTTTCAAAAGTAATGTTTTCAGCTCTTCTGGCAGCTTCAATTACTTTTTCAGCAACTCCTTCTCCAATTTCTGCTTTTACAGATAATTCTTTAGGAGTAGCGGTTGCTAATCTCATCATATCAGCGAAACCTGCATCTTTTAATTTTTCTGCTGTTTTTTCTCCAACACCTGGTAAATCACTTAATTCGACCATAATAATCATTCCTTTAATTTATTTTTTTAACAGTATTTTTTCAAAAGTTTTTTAGGATTTAACCTATTAGTTTCATTATAATTATCGAAATTAACATTAGCAATAATTTCTATAGTATATCCCACTAAATCTTCAAGTTTGTCTTCAATACCATATCCATCATCCATAATGGAAATAACTTCCTCTTTTTTCATTCCAATGAGTTCTTCAGCTAAATTATCGAAGAAAGTAGCTTGAATGCTGCCGGTTTCATCTTCAATAGTTGTTGGAATCATAAGAGTGTATCTAGGTTCATCAAATACATGTCCGCAATTATCACAAATGTAATCTTCAGTACTTTCTTCAACATTAGAATTACAGTTAGGACATTTTACAAGTATTGTTCTTTCAGTGCCAACCTCTTTGATAGTTGCAGTGATATGGACATTTGTATCATCTTCATATAATGATTCGATGGTTTTTGGAGCGAAAATTATTTCCATCAATTCATCAAATGACGGTAATTTTTCCAATTCATCCTCACTTGGATCCAATAATGATGTTGCACTTGACACATTGGCCTCTACACGATTACTTCTGTCATTGTATCTGAAACGTGGGTTTTGTAATTTTATAGCCTGACCCAATTCAAATTCTTTATTCGCATCATCATTCCAAAGAACAACTGTGACTGAACCTGTATCATCAGCAATTTCTATATTTCTTACAAGACCTTCACCGTCGTCCCTTTCAAAGGTACGTGTATCGAAGATTTCAATGACTCTACCGATGATGATTTTATCGTCTTCATCTTCTTCAACCTCTTCAATACTAATATAGTCATAAAGAGCTTTTTCCAATGTTTCTAATTTTGGAATAAACATTTGAGAGGCTTCTTCTTCTGATAGTCTAATAATTCTTGAACCGCTTCCAATGTTCAAATCCACATTGTACATTCCAAGTCGGGTTCTTGCATTTTCAATCCTATAAGCTTCACCGACTTCGTAGTCGCCTTTTGCCTTTTCATTCCATAATGACAATCTGACTTTACCGGACTCATCTGCAAACATGGCAGAACGTACCTGACCTATTTCACCACTGTCCCTTTGGAATTCACGAATGTCTTCAAGTGATAAAACTCTACCGATTATATCAATTTCAATACCATCCTCATCCATTAATTCAACTTCTCCAATTGGAGTTGGTCTTAATTCTTCTCTTAATGAATTTAATTCATCCAATTCTTCGATTGTTAAATTTTCAGGATTAAGAGTAATTTGTGTATTAAAAGTGGTATTCATTGAATACTGGCTTTGGGTATATTCATCATAACGGACATCCCCGCCGATGATTTTAATGATGTCCCCTTTATTGATTGGTAAGGAAGTATCATCACCCCAAACTGTCACTCTGATTTCGCCTGTAGGATCCCTGACATCAAAATTCCTTAATTTTCCTTCAGTATTATCGGTTTTTCTAGTGAATATCCTAATATCTTGAAGTCTTGAAACAATACCAATAATTGAAACATCTCTTTGTTCGCTTAAATCTCCGATTTGTGAAAATTCCTGTTGGATTTCGGGAACATCGTAATCTCCTTTAATGATTCTTCCATCCCAATGGGTCAGTGTTATTTCCTCATCACCGTCCCTGTTTTGTCTTTTACGTGCTTGGGCCTGAAGTATTTTAATGGTATCTCCGTCTTCCAATTTCAAATCATCTATTAGCTCAACATTTTTATTCCATAATGTGTAAGAGATTTGTCCTGAATCATCTTGCAATTCAAGAGATGCAACTTTTCCTTCTTTTCCATTTTTTTCATAACTTCTAACAGTTGGAATTCTAATGATTCTTGCTATAATGTTTACTTTGGTTTCCGGTTCAATATCCGCAATCTTTGTGATTTCCTCTTCATAAGCAGGATATTTTGTAATGTCCTCTTCCAAATGAACTACGGTGGACCTTTGCCTTAAGTTAGCTTCAAGACCTGTGTATCCTTCCTTAATATCCACGTTCTTGATTTGGATGATGTTTCCTTCACTAACATTTTTAAGCAGCTTGATGTTTTGAGTCCAGAATACCGCCCTTATCTTACCTGTGTTGTCCATCAGCTCAACATTGCAGACCTGACCGTCCTGACCTTTGCGTGTTTTAAAGGATCTTGGATTTGAAATTGAAACTACTCTGCCCGCAATGGTAACGTCCTTACTGCCGGCCTCCAGCTTATCAATTGTATCGATTGCAAATTCAGGTTTTTCAGAAACGACTTCAGGTTCTTCTGTAATTAATTCTCCAACCACCATGTCCGCTAAACTCACATCGGTCATGAACGGGTTGTCAATTTCCTGTTGTTTGTATTTTTCCATTCTGGAAAAGAATTCTTCTTCAGAAATTAGGTCTTTAACTTTATCGAATCTTTGTTGAAGATCTTCAGTCATTGAAAAGGATGTTGCATTATCTTGATTTTCAAAAATTGTAGTGTCGATTCCATTATGATTTTGCACTACCATTTGAGCAGCCCCAAAATCATCTATAAAACCCACTTCACCATTTTCAGCTTTAATTCTTTCTATTTCTTCTAAAAACTCTTCTTCAGAAAGTTTATCTTTGACTTTTTCATATTCTTGTAAAATTTCTTCTTGCATACCAAACCCCTCATAGAAAAGTTAATTATTATTTTATATTCATAGTGTATATAAAGTTAGAGAGAGAGCATTTGAAAAGTAATCTCAATAACAATATTATTAAAAAAATTCATATAAATATTATCAAAGTGCACACATGCAAAAATGCACAAAAGTGCTAATATGCATTAGGATTTTTCTTTAATGCAGTTTTAATCATGATTGCCAAGTCCAATCCCATATGCCAGTTTTCTACGTATTCAATATCAAATTCTATACGTTTTTTAATGGAAGTGTCACCACGGCATCCATGAATTTGAGCCCATCCTGTCAATCCCGGTTTGACCTGATGTTTAACCATGTATTTCGGAATTGTTTCCTTAAACTGATCAACAAAATATGGTCTTTCCGGTCTTGGTCCGACAACACTCATATCGCCTTTTAAAACATTGAAAAACTGTGGCAATTCATCAATACTGGTTTTTCTAATTATTTCTCCGACTTTAGTTTTTCTTGGATCATCTGGAGTGGTCCACTCGGACTTTTCTTCACCGGGATCTTGAACCCTCATACTGCGGAACTTATACATCATAAATGTCTCACCATTATATCCCATACGTTCCTGCTTAAAAATTATAGGACCCGGAGATGTCACTTTAATAGCAATTGCTGTAACAATCATGATTGGTGATGTGATAATTATTGCTATTATGGATATTATATAATCTGAAAGATATTTAAGAAACTTGTTAAATCCGTCGTCGAGAGGAACATAACGAATATTGATTATTGGAATGTCCTCAATCATGTCCACTGACGGCTGTGCCGGGAAATACCTGATATAATCGGGAATGATTTCCGCCTTAATTCCGACTTTTTCACAGCTTTCCACAAGCTCATTGATTTTATAATAATACTTTAAAGGAATTGCCAGAACAACCCTGTCATATCTGTTATTCTCAAGAATTGAATCCAAATCTTTAAATGAACCGATTATTTTGGTTCCTTCAATTTCTTTTCCAACATGCTCAGACCTTCCTAAAATTCCACTGACAACAAATCCCATATAAGGGTTTTCACGAATTTTTCGAGCAAATGTGAATGCCAAATCATTATCCCCAACAATTAAGATATGCTTTAAATTTTTATTGTTAATTCTCAAATTCCTTAAAACACTTCTTACAATGAATCTTTCAATTATTCCAAAGAATGTACCGATTATCGCTAATAAAAACAGCATTATTCTTGAAAAGTCAGGCTGATTTATGATAAAGAGTATTGAAACCAATGTAAAGAATGCTGCGATATTTACCTTTACCAGCTGTGTAGCTTCTGAAAATATATTCTTATAGGTTCTGCGCGGTTTATACAAACCGAATGCAAAGTATAAAATCAGATAAACCGGAATAACCGCCAATACTAAAAATAATAGATAACTAAAAAAGCCCAAATGTCCTCCAATTGGACCGAATAAAGTAGTTTTGAATCTTAACCAGATAGAACATAACAGTGATGCGATTATCACTAAAACATCGATTAAAATCAATATTATATTCAATGCCCTTTGATTTTCCTTTATCATAATAACTACCAAAAATAAATCTATTATTATAATATAATATTGTATTAATATATAATTAATTTTTCTTTTTAAAGATATTTAAAAACAGTTTTAAACAGCATAGAATGCCGATTCCCAAATAAACCATCCAATTTACCAGGAAAAATGATTGATGAGCATGATGTTTTTTGTAGTAAATATACATTGCACGGTAAAACTCATAAAGAAGTTTTGATTTTTGTTTTTTGCTGCTTGCACCCTTGAGGTGAGTGATTTTTGACTTGCCGTAATAGATTATCTTCCAGCCGCCATGCTTTATGCGGTAGCACAGGTCAATGTCTTCACCATACATGAAAAATGTCTCATCCAACAGTCCCACCTGGTCGAGAGCTTCCTTTCTCATGAACATGAACGCTCCGGTCAGGCAATCTATTTCATAGACCTCATCATCCGGCAAATCAGTTAGATTGTAGTTGTCATCCTTGCTTTTTGTAGGTATATGGAACAATCTGAAAAATGAGTTTTTAACATTGGGAAATGACCTTTTACAGGCCTTGTCAAGCTCACCGTTTTCCAAAAGAACCCTGCACCCGCATGCTCCAACATCACCGTGGCTTTCCATATAACTGTAAATTTCTTCCAAAGTGTTTTTGCAAACTATAGTGTCTGAGTTTAAAAGTAGCTGATATTTGCCGCCGGCCTGTCTTAGAGCCTGATTGTTACCGGCTGCAAAACCGTTGTTTTCCTTTGAAGCGATAAATTTAACTTTATCATTAAAATATTCCTGCAACTTGGCCAGACTATCATCAGAAGATGCATTATCCACAACAAATATCTCATATGAAAAGGGATAATCATTTTCAAGAATTGAATTTATAGTATTTTTTGTCAATTCAAATGTCTGATAATTTACAATAACTACTGAAAGGTCCATAAAACTCACTGATTATTTTTTTAAAAATTTTAGAGTGTTGATTATTAATCTGTATTCAATTTTAAAATAATTTTTCGTATTTCTGCTTTGGAATTTGACCTTATCGATTTTTTCACTTCGACTTGACAGTCCTTCCCTTAAGCCGTCAAGATAAACCTGACCGAATCCTTTCTTTACAAAGAAAACGTATTTAATCAAAAACCCTAAAAACAGGAACAGGAAATTTACAATCTTCAATGGAATAGGAAGGTTTTTATAAACCACCCATACATTGTTACGGGCAGCCAATCTGACTTTAAATTCATTATATCTGCTTCCGCTTGTTGCAGAGCCTATATGGTATACAACAGCATCGGGACATAGAAGATTTTTATATCCATGGATTCTTGAGCGTATTGCAATGTCCACATCTTCCATATATGCAAAAAAATTTCTGTCAAACATCCCCAGTTCCAACAGCACTGATTTTCTATACATTGCCGCCCCTGCGCATGCTGAAAATATCTCCTTTACATCAACATATTCATCGCTTCGATGGTTTTCACCTGTCTTTTTAGTCCATCCGAGCAGATTATATTCATCTCCGACATCGTCAATCAATTGCTTGTTGTCGTATTGAAGCATTTTTGCCTGAACAGAAAAGATATCTTCACTTGAACAAATCAAATCGACCATTGATTTGATGGAGCCCTCTTTTATTTCAGTGTCATTGTTGATTGAAAACACATATTCGTATCTGGCTTTTTCAATTCCCTGATTTACTGCAGGTGCAAAACCTCTGTTTTGCTTATTTTCAATTATAACCAATGGAAAATCGAATTTAGAATTTTTAAGATAATTGAGACTGCCATCAGCAGATCCGTTATCAATGATGATTACTTCCCCAATATATTCATTATCATTATTAAGGGACTCCAGGAATGTTTTAAGGAATTTTTCTCCATTATAGTTAGGTGTTACAACTGAGACTTTCATGTTAATCAATAGAATTTTTTAATTTTTTCCATGTTTTATAATATATTTTGGGACTTAATAAAAATAAGCGTATCTTGGATTTGAATTTTCCATCCCCTTCATATTTGGATAACTTTGTAAGCAAATCCAATTCTTTCATTTTAGCAATAACTTCATTAAAATCATAGTCATTATAAAAAAAGTAGTTCATGTTCCCAAATATTGCCTTAGGAATTCTGGAAGTAATGATCAATCTAGCCAAATCATCCCGTCCTTGTTTTTTATAAAATTCCGCCAGGTTTTCAAATATTTCAACTATCTCAAATCGTTTGAACGCAGATGTGTTTATTGCGGAGTTTGGATTTTGAATATAATAATATGTTGCCTCATTACTTACGGCAACGGTATTGCCATAACTCAAAGCGCGGAGTGCAAAATCAATGTCCTCGCCATAAGTCAGGGACGGATTGAATCTGACATCATTGTCGTTTATTAAACTGGCCTTATACATCAGCTGCCAAAAGTTGAATGGCATTTCCATGTTAAGCTCCTTTTTAATGAAATCATCACATGAAATGAATTCTGCTGAGAAATGATGGGGTTTGGATAGGTTTTCACCATCTTTTTTGATGAACTGCACCATACTGAAATCTGTTTCACCATTGTATAATTCAGACAGATGATTTCCTGTAACATAATCATCAGCATCGACAAACACCAGATATTCACCTCTTGCGTTTGAAATTCCGCAGTTTCGAGCAGCGCTTACTCCAGAATTTTCCTGATGGATGATTTTATATTCAATTGTGGATTTGGATAATTTGTCTTTTATTATCTCAAGGCTGTTGTCGGTTGACCCGTCATCTATTACAATGAGTTCGAAATTTTTAAAATCCTGATTAATGATTGAATCGAGTGTTGCACCTATATACTCTTCACCATTATAAACTGGAACTATAACACTAACATCAAAATTATCCATTTTACCTTCCCCTATTTAAAAGATAGTCAACAATTCTTTCAGATGAACGACCGTCAATTTCATCAAATTGACTCCTTACAAAATCTGATATTTTGCTCTTGTCGAATTTATTATTTTTAATCACATCAATCAAATCATCTGAAGTATAAACGATAGGTCCCGGAACGGTTGTTTTAAAATCATAATAAAATCCACGTTCATTGGTTAAATATTCATCCAGATCATAGGTGAAAAATACTGTAGGCTTATTTAAAACAGAATATTCAATCATGATTGATGAATAATCAGTAATTAGAATATCACTGATAAGCATCAGCTCCTGTTCGGACTCCCAGCCGCTCACATCAATATACTTCCCCTCACCTGAAATGTCATCCTTGTAAAAATTTCTGATTTTTGGATGGAGCCTTAATGCCAGGACATATTCATCTCCCAATTCCTCATTGAACCTGTTCAAGTCCAGATAGTTGAAGACATTGTTGTATTTTTCCTCATCCCTAAAGGTAGGGGCATATAGAATAATTTTTTTATCAGAAGAAATATCATATTTCCTGTAAAAATCGGCCTTCAATTTATTTAAATCATGATTTTCAAAGTAATAATCCATTCTTGGAAGACCTAATGGCTTGATTTTAGATTCAGACATTTGAAAAGCTTCAGCATAAAAGCCCATGATATTTTTTGAAGTTACAATCAGACAATCTGTTTTTTCAGAAATCCTTCTTAAAATATCCCTGCTTTCAACATCAACCGATCCGCCGAATTTCTTGGATGCCCCAGGAGCATGCCACAGCTGAACAATTATGTTTTCAGCATCGAAATTCATGAAAGCGAGCGGGAAAAAATTATCGTTTAAGAAAATGTATCTGGAGCCTGCCAACATTTTAAAGCTGTTAAAGGACAGCCTATCCTTATAAAAATAATGAAATTCAAAGTCTCCTCTTTTTTCAAATTCCTTTTTAATGTAATCTAAGTTTCCCTTAAAGGATTGCCCGGAATCTATAATGAAAGAGACCCTATTTTTTTCAACATGAGTGTGTTTGAACAGTTTAAATATTAAACCATAAACCCTGTGTTTTAAATATAACATAATTATCTAATGGAAAAAAGCCATCATGCCAGGAATAGCCTGGACAATTGCCTGAATACCTAAAATGAATATTGCCAAACCGCCGATGAAATTAATGAATCTGGCATATTTCAATGCGAATTTTGTAGCGAATGTTCCTATCAGCAACCACATGACAACCGCAGTCAAACTCAACATTGCTAAAATCAACGGATCAACATGTGCCTCAACACCCTGGGCGGCCAAAATTAAATTTTCAATGTTTCCCAAAACCAGCAAAGGTAAGAAATGCATTATTTCCGAATCCATTTCATTCACCTCTAATGGATGTAAACATTGCCTGAGCTCCTAAAATAACAATAGCCAAACCGCCAATGCAATCAATGAAATCAACATAATTTATCAAAAGCTGTGTTCCGAATGTTCCAATAATCAGCCACATTGAAACACAAAGAATGCTTGCAATACCCAATTTCACGGGATTGACACCTGCCACAACTCCTTGAGATGACAGTACCAAGTTTTCAATATTACCAAAAATAATTAATCCAACAAAAGGCAAATATTGCTCCAACATCCAAAATCACCATTTCCCTAATAAAAAAATACCCATTAATTTTTTACTAATAATAACTATTAAAGTATGATAATATATAAAATTATCCTAAATTTGAAAAAAGTTTCATATCAACTTTTGAAAAAAAAATAGAATTTATGACTAAAAATATTAAAAAATATAAACATAACATTATAAAAATAAAAAAATTATAAAAAATATTTAAAAAAGAGAGGTGAATTTCAAGTGTAAAAATCTACCTGTTGGAATACATTTTCTCATAGTACTCCTGATATTGGCCACTCTTAACCTGGTCAATCCAATCCTGATTGTCCAAATACCATTGAATTGTTTCCTTAATACCTACCTCAAATGTATAATCCGGAGCCCATCCAAGCTCTTCCTGAATCTTTGTTGAATCAATGGCATACCGCCTATCATGACCTAAACGGTCAGTGACAAATTCAATCAGGGATTCATCCTTACCCAAAGTTTCAAGAATCAGTTTAACAATGTAAATATTTTCCTTTTCATTGTTTCCTCCAATGTTGTAGACCTCACCAAGTTTTCCTTCATGCAAAACCAAATCAATGGCGGTGCAGTGGTCATGGACATGCAGCCAGTCACGGATGTTTTTGCCGTCACCATAAACAGGCAATTTTTTATCATCCAGGGTATTTGAAATCATTAGAGGAATCAGTTTTTCCGGAAACTGATATGGCCCATAATTATTGGAGCATCTGGTTATATTTACAGGCAAATCAAAAGTTTCAAAATAAGCCCTTGTAATCAAATCCCCACCAGCTTTTGAAGCTGAATAAGGACTGTTTGGCTGTAAAGGAGTGGTTTCCGTGAAATATCCGGTCTTTCCAAGAGTTCCATAAACTTCATCAGTGGAAATCTGAATGTATTTATCAACACCGTATTCCTTGGCCGCATTTAAAAGAACCTGTGTACCCAATACATTTGATTTGATGAAGATTTCAGGATCGGTAATGCTTCTGTCAACGTGACTTTCAGCGGCAAAATTGATAACATAATCAGATTTTTTAACAAGTTCATCAACAACTTCCTTATCACGAATATCTCCTTTAACAAATGTATAATTATCCTTATTTTCAATATCTATTAAGTTTTCAAGATTTCCACAATATGTTAAAGCATCCAAATTGATAATATGATAATCTGAATATTTGTTAACCATATATCTTACAAAATTACTTCCTATAAATCCCGCTCCGCCGGTAACTAAAATGTTTGTCATAATAACCACTAATATTTAATTTTAGATTCTTTTAAGGTTTTCCATTCCTTGTCTTTATCTGATAATATTATTTCATCAATTCCATCCAATGGCCATTCAACACCTATATCCGGGTCATCCCATTTGATTCCGCTTTCATCATCACCATGATAGAATTCTGTGCATTTGTATACAAATTCAGCCTCATCAGACAATACCAGAAATCCATGGGCAAATTTTGGAGGAATATATAATTGTTTTTTATTTTCTTCAGACAATATTTCACCATACCATTTACCGTAAGTCGGTGAATCCCCCCTCAAATCCACTCCGACATCAAAAACCTTTCCTTTTATTACACGAACAAGTTTTCCCTGAGGGTAGTTGACCTGCAAGTGCAGTCCTCTCAATACTCCCTTTGTAGATTTTGATTGATTATCCTGAACGAATGTTAAGTCATGTCCGGCTTCCTTAAAATCTTTTTCATGGTAAGTTTCCATGAAGTATCCTCTGTTGTCTTCAAAAACTGTCGGCTCAACTACAAACATGTCTTTAATTTCAGTTTCTGTAAATTTAAAATTCCCCATAATCATCACCTGTTAACTAATTTAAATAAGTATTGTCCGTAATCTGTCTTTTTAAGCTCTTCAGCTGTTTTTAATAATTGTTCATCATCAATGTATCCTTTAAGATATGCAATCTCTTCAAGACATGCGATATATAAACCTTGTCTTTTCTGAACTGTTTCGATGAAGTTTGCAGCTTCAAGCAATCCCTCGTGAGTTCCTGTATCCAGCCATGCCATTCCCCTTCCCAGAAGTTCGACTTTCAGCTTTCCACGATTAAGATACTCTTCGTTGACGGATGTTATTTCCACCTCTCCCCTGTCGGAAGGCTTGACCTTTTTGGCTATTTCAATCACATCATTGTCATAAAAGTACAGGCCCGGAACAATATAGTTTGATTTCGGTTTTTCAGGCTTTTCCTCAATAGACAATACATTCCATTCATCGTCAAATTCAACAACACCGAATGCTTCAGGATTGTTGGTGTAATATCCGAATATCACAGCACCTTCTTTTAAATGGGTGGCTCTTTTGAGTATTTCTGTAAATCTGTGACCGTGGAAAATGTTATCTCCCAAAATAAGTGCCACATTATCGTCACCTATAAAGTCTTCACCGATAATGAATGCTTCGGCAAGACCGTTCGGATTTTCCTGAACTGCATATTCAAATCTTATTCCGAGACTGGTTCCGTCACCAAGAAGATCCTTATACATTGGCAAGTCTCTTGGAGTTGAAATTATCAGTATTTCCTTAATTCCTGCAAGCATCAGCACAGAAATTGGATAATAAATCATTGGTTTATCATAAAGCGGCAATAACTGTTTGGAAACCGCCTTTGTAATTGGGTAAAGACGAGTTCCAGAACCTCCTGCCAGTACAATACCTTTCATAATTAATCACTAAAAGAATATTTGTTCTTATATAATAATATAATTAGTGTTAAAAAAAGAGAAGTGAAGTTTAATGAAGACACACACCTAACAATAAAATTATCCATGAACAATTTCAAAAATCAAATATTCATTTTGTTTAGATGCATCTTCAAATGTTTCAATAATATCGCTGTCAACTTCATCAGCATTGACCAGCTCAATTTCACATTCGATTTCACACAGACAATCATATAATGCATCGAGATTCCTGCCGTAATAGTCCGGAAAATCTAAAGCTTCCATTAAATAATCATGTCCCTGTTTTTTAATCAGTTTTCCGTCAAGCTGCATTTTAAACCTCTTTGAATGTGCTGTAGTGGTCATTGGTATAGTATACCTTATAGTTTCCGGTATTATAGACTATCCTTTCTGCACCACGGCTGGTTCCGTTGGCGTTTATGTCGCATTCAATGTATTTGTCTTTACTGTCCGGGAGTATGTGCTGTCTGTTTGTGAAGGTGTCCCCACCTATGCTTTTTCCGGGAGCATATTCCTTAAGCGGACCTCCATGCCATCCGAGTTCATTTGCTTCCTTTTTGGATATATAATTGCTTGGAAGCTTGTGAAATTCCTTAATATAAGCTGCAACTTCATCTACAGTACAGTACTCACCATTTTCAACTACATTAACATCACTTTTATCGCCAAAGTTTAGAAAATCAAAAAATCCTGCACTTACAGCAGAAACACTGAATAAAGCGATTATTAATGCGATAAGTAACACTAACTTTTTATTCATTTGATCAACTCAATATATTCTTTAATAGCTTGCTTATAACTTCTTAATGGTTTGAAACCTTTTTCTACCCAGTTTTTATTATCCAAAACAGAATAGCTTGGCCTTGGAGCGGGTCTTGCAAATTCGGATGCGGTTACAGGGATTACTTTAACATCCGCATCTGCAATTTCAAAAATATATTTTGCAAACTCACACCAGGAACAGCTTCCGGAATTTGTTAAATGATAAATTCCGTAAAAATCTGTTTCGATTAATTGCGAAATTCCCTGCGCCAAATCCGGGGTGTATGTCGGTGTTCCCACTTCATCATATACAACTGTTATTTCAGAGTGATTTTTAGCCAGTTCAAGCATTGTTTTAGGGAAGTTTTTACCATTTATTCCATACAGCCATGCAGTTCTGATAATGAAATATTTATCCAGAATTTCCAAAATGGCCTCTTCTCCTTTAAGTTTACTTTTACCGTAAATACTGATTGGGCCGATTTCGTCATCTTCAACCCATGGCCTGTCATTTTTACCATTGAAAACATAATCGGTACTTATATGTACTAGCGGGCAGTCCACTTCCCTGCATGCGAGTGCGAGGTTTTTTACTCCGTCACCATTAACGGCATATGCTATGTCCTGATTTTGCTCGCAGCCATCCACATCAGTGTAGGCTGCAGAATTTATAACAATATCAGGGTTTGCATCACAAATAAACTCAATTGTATGGTTTTTATCAGTGATGTCCAATGTTTTAGAAGTTGTAAGGATTAAATCATGATTTTCTCCCAAAACTTCGATTAGATCATGACCCAACATTCCGTTTGAACCTGTAATTAAAATCTTCATAATATCACTTAAAGCTTTAATATATGTTAAAATATATATTATATGTAATATTTAAATAAGGAGTTAGAGTTATGAAAGTTTGTATTATTGGTCAGGGATATATTGGACTTCCAACAGCAGCTCTGTTCTGTCGCAGCCACTGTGAAGTTGTTGGAGTGGACATTTCAGAGGAAATGATTAGAAATTTAAATAATGGAATTATCCACATAGAAGAGCCAGGAATATCAGACATCATCAGAAAAGCGGTGGAAAAAAAAGTTTACAAAGCAAGTCTAACTCCCGAAAAAGCTGACGCTTTCATAATCACCGTACCAACACCATATATTGTTGAAAATTACAGTTGCGATTTAAGCTATGTTATAACCGCATGCGAATCAATAATGCCTTACGTTGAAAAAGGAAATACAATTATAGTGGAATCCACAATAGCTCCAATGTCAACTGATGAAGTAATCAAGCCTATTTTTGAAAAGGCCGGTTTTACAATTGGTAAAGACCTGTACCTGGCACATTGCCCTGAAAGGGTTCTTCCGGGAAGAATAATTGAAGAGCTGATTCATAATGACCGAATTATTGGAGGAGTTACACCTGAGTGTGCTGTAAAGGCAAGTGAAGTGTATGGCCAGTTTGTTGAAGGAGATTTGATGCTTACTGAAGCAAAAACCGCCGAATTATCAAAATGTATGGAAAATACATTTAGGGATGTTAACATTGCACTTGCAAATGAGCTTGCAAAAATATGTGCCGAAATTGGTGTTAATGTTCTTGACGTAATAAAAATGGCAAATAAGCATCCAAGAGTTAACCTGCATTCCCCCGGACCCGGAGTCGGAGGGCATTGCCTTGCAATAGATCCTTACTTCATTTATTCCAAAGCTCCGCAAACCGCAAAGATAATCAAGTTAGCGCGTGACACCAACAATTCCATGCCGGATTTTGTTGTTGACAACGTCAAAAAGATAATCAAAGAGGGTAAAATTGCAATACTGGGAGTGTCATATAAAGGAAATACCGGTGATGACAGGGAAAGTCCCGCTTATGAAATCATTGCAAAATTAGGCAACGATTATGAAATAGCAATTCATGACCCTCATATTAAAAATCCAAACTTTGTTGGTTTAGATGCGGCCGTAAAAGATGCGGATTTAATTCTGGTACTGTGTGACCATAATGAGTTTAAGCACCTGGATTATAATCTAATTTTAAAAAGCATGCACAATCCAATAATATTCGATACAAAAAATATAATAAAAGAAGTTCCATCTGAAATTAAATTATTTAATTACGGGAACTTATATGAATTGACTTAAAAATTTATTGATTGGTCTGGTTGAATCGGTTGGCCGTTCCATGCTTTTAGAGAACTCCAGTCTTCAGAAGGCGCTTTCCAAAACATGTCCTCTGGTTTTAAACCTAAAGGCAGGAAAACTGCACAGCATGCATAAAGACTACCTGTATCAATATTATTTTCACAGATTTCAAGCTGGGATCCATTAAATCCGCAAATCAGCCATCCTTCTGAGTCAAAGTTTTGATTACCTGAAAATTGTCTTTGAATGACTTTAGTAAGTGCGCTTCTGACTTGTGCCGGTGAAATATTTCTTGGTAAAATTTTCAGCAATGCGGCCTGTGAAAGCAGGTGGAAAATTCCGCAACGATAAGATAATGCCTTACCCAAAAGCGGATAAGTTCCTTCAGGAGAAATCATTCTTTCAAGTTGAGAAGCCAATCTGGAAGATCTCATTAATTGCACATCCAACAATTCCCCTTCTTGAAGGCCGTATTTTCTCATTACCACTAAAACATCATTTAGCATTGGATGAATAACCAGGCTATTGAAATATCCCGCTTCAAAATCCTCACCGTTGGAGTAAATTCCATCTCCAATGTATAATTCATCCCTGAATTTTGAAATGGCATATGTTAATCTTTCCTTGTCACATTCACCTGTGAATTCCAGTAAAGCCGCTTCAATAATTGAAGTGTATAATAACCAATGATTTTCATAAGGAGCAATAATTCTTGTATTTTTAAATTCACGAATTATTCTTGCCTGAACATCCATCGGCAAATTAAGCCAAACTTGAGTTTTAGCCCTAAGTAATCCTTGAGCAAATAAAGCAACCTCAACTAAAGATTGTTTAGGTTCTACAACAAAAATATAATCATTATTATTTGTACTTACCGCATTTTTAATACATTTTAATGTTAATTGAAGGTATTTTTCACGAACTTTACCTTCCTGTGATGCATCTGCCCCCAATTCCAACCAAGGAGCAATACCATTAAAAACACGAGCAAATGCTTCGAGATATGAAAATTTCTGTCCTTCCGCATTATTTGATTCAAAAGGCATGTTTTTTCTAAGTGAGCCTCTAGCTAAATTATTAAGGACAGGAAAAGCTATTTTTTGTAATACTGAAACCCAAATAATCCTATCTTCCCAGACAGGAGCCTCTTCCTCAATTACAGGAGGTTCTTCTTCTTTTTTGAATCTTTTAAAAAATGAGTTGCTCATGAGTAATATTTTATTTGACATTATATATAAAAATTTTTTTAATTGTGGTTGTGGTGGAGTACAATTAAATCAATCAGCATGAAACTTCATTTAATTTTCATGATTTTTAACCAGATTTCACCAGTGCCTTTAAACAGTTCATGGTTTTAATCGTTAAATACTTTAATATTGTTTTTACCCCGTAAAAATGATTTAAATTAATATTTTCAATTAATATTGATTTTAAAATGAAAAATAATCTTGGAAAGAATTTTCAAAAAAAAGAGTTTATATACATTGTAAAACATATACATTTATCATTATTAAGAGGTTTAAAATATGCCAACAATGTCTGAAAAAATATTAGCCAGAGCTTCAGGTAAAAAGAGTGTGGAAGCTGGAGATATAATTATAGCAAATATTGATGTGGCAATGACTCACGACCTAACAGGCCCTCTTTCAGTTCAGTCTTTTGAAAAGATAGGAGCTGAAAAAGTCTGGGATCCGTCAAAAATAGTCATTCCGTTTGACCATCAGGTTCCGGCCGACTCAATTGACTCTGCTAACAACCATATTTTAATGAGAGAATTTGTTAAAAAGCAAGGCATCAAACATTTTTATGATGTGAATGCCGGTGTTTGCCATCAAATTTTGCCTGAAAAAGGCCATGTGGTACCTGGAGAAGTTATTGTAGGTGCAGATTCACATACATGTACCCATGGTGCTTTAGGTGCATTTGCAACAGGTATAGGTTCAACCGATATGGCAATGGTATTTGCTGAAGGTAACCTTTGGTTTAAAGTGCCTGAAACAAACCGCTTTAACATTACTGGTGATTTGAAGGACAATGTTTATGCTAAAGATGTTATACTGCACATAATAGGTAAAATGGGTGCAGACGGATCAACTTATAAGGCATGTGAATTTGCAGGCGAAACCGTTTCGGATATGAGTGTTTCAGACCGCATGGTTTTATGCAATATGGCAATTGAAATGGGTGGTAAAACAGGTTTGGTGGAACCGGACAGAAAAACTGTTGATTATGTTGAAAAACGTTCCAATAAACCATATAAAGTATTTAAAACTGATTTGGATTCACCTTCTCTTAATATAATTGATATTGATGTTAGTGAACTTGAACCGCAAATAGCCTGTCCCCACAATGTGGACAATGTAAAGCCGATAAGTGAAGTGGATGTCGAAATAGATCAGGTATTTTTAGGTTCATGCACCAACGGAAGATTAAGCGACCTTAGGGATGCCGCAAAAATATTGAAAGGAAATAAGATAGCTGACGGAACTAGAATGTTGGTTATACCGGCATCCAAGGAAGTTTATACACAAGCATTGGACGAAGGATTACTTAAGATATTTGTTGAAGCCGGAGCCCTTGTATCCGCCCCATGTTGCGGCCCATGTCTTGGAGGACATACCGGAATTATCGGGCCTGGAGAAGTGAGCCTTTCAACTTCAAACAGAAACTTCAAGGGAAGACAGGGCTCACCTGAAGGTGAAGTTTACCTATCCTCCGCAGCAGTTGCTGCCGCTTCAGCGCTTGAAGGAAAAATTACAGCACCAAAGTGATATCATGAAAGGTAAAGCATGGAAATTTGGAGACGATATCGACACAGACATCATTGTTCCCGGAAGATATCTAATATATACAGATGAGGAAACCCTTGCAAAGCATTGCATGGAAGGTCTGGATTCAGAATTCAGCGAAAAATGCAATAATGGAGATTTTATCGTTGCAGGTAAAAATTTCGGATGCGGATCCTCACGTGAACATGCTCCAATAGCTCTCAAGGGTGTTGGAATTTCAGCAGTGATTGCCGAGTCTTTTGCAAGAATATTTTATCGTAACGCTACAAATGTGGGAGTTCCTCTCTTAGAGGCTCCAGGAATTAGCAAATTAGTTGAAGATGGAGAAGAAATTACTGTAGATATGGAAAATGCTACAATAACATCAAGCAATGGAGAAAGTATTGAATTTAAGAAATTACCTCCATTCATGTTAGAAATTTTAAATCAAGGTGGTTTGATTGAGTACCTCAAAAACAAATAGTTATAAAATAGCAGTGGTTCCGGGAGATGGAATAGGCAAAGAGGTAATGCAGGCAACACTGGATGTGTTGAATGAACTGGACATCGACTTTGAATACATTTACGGCGATGCAGGTGATGAATGCCTTGAAAAAACAGGAACTGCACTTCCAAAAGAGACATTGGACATCATTAGAGATTCAGATGCATGTCTGTTTGGTGCGGCAGGTGAAACCGCAGCGGATGTTATTGTTAAAATACGCCAGGAAATGAAGATGTTTGCTAATTTAAGACCAGTTAAAGCTTACCCAAATACCAATTCATTATTTGAAAACATTGACTTTATGATTGTGCGTGAAAATACTGAAGGAATGTACATTGCAGATGAGGAATCATATACAGATGAAGGGGCAGTCGCAAGACGTATTATCACCCGTGAAGCTGAAAGACGAATTATTGACTATGCATTCCAATATGCTAAAAACAATAATAAATCAAAAGTCACAGCGGTTCATAAGGCAAATGTGCTTAAAAAGACAGACGGGCTGTTTCGCGAAATTTTCTATGAAGTTGCAAAGGAATATCCGGAAATTGCAACCGAGGACTTTTATGTGGATGCAACAGCAATGTATCTCATTACACAGCCTGAAAGCTTTGAAGTTATAGTGACAACCAATCTTTTCGGAGATATTTTATCTGATGAGGGAGCTGGCCTTGTTGGAGGACTCGGTTTAATCCCATCAGCAAATATTGGTGAAGACGGTGCGCTGTTTGAACCTGTCCACGGTTCAGCACCAGACATTGCAGGTCAAAATAAGGCCAATCCGATAGCCATGATGCTTTCAGCAATAATGATGCTCAGGTATTTAGGTGAAAACCAGGCGGCTAATATATTTGAAGCCGCAATATTGAAAGTATTAAATGACGCTAATATTTTAACCGGCGATTTGGGCGGTTCGGCCACTACAGCTGAACTGACAGCCGAAATTAAAAATAATCTATAAATAAAGGAGAAAAAAATATGAATTTCAAAAAAATGACTAGAATGCAACTTGCAGCACTTTTTATCATATTCATTATGGTAGTAAGTGGGGTAGCAGGATTTTTACTCATTATATTTAGCGGTGGCGCATAAAAACAATAAAAAGAGGATTGATAAATATGGCAAAATATGAAATAGCAGCAGTAGTTGCAGAATTTAATTATGATATTACACAAATGATGTTAGAACTTGCAAAAGCAGAAGCAAAAAACAGAGGATGTGAAATTACAAAAGTGGTTGCAGTACCTGGAGTATTCGACATGCCTCTTGTAATCAAAAAATTATTGCAAAAAGATGAATACGATGCAATTATCACCCTTGGTGCAGTAATTGAAGGTGCAACCGACCACGATCAAATCGTAGCACAACATGCATCCCGTAAAATTGCTGATTTGGCACTTGAATATGACACTCCGGTGGCTTTAGGAATTACCGGACCTGGCATGACCAGAATGGATGCTCACAGACGTGTCAAAAATGCAAAAAGTGCTGTGGAAGCTGCAATAAAAATGTGTGACAGATTAAAAGAAATTTAGATGATTACATGGAAATCTTAAAACCAAATGAATTAAGAGAAAAATTCGATGACCCGTGGATTGCACCATATGAAAAGGTATTGACCATGGTTGATGGGGACAAAGTCGAAATTGTAGAATACCATCCATGCATTTCAGGGTCCCATTGGTTATTAAATCAGTACAGAAACAATTCCGAACTTATCGATTCAGCTCGCCGTGACGGAAACAGACATTTTTATAAATGCCATGTTGGAAAAGCTCCACTTGATTTGAAAGCCAGTTTCAATGCTGCCGGTATCGATGAGATTATTGTTGATGGTGATGAAGTAAAAGTCACACATGCAGGTCTTGCTGGAGCAGGCGTTGGAGCAGGAATGTGCAGAGGAATGGGCGAAGGCGTAAAATACATTGAACTTCTTGATATCGGAGGAGGTTCAAAGGTGGGAAGGGCAACAGTTGTGACCCCTAAACTTGAAAAGGTGGTTATTGGAGTTGATGACACCGATGTTAAAGACGCCGGTGCCACATGGACAATGGCCCATAACCTGGGAGTTGAACTTGCAGAGGAAGGATATGAGTATTTGGATCATATCATCGTTCAGTTATATCCTCACAATCCGCATAAAACCCAGAACTGTGTTTCAATTGCTCTTACTTTTGCTGTTGAAAGCGACAAAAAGCAGGACCTGATTGACAGAGTCATTGAAATACTTAAAAGAGACACTTTATCCGATAAAACAGCAATAGCAATATTGGAAGGTTTGGACATTCCTCCAAAATTAAGAGAATATTCCATTGCTACCAAATCAGGAATGATGGAAGTTGAAACTGCTGAAAAAGTTGCGGAAGAATTGAACATTCCTCTGATTGCAGTTACAGGCGAACAGGGTAAAGTTGGCGCTCTTGCAGCTTTAGGACTTTATGATGATGTTGAAGAAGCCGTAAAGGCTTATGATAAAAAATAGTAACCTTTAAAAGGTTATTTTTTCATTTCTTTTTTTAATTTTCACTTAAATATTCTTCAAAATTAAAGTTCAGGAAATTACCCTGATTTTTAGGAACATACTGTTTTATTGAAGTTGAATTAACATCTTTAAATACTATTTCAACCGTATTGTTCTGATATACAAATGAAGTATTGTTTAAATTATTGACAGTCGCTATATGCTCGCCATCAATAGCTATGTTATATGCCGAATCGTTTTTCAACACACCTGTTGACGAAACGACTGATTCATTATTAATGAATACTTCAAAGCTCATTGAATTTAGGTCCCTGCTGGAAACGATAAATGTCTCGGCAATTGAAACATTGTCCTTATTATCATGATTATGGGTGATTTTTGAACCTGCAAATATTTCTTTTAGTCGACTGTTCTGAATCACATCTTCATCCCTGACATTCAGGTCCTTTTTGGCATGAATTGGCAGTCTCAATATATCCGGCTCCCCAAGTCTTGTTTCATTTATGGTATAGGTCTCGCCATCTATCTCGATTGTGTCATTTAGTTTAATACCCAGTGTCATCATTGCATCTGACGGCACCCTTATTATATCTGATTCATTTTCAATAGCTGAATCTATAGTGTATGGACCTCTAACTGAAATGGAGTTATCGCGCGGTGAATCGTCAGCGTAAATTATCAGGTTCCTTGAGTTCGGCTCAATTGACAGCACCCCATGCTCAAAGTGTGCGGCTCCGATAAATGTTGAAATCATCAGGAGAAGCACAATTATTGAAATTATCATCGGGAAATGTATTTTTACAAACGACCTGAATATACTGCCACCTGGGGTCTTTCTGAATATTATGATTGATTGAACTATGACTTTAATAATGTAATAAATAGCTATTATAACTCCAATTACAGAAATCAGAACTCCAATAGCCAATGGAACAAATTTTACGAAAAATATTGTAAATAACCCTAAAATTACTAATGACAATCCAACTATTGACATTCTAATGTAATATCCGATGTCATCAATCATTGTAACTCTACCGTACTTGTTAGCACGGCTAATGATAGTCCTTACAACCTCATTTGCCATCAGGTTCAAATCTGAGAGTGGAGACATGTCATGTTCAATAGCACCAATGTCCACTTCCTTAATTGAAATGCCCATAACATCAGCATCGATAACGATACCAACATCGACACCATAATCCTTTTCAAAATTAATCTTTTTCAATACTTCCTTACGTGCTGCAAACTGACCGCTTAAAGGTTGTTCAAATGAAATTTCAGGAAAGAAAAAGTTTAAAAGAGGCTTCGCAGTAAGCTCTGTCACCCGTCCACTAGCACGTGAAAATTTGGTTTTTGTAATATCGCTTTCACCATCCAATATTGGCTTAATTATAGATTCCACTTTACTTGAAGTTAAATTATAAATATCAGCATCAATGAATGCTATTATATCACATTCCGCCTCCTTAAAACCGGTGTGCAATGCCTCACCCTTACCCTTATTTACTTCATGAGTGATTACTCGGGCTCCAGCCTTAAGGGCTTCTGATTCCGTATTGTCTGATGATCCGTCATTAACGACGATGATTTCATCGACAAACGATACATTCCTTACCACATCAATTACCTTAGCTACGGTTTCCTCTTCATTATATGCGGGAATGATAACTGAAACCTTCTGATATTTCTTAGGTTTTTCAGTTTTAATGCTAGCTAGTAAAAATGCAATAATTACAAAAAACCAATACAATTAAAATTCACCATTAATAAGTTATTATTATATTACATTTATTAATCGAACAGTTATAAATGTTTTTATAAAACAAATGTTTTACAATTAAAAAATAGAAAAGAAATGAAATTATTTTTCATTTCTCCTTGGAAGTATTAAAGTTAAAATAACCAACAATAACAGCAATATCGGATTTCCGGTTGCATTTTTATCAACTTTTGCGGAAGTCCTTAAACTGCTGTCAGCATTGCCAGTCTCATTATCTGTTTCATATTTATCTGAATCATCTTCGGTCGGTTCATCATCACCAGGAGTTACATCATCATCGATTGGCTCATCATCCGGCATTTCATCATCGCCAGGTGTTGAGTTATCAGGTGTTGTCTGGTTGGTTTTGTTTTTAACCTCAACTGTTGCATTTGCAGTAATATCTCCACTTGCAACTGTATTTGTCAGGTTGCCAACCTTTTCGGCATTGAATATTACAAACAGTGTAACTGTTTCGTTAGGTGTAATATTTGTCCTTATGCTCCATGTGAAATTAGCACCCTCACTCCAGAATCCCTGTGAATCGATGAATGAATCATAGGTCAGTCCCTCTTCCGGCATTTCAATTATTGTCAAATCAGTGATATTGACTTTACCGGTATTTTTAACTGTTATTTCAAAGTAGACCTTATCTCCAACAGTTACTGTCTTGTTTAGGGCAACTTTTTCAATGACATATTGAGGAACGACAACTTCAACCTCGTCGCTTGCTATTTTCGGTTCTGTCTTGTCTGAACTTCCAACGATGGAATTGACAAAGGTTCCAGGATTTGTAGTGTTGAACACCATGAAGAATCCCAAGGCCTCATTCCTGTATAGCGGCATGTTCATTTTCCAAGACAGCTCATCATCTGATGCACCAAGCAATCCTGAAGCTGATAGTGAACCGGTCTGATACCATATTCCTGTATGGTCTTCAATGTGGTCGAATATCAGTCCGTTGAATGAATTTTCAGAAATTGTGACATTGTTTAGTACAACATCACCATTGTTTAGTACAATAACTTCAAATTTGATTTGACTTCCGGCAGCAACCAACGGATGGAGAGCTGTGATTTTAACTTCCAAATTAGGATTGCCATCTTCAGCTTCGTGAACAGTTTCATTTACCCATACGGTAGCATTCACTGTTTTTGATACTGTCTCATCAGATCCTACAATGGCATAGTTTGTAAAGTTGCCGACATTGCTGGTATCAAATGTTACAAACAAACCTATTGTTTCACCAGGCGCCAACTCTTCCACCATAGTCCACTTGTTTTTACCGTCAACGACCTCATGTCTCCACAGGCCATCATGCCAATAATCTTTGTAGGTTAAACCTTCAAATGAATCCTCAATGATGTATACATTGTGAACATCGAATTCGCCGTCATTGAAGATGATTATTTCAAACATGGTCTGATTGCCTACCTTGGTAATCGGCATCAATGAAACCTTTCTTGAATCCAAATGAGGATATAGAACCTTAACACTGGCATTAGCGGTTTTATTCTCCAAAACAGTAGAGTTTACAACAATTGTATTGTTGAAAGTTCCCATAGCTGTTGTGTTGAAGTAAACAAACAGGGAAACTGTTTCCTTTGGAGCAAAATCACTGACTAATGTCCAAACGTTTTTTCCGTTGACAATTGAGTGTTTCCATAATGGTGATTCTGTGTAGCTGTCAAATACCAATCCTTCAAATGAGTCTTCAGTTACGGTCAGTCCTTTAACTGCAACATTGTCAGTATTGTGAAGGACTATTTCAAACTCAGCCTTCTGGCCAACGATAACGACAGGCTTTAAAGCAATCTTTTCAATTGCAATATTCGGCTGGTAAGGTCTGACATTTATTGTTACGGATGAAATGTTTTCATCTCCATTTTCACACTCCACAATAGCCACATTGGTTATTGGACCATATGAAGTCAATAAACATGTATAGGAAATGTTGATGATTTCTCCAACATCCAATTCTTCAATTGACCAAACATTGCCGATGAATCTTCCCTTGTTTGAGGAACTGTTAATCAGTTGCAATCCTTCAGGAAGATTATCCCTGACCATCACATTTATGGCCTTGCCTTTGCCTGTGTTGTTGACAATGACTGTATATACAACAGTATCGCCCCCATAATATCGTTTATCATCAACAGTCTTAATGATTGACAATACCGGAGGGTTAATCCTAATCAGACCTGATTTTATAACAGTATTTTCAAGTTTTGACCCGTCATAAGTACCGTTGACAATCCTTTCACCGGCCATGAAGTCAACTGTGTAGTTGAAGCTGACTGCACCTTCAATTGCCTCCAATGAATAATGATTACCATTGATTGTGACACTGATGTTTTGGCCTGTAATGGTATTTCCCATATCATCGGTGAGGTTTGCAAAGATTAAAACCACATCACCAAATTCGGCAGCAATTTTTTTCCCGCCAATGAATGTCAAATAGGAAATACCTATTGAATTGATATTATAGATATCCCTTCCCAAATCTGCTTTTGAATCAACTACAGTATTGTTTTTCACAGTCAAATTCAAATCATTGTAGATAACACCACCAGTACTGGCATTTGTATTACTAAAAATGTTATTTGACAATGTTGCAATACTGTGGGTGTAAATTGCTCCGCCAATTTTAGCGGTTACATTGAATATCTTATTTGAATCAAATACTGTTTTAATTCCATTTGCATGATTATAGAAATATGCGGCACCACCTTTTAATGCCTTGGCATTAATGATTGTATTGTTTTTGAATGTGGATGTAGCGTCGAAATATTCGGAAGTTCCAATGGCTCCTCCAAGATTGTTTGAAGAAGAATTGATAATCATGTTGTCAGTTACGATTAAATTGAATCCATATATTGCACCACCAAGATAGGTAGCGGTACTGTTAATAATCAGATTTTCATATGCACGAGCGGATTCACCACCTATAGCACCGCCGCTTTTAGCGGAATTGTTTATGAATAAACATTTAAAGGATATATGATTCCATCCTCCTACTGCTCCGCCGACATCACCTGCACGATTATTGGTGAAGTTTGAATCTAATATTCTTGCTCCATAATGGGCATAAACCGCCCCTCCAGTTCCCAGTGCAGTATTATTGTTGAATGTAGAATTTTCAATTCTTAATCTGTTATTGCTGTGATAGTACCATTGATATATTGCACCACCGGACCATGCGTAATTGTTTATGAATGTACATTTTCTTATTAAATCAGCTTCAAATATTGCTCCGCCATAGTAGTTTCCAGCACGGTTCTTTAATCCGTTGCCGTCAAAAGTGGATTCATAAAAATTAGCTGATTTGGCTGTTTTACCTGTATAAACTGCACCTCCTTGGAAATCAGCAGTGTTTTTCACAAATGATGAATTGTGAATATTTGTTACTCCATCAAGATACATTGCCCCTCCCTGGGAGTTTGCATTGTTTTTTGTGAAATTGGAATTATAAACATTTATGTCGGATGATCGTATAGCTCCACCATATATTGATTCACATTCACTGAAAGTGGAATTGTATATGTTGGCAATTCCGGATTCAGTGTATAATGCTCCTCCATTGGACTCTGCCGTATTTTTTGAAAATGTAGAATCAACTATAGCCAATCCATCAGTTACCAACAATCCTTTATAATAACTGGAAGCAGGCAAATTAGAAATATTTACTCCGCGATAGCTTAAATTAACAGGCGGAACATATCGAATGCTCATTCCTTGAACGATTACAGTAGAACCTAAAGAGTTATTAACGTTTGAATTTCTTCCCATACAGAATGAAAATTCGGAATTGGTTATATTTATATTACTTCCAAACCCTATACTGTTTCGGGATTGAACTGTGACATTTTGTCCTATGGCAATTGACCATGAACCTCCCGCATATGCACCGGAGCTTCCATCACTTCCAGATTCATGAGATGGTTTAATCACTTTATTGGTTTTTTTCCAATAAACAGATCCTCCAGCACCAGCAGCCCTATTATTCGAGAAATTGGAATTTATAATGATTGTTGAATTTGCAATTATATACATTCCAGCACCAAATCCTGCTGAGTTATCACAAAAACGGGTATTGTTCACAACCAAGCTTAATCCGTCATAGTAGATTGCTCCACCTAAGTTTGCAGTACAGTTAGTGAAAGTACAATTATTAATGAATCCGCTGGTCCCGTTATAGTAGATTGCAGCTCCATTATCCTTAGCGTAAGCATTGACAAAATTGACTTCGGAAATATACAATGATCCGTTGTTTATCACAAACAGCCTTGAAACATTTCCCCCATCAATTGTATAGTTGTTTCCAATAAGAATTAATGTAGAGTTTATCTCAATACCATCTGTTGGGTCACCCTCCTTATAGGTGTAATTCCTATCCAATGTACATACTCCTCCACGAATCCTGTTTTTCAAATCGGTTAGGGAACCCGGACTGCTTGGAGATATTGGATTAATTCCAGGACGTTCAAGAGTTTCATCGCTTTCATCCTCTCCAATGATATCATCAACAATTCCAGTTTCAAGAGTATCCTCTTTTAAATCACTGACTGCAGTTGTGATTGTTTCATTAACCCCGTCATCTGCTGCACTCACAAAACCTATGCTTAAACATGAAATAATAATTAATGTTAAAATCAGTAGATGTTTGCCTTTCATATTTTCACCTCCCTTTACAATCGATTAAATGGCAAAAATATAACCATCGATATAATATATAATTATATTAATATATAAAATTAACCAAAATGATAAAAAATAAAAAAATAATTATACAGTTAAAAAAAATTAAATAAAAAAATTAATATATTGGAAATATTTTTAAAAATTAATAGTTATACTGGATAATGTCAAAAATATACTGTACAAATAAACATGAAATTTGAATAAATATCATAACTGTATATAAAACAATATTTTCTATAAACGGTTCCATAAATCACATTTAAAAATTTAACATGGCAACTGATTGAAAAAACATTAAAATACATTATCCAACATAATATTGTAAGGTAGTATGATGATAGTTAAAACACTTGAAGAGGAATTAAATCTTGCAGATTGGCAAGTGAAAAAAGTAATTAAGCTTATTGATGACGGTAACACAATACCATTTATTGCAAGATACAGAAAAGATGTTACCGGTTCACTAAATGATGAAACACTGCGTAAATTTGATGAAAGACTGAAATACCTTCGCAACCTTCAAGACAAAAAGGAAAAAATCATTAAAAGAATCGAGGAGCTTGGAAAGCTGGACGATGATTTAAAAAAACAAATACTGAATGCAAAAACCCTGGTTGAACTTGAAGATTTGTATCGTCCATTCAAATCCAAAAAGCAAACCCGTGCAAGCAAAGCCCGTGACAAAGGCCTTGAACCGTTGGCAGACATAATCCTTGCCCAGAAAGTAAAGGAAAGCATTAAAAATATCGCTAAAAAATACGTTACAGATGAGGTAAAAACCCCTGAAGAAGCTATTGAAGGTGCCAAGGACATCATTGCAGAGGTGGTTTCGGACAATTCAACATTCAGAAAGAAAATCAGGAAAAACACTTTCCACACCGGTCAGATTGAAACAAAAGCAAAGGACAAGGACACATCCACAGAATATGACCTGTACTACAACTACGCCGAAGGCATTAAAAAGATACCTCCCCACAGGATACTGGCAATTAACAGAGCTGAAAAGGAAGGAGTCATTAGAGTTAAGCTTACCTGTGATGCGGATGAGGTTTTAAGGTACTTGAATCGCCATATGCTTAAAAACATCTCAAAAATTCCTGAAAAAATCGAATACAACAGATATACAACACCAATAATAAAGGAAGCCGTTGCTGATGCTTACAAGAGATTGATTTCACCTGCAATTGAGAGGGAAATCCGAAATTACCTCACCGAAAAGGCCGAGAAAAAATCCATTGAGGTGTTTGCCAAAAACCTAAATCAGCTTCTTATGGAATCACCGCTTGTCGGAAAAACAATTCTCGGATGGGATCCGGCTTTTAAAACAGGATGCAAACTAGCAATAATTGATGAGACAGGAAAGGTGCTTGACACAGCACTGATTTATCCGACAGCACCTCAAAAAAAGATTAGGGAATCCGTTAAAACGGTGCGTGATTTGATTGACAAGTATGACATCAATGTCATTGCCATAGGAAACGGTACAGCATCCAGGGAATCCGAAGAGATTGTGGCCCAGATAATAAAAAACACCAATGTGGAATATATAATAGTCAATGAGGCCGGTGCATCAGTTTACTCAGCATCAAAACTAGCCGATGAAGAGTTTCCGGATTTCTCAGAAGGTGAACGCAGCGCTGTTTCAATTGCAAGACGTCTGCAGGATCCGCTGGCCGAACTTGTTAAAATCGACCCCAAATCCATTGGTGTCGGCCAGTACCAGCATGACATGAACCAAAAGCAGCTGACTGAATCATTGGCCGGTGTTGTCGAGAAGGTCGTGAATGAGGTTGGCGTGGATTTAAACACCGCTTCTGTAAGTCTTCTCAATTACGTTTCAGGCATAGGAAACACTACCGCCAAAAACATCATAAACTATCGTGAGGAAAACGGCAGTTTCAACTCAAGATCAGAACTTCTGAATGTTAAAAAGCTTGGTAAAAAGACCTATGAGCAGTGTGCAGGTTTTATAAAGGTCGACAATCCCGAACACCCCTTGGACAACACCACCATTCACCCGGAGTCCTATGATGCCACTTTCAAATTACTGAAAAAGCTGAACTACTCTGTAAACGACATTGGAAAAAGCAGCTTTAAAGTTAAAAACATCAACATTGATGAAATCTCAGATGAATTGAACATCGGTGAGGAGACTTTAAAAGACATCATAAAGGAATTGGAAAAACCGGGCCGTGACCCAAGGGAGGATATGCCAAAACCGGTTTTAAGGAAAAACGTCTTGTCAATTGATGATTTAGAAATAGGCATGGTGATGCAGGGAACTGTCAGAAATATTGTGGATTTCGGTGCATTTGTAGATATTGGAGTTCATCAGGACGGTCTTGTCCATATATCACAGCTGGTTGAAGACAGATTCGTTAAACATCCTCTTGATATTGTCAGCGTTGGCGATATTGTTGATGTGAAGGTCTTGGATGTAGACACAAAACGCAACAGGATTAATCTTTCAATGATAGTTTAATATATCTTAAAATCAATATTGTATAATGAATAAAAAATTAATTTTATAGAAGGGATTTTTAAATGACACCAAAAATAATGATTATTCTTGGAAGTGGATCAGATATCGCTATTGCAGAAAAAGCCATGGACATATTGGATAAACTAGAAATACCATACAGTTTAAAAATCGCATCTGCACATAGAACTCCGAATTTAGTACGTGAAATTGTACAGCAGGGTACAGATGCCGGAATTGAAGTGTTTATTGGAATTGCCGGACTGGCCGCACATCTGCCGGGTACGATAGCAGCATATACACCTAGACCTGTTATTGGAGTGCCAGTGGATGTTAAGACCGGAGGTATTGATGCATTGCAATCAATTGTTCAAATGCCATATCCATCCCCAATAGCCACTGTTGGAATAGACCGTGGAGACAATGCAGCAATACTTGCAGCGCAGTTTATTGGCCTTCATGATGATGAAGTGCACAGGAAAGTTATTGAACTTAGAAAGGAATATGCAAGAAAAGTAATTGACAGCAATGAAAGCATTGTCCAGCCTATTGACAGGCCGTTTATTGAAAATGATTTCTTAAGAATTAAAAATCTCGAGATAAATAAAGCTGAATTTGATGAAAGCGAAGTGAACTGTAAAAATAAAGATGCAGAAGTGGTCATTGTTGTTGGAAGACAGAATGATGTCGCAACAGCTAAAAAGATTACAAAGATTTTAGAAAGACTTAAGATTAGTTATGATTTGAAGGTTGTCTGTCCGATTAGAAACAACAAGAAATTCATTAATTATGTCAAATGCATGAAAAATGCAAAGGTTTTCATTGGAATCAGCTCCAACTCATCACAGGTTACAGGAGGACTTGTAGGTTTGACCGCAAGACCTGTTATAGGTGTGCCTTGTACCAATGAATATGGTGATAATTATATGCTTACAACAGTCAGCATGCCACCTGGAGTTCCTGTTGCAACAATGGGAGTCAACAACGGTAAAAACGCCGCAGTACTGACAGGTGAAATATTTGCAATCGGAAATCCTGAAATCGTCCAGCTTCTTGACAAATTGAAAGACAAAAAGATAAACTTATAAAAAGTGATAATTATGAAACTTACAGATGAAAACATTATAGAAATCACTGACGAGCTGTCCAGTGAATATGAAATCTCAAAAGTTCTAAGAAAGTATCCTAAAGATACTGTCATTGTTAAAAATGTTGAAGGATATGATATGCCTGTTGTAACCGGTATCTGCAATACCCGTGACAAGATTGCTCGCTCAATCAACTGTGAAGTGTCCGAGATTACAGAAAAAATCATAGACGCAATGGAAAACCCAGTGGAAGTTACCAGATTCACTGACTTTTCCGAATATGACACTTCAGAAATTGACTTAAGTAAAATCCCGATTCTTACTCATTATAAGCGTGACGGAGGAGCATACATTACCGCAGGTGTCGTGTTTGCACGTGATCCTAAAACAGGTATCCAGAACGCTTCAATCCACCGTATGATGGTTCTTGACGACAAAAGACTGGTTATTCGTATAGTTCCAAGAAACCTCTACACCTACTTCCAGAATGCTCAGGAGATTGGTGAGGACTTGGACATTGCAATAGCCATCGGAATGGATCCGGCAATACTTCTTGCAAGCACAACCTCAATACCAATCGACTACAATGAGATGGAAGTTGCAAACGCATTCAAGAACGGTGAGTTAGAACTCATCAAATGCGGAGATTTGGAGGTTCCTCAGGCCGACATCATCCTTGAAGGTAAGATTTCAGTCACCGAGACCGTTGCCGAAGGACCATTTGTGGATTTAACAGATACTTACGATATCATACGTGACCAGCCAATAATCAATCTGGAAAAGATGCACATCAAAAAGGACAATCCGTGCTATCATGCAATTGTTCCTGCAGGATTTGAACACAAGTTATTACAGGGTCTTCCTCAGGAACCAAGGATTTACAAGGCAGTTAAAAATGCAGTTCCTACAGTGGAAAATGTTGTCCTCACCGAAGGAGGCTGCTGCTGGCTGCATGCTGTAGTTTCAATCAACAAACAGACCGAAGGTGACGGTAAAAACGCCATCATGGCAGCATTGTCCGCACACCCTTCACTCAAGCATTGCGTTGCGGTGGACACCGACGTCAACATATTTGACGCTGAGGATGTCGAATATGCAATAGCTACACGTGTAAAAGGAGACCGTGACATAATGATTGTTCCGAATGTCCGTGGATCTTCCCTGGATCCGGTTGCTGAAAGTGACGGAACCACCACAAAGATTGGTGTGGACGCTACAAAATCACTTAAGACATTGGAAAAATTCGAAAGAGTTAGTTTTGGCGAATAGAACTAACTTTCAAATTCCTTTTTTTATTTAAATTTAATTAAAACTAAAACTAACACCTACTTTAACAATAATAACATATATAATCATTAAAACGAGGCAAATATGAAAAAGAGCTTATTTATAATGGCAGTTTCATTCATATTGCTACTGTCAGTTACAGCAACATTCGCAAGTGATGTTAGTGACAATGAAACAATTGCCGATGAAATTATAATGGAAACCTTAAATGAGGTTGAAAGTCAGGATATGCTTTCACAGGATGTGAAAAGTGAAAAAGATGCAATTGATAGCGTAGATGAAAAGGATTTGTCAGCTGAAAGTGATATTTTAAAAGAAGCAGATGAATCTGAAAAAATGTATGGGTACTGGGTTAACAGTGCAGACATGAAAAATCTTAACCTGACTGACCTGAAAAAACACGGTGTAACCGACATACTGCTTAATTATTACGCATATACTAGATTCAATCAAAGTGAAGTTGAACTGTTCATCAACGACGCCAATAATTCAGGAATCAAAAACAAATTCCAAAGGAATAGCTACTTTTAAAATTAAAAAATTAAGCAAAAAGGGTAAATACAGCGCAAAAATTACTTTCAAAAGCACTGCGCTTTACAATGGGTCTAACAAAAAAGTGAAAATTACCTTAAAATAAGAATCAAAAACTTAATGGATGGATTCACCATCCACCACACCATCACTTAAATATTTCCAAGATAAACGTTCTCAATACCCTTTTCAAATGCAATTTCCCTTGCCTTAAACAGTATTTCTGCCCTTGTAGGCTCAATGTCATTCATCTTGTAATATGGAAATGCCCTTGAAAAATGCAGAGGCACTTCAGGACCCAGCTCATCCACCACAAAATCACACAGGTCTGAAATCTGTGATATTGAATCGTTATAATCATTAATTATTAAGTTTGTCACTTCCAAGTGTTTTCCTTCCATGTATATTCTTCTTAAATTGTCCAGCACCACATCCAGATCCGCCCGGCATACCTTTTTGTAGAATTCCTCAGACATTGATTTCAAGTCCACGTTGAATGCATCGACAAAGCCCAAAACCTCTTCAAGTGACTTGTCTGAAAAGTACCCGTTGGTTACATATATCACTTTCAGGTTTTTCTGCCTTGCAAGTAGAGAAGTTTTCTTGTTGAAGGGCATGTGTATCGTAGGTTCATTATAGGTCCAAGCAATTGACTTACAATTATAATTAAGTGCATTTTCCACAATCGCTTCTGAAGTTATCTTGATACCTCTTGAATAGTTATAGTATTCCTGTGATATCATATAGTTCTGGCAATGCAAACATGCCATGTTGCATCCAAAACCTCCGATTGAATATGTAAAAGTCCCGGGTAGAAAATGATTCAACGGCTTCTTTTCAACAGGATCCGGGCTTAAAGATGATACTATCCCATAGGATTCATCATACAGTTCCCCATTGATGTTTTTATGCTGTGCACATATGCCGACATTTCCCTCAGCGATTTTACAATAGTTTGCACATATTTCACACCTAATCTTTTGGGTCTTGGAACTCTTTTTGTATAACTCCCTACTAACTAACATAATGCTCATAACCTTCATTTTTAATTCTTTCGACAAAACCGTTTTCAAGTGTCAGTTCGACAACATCAGAACCGGTGACTTCACCTATTACAATGCAATCAATCGGTAATTTCTCCAGATTGTCCTTTGATATTGTGAACAATAGCTCAAAGTCCTCTCCAACATGAAGAATTAAATCCAAATAATTTAAGTTTAGTTTTTCCGCCGTTGACTTGTAATTGCCGGTGATGCCAAGCATTTCCTCATAAATCATGAAGCCGAAACCGTCCTTTTTGATTGTGTAGAGTTCGCTTGCAAGCCCATCGGTGATGTCTGTGGCTGATGTGGCATAATCCTTTAATATTAATCCTTCTTTAATTCTTGCCAATGGCTTCAATGCCTTTTTGGTGTAGATGTTGTTTAAAGTCTCAATCTCGAATCCTAATGCCGCAAAACCGATTTCACCAGTGATGGCAATCAGATCTCCTTTGTTATAAGTGTCCTTCATCAGAGGATTATCCGAAGTTCCCAATGCCGTTCCGTTTATGATTATTTCAGACGCCTCGTTGGTGTCTCCTCCAATGAGAGGAATCTCATAATATTCACATGCTTTAAGGACTCCGTCGATTACCTGTTTAAACGAATCGACATCCAAATCCTTAGGTATTGCAATTGAAAGCAAAAATCCTAGAGGTTCAGCGCCCATTGCGGCAAGGTCGCTTACATTAACGGTGACTGACTTGAATCCCATGTCAAAATAGGACATGTTATCCGGAAAATGCCTTGACTGGATTAGCATGTCACATGTGGAAATCAGATTGGTGTCATTAAAATTTGTTATTGCGGTGTCATCGGGTGTGATATCCTTAGAATTGGCAATAATATATCTGACCAATTCCTTTTCACCAACATCTGAGACTTTCAATGTCATGAATATTAGTATTAATTTTAAATTAAATAAGTTTTAAGAAAAAAAAAGTAAAAAGTTTTCAGAACTATAAGTGTTCTGAAACCCTGTCTTTAATGATATCGTAGAGACGTGGGTCAATTCCCAACGGGTCGGTCAGTACGATTTCACCGTCGAACTCGAAGCTTTCCTCATCATGGTCATGATGGTGGTGATGATGGTGTCCGTGTCCGTGGTGGTCATGGTCATGCCCGTGGTCGTGTCCGTGATGGTGGTGATGATGACCACCGGAGATTGATTCCGGATCAAAGTCGCTTTCTATACCAAGCAATCCCGGAATGTCCCTTTTGGTGTGAAGACCATGTGCTACAAATACTGGCACTACAATGATTTTATCCAAATCGTTTTCACTGGTTAATTTGTTTATTGTTTCAGGGATTCCTGGTTTTCTGATTTCCATAAATCCATATTCTACTGGAATGTCTGGAAATTCCTCTGCATACATTTCCTTATAAGCTTTAATTACTTCTTCACCATCATCCAATCTGGAACCGTGGCTTAAAAGTAAAATTCCTGTTTTTTTATCAGACATGATTATCTTCCATTAAATTAAGTTATAATTAAGTTTTAAGTTAAATTCAGTTAAGTTATCTTGAGAAAAAAATTTTTCAAAAAAATATATGAAAAATTATAATTTTTCATCCATCATACTGATTAGGATATCTATTAGAATATCATCGGCTTTTATTGGTTCAGGATAGAGTATTTCACCGTCAAAGTCCACAGGAGTCAGGTCATGGGAATGATCATGACCATGGGAGTGTCCGTGACCGTGTGAGTGTTCATGTTCCTCCAAAAATCCTAAAATGTGTGGAATGTCATGGGTTGTGTGCATTCCGGGAGCGATAAATATCGGAACAACAACCAGTCTTTCCAAATCATTTTCATCAACAAGTTTATTGATTGATTCAGGTATGCTTGGACCGCACAATTCCATAAATCCGAAGCTGGATGGTAATTCGCAGGTTTTTTCAAATTTATTGTATAATTCAGTTGCGAATTTCTTGTTATAATGTAATCTGGAACCGTGAGTTACAAGTAAAATTCCGGTTTTGACATCTCCTAGTTTGGATTCAGCCAATGCTTCATCAATCCTTTTGTCAATTATATCCAATAGCTCATCTCTTGGTCCGATTGAACCTAAAAGTTCGATTTCACCGTCAAAGTCAACATCATCTGCAATGGACAGGTAATGTTCTGGCGGATAGTTGCCGTCAGGACATCTCGGATCAACTTCCAACGGTTCAAGACCTAATAATTGTGGAATGTCAATGTTAGTATGAATGCCTGGAGCCAAAAAGACAGGTAGAGCAATAATCTTTTTTAAATCATCCACTTCATCTTTAAGTATCTCCACTGCACCTGCAATTGTTGGTTCGGAAACTTTCATGTATCCGATTTCAGCTGCAAGGCCGGTTTTTTTGATGAATTTATCTTTAATCTCAACAAATACCTCTTCTGCGTAAGGCAAGGTACTGCCGTGGCTTACGAGAATTACACCGGTACTATTTGATAACTTTGAATTTGTATCCATAGGAGATTACTCCGTCTTCTCCATCTTCTCTAACTCTTCTGAATACCATTTCGACATCGTCGCCGATTTCAAGGTTTTCAACATCACAATCTACCAATTGTGAGGTTAGTTTTGCACCTTCTTCAAGTTCAATAACAGCCACAGCATATGGTGCTGATTTTTTGAAGTCATCAGGTGCTGATCTGATTACTGAATAAGTGTAAATTTTACCTTTTCCTGAAAATTGGAAAGGTTCAAGGTCTCCTTTTCTTCTACAGTTAGGACAAACTACACGAGATGGGAAAAACAATTCACCACAAGTGTTACATTTAGAACCTATAAGATTATATCTTTGTTGAATATGACGCCATGTTCTTACAGTATCTGACATGTAATGCCTCCATAATTTTCAATAAGTATAATTTATCCGCAATAATATAAATAAGTATTGAAAGTATTAACTAAATCGCTCTTTTTTGAAAAAAGTATTAATTATTTAATTAGATAATAGCCATGATGCAAAATATGAAATCACAATATTAACATGAAAATAACACCGCCACAATATTGCATTGAACCTATAAAGGATTATATGATGAAATTTCACTTTTACACAAAATCATAAAGTCGCACTTCAACAATTAATTTATAAACTGCAGTTTAAATTTTTAAAAATGAAAAGAAAAAAACTAGACTCAAAAGGAAATATAATCGTTGGAACAACTGCAATTCTGATTGTTGCATTATTGTTAATATGCATTTTTGTTGTAACCACAATTAATTTCATTCATGATTCTAATATTGAAAGTACGGCAAATGATAATTTCAAATACATCATTGAAGACTATTCAAGGAATTTGGAAGTGCTTGGAAGGGATTCAATTGCTGAGGCAACCCAAAAGGTTTACAATGGACTGCCTGTTCATGACAGTGAAGACCAAATCAAGAAGAATCTGGCCAAGCGTTTAAGTGAAAAAAATGAGGAATACAAAAAGAAGTATGATATTGACCTTACCTCAGAGCCTTTATCGGTTGAACCGACCGATTCACCATGGAAAATATTGTTCAAAGTCAAACTGAATGGAAAAAAGGATGGTGAGATGTTTTCACAGATTGTTGAAAGCAACTCTTCGATTGAGGGTCTAAGAGATCCGCTTCCTGTTGCAAAGCTTACAATAGCATCAGGAATTATGGCATATGATGATAAGATTCATTACAAAACTGCCCTGTCGGCATACATGCTCCTGCATAATTTTGATTCACCCGAATCATATATTGAAGCTACAGCACCCCTAACAATGAAAAAATGTCCTTATGACCCTTATGTTCATCATGGCGACCCCAATGTCTTAAGGGATTGTCTTGACACAGGTTATTTTCATGAAAGCGCTGACGGAAGCTGTTATTTATGCAGACTGGAAGGCAAGGGTAAATGTCCTCATTACGGTATGGAAGTCTTTATACAGACACATACACCATTGGGCAATGAATCGCTGTCATGTTCTGATCATGTGGTGTTTGCCGACCATTACAATGGCCAGAAAATTGATCCCGATGACTGGGACAGTCTGATTTTGGATTCTTCACACAGAAAAAAATACGGGTTGAGTGGAAATGAGAGTTATTGAAATCGGCATAATTCTTGTAATACTTTTAGTAATCTTCGGCGTGATTTTAACATCAGTTGAAAACACGTCTGAAAAGGTTATAAGTGAAGTTGAAGCCAACAATATGGAAAAATTGGTCTCGGAAGTGGTGGACAATCTAATCAATAATCCCGGTGTTCCGGATAACTGGAATGAATATGGAAAAGGAACTCCCGGCCTTGCAATTGTTAATGATGGCGGTAAAACCGTTCCCAACAGTGTCTCATATGCAAAACTGACTGCACTTGGAAATGACTATAAAAAATTAGTATATGAAAGATTATTATCATCAAAAGTGCACACATCAATTGAACTGATTCCCCAAGAGAGCAGTATTTCAAGTGTAAAAATTGGTGAAAATAAGATTGGAGAGGAAATATTTTCGCTGACAAGGATTGTTAAATGCGATTTTTACAAAAGTTATGTCTTAAAGGACTTTCAAAATGAAGGAAAATGCAATAAGCATCACCCGCAGGATGAATACAGCTGTAATTACTTTAAAATCTTTAAGGGAAATGTGAAAAAATCTGATTATTATCTGCTGATTGATGACAGCGCAACATATGATTTAAAATATATCGTTGACACCACAAGAGTTGTAAAGGCAAAGCCCTGGAAGACAAGCATATCGGATACGATTTATTTAAATAACGAAATTGAGTTTTATGATGATACCAGTGCAATTGTATTCGTTCATCTGGACAATCCAGATGCCAAAGCGGTGCTCGTTAGCGTTCCTAAAAATTTCAACAAGGAATTTCTGAATTATGATTATTTCAGGACAAACGAGTGTCAGCTGATTTTTAAGGCATGGTATTAGAAAAAATAGTTAATAATTTCTATTTTTATCATGCTAAATTAAAACGCCCAATAAAAGCAAGGAAACTGAAATCAGTATCAGACTTGAAATGGAATCGGTAATGCTTGTGGAAATTGGAATCACAATATTGTCAGGGTCAAGATTGTTGTTGTATGATGTTACTGAAACATAATAAACAATTATAACCATTATTGTAACCAGAATTACACCTGATAATGTTGATATTTCAAGAATCTTATCAAATCCGACACCAACCACGCCTAAGGCAAATGATGATCCTTCAGCCAAAAGGCCTATCAATGGGAATACAATTAGTGCTAGAATAAAGCTTATGATGAAGTTATGAACTGACTCGCCCTGTGGCCTTTTGAATGGCTCTATCAAACCTGAGTGAAGACCGGATGATAATCTTGCACCAAGAATACTTATCAAGCTTCCGCATTCACCTGAAAATAGTGGCAGCAATGTTAAAAGACTTGGATTGGTGAGCAGTGTTTCAACTGCTGAATTCAATATTCCGCCTGCAGCCCCGCCTAAAAATGAGCATAAAAGCAGTACTGGAGTGGACTGTTTTAAAATAGTATTTGTCTCGTCAGACAAACGATAGCAGTAAATAAAGCTTGCAATAACTGCAATTAAAATAACTATTAAAACACTGTCTTTAAAGATTATGCTGAAGTCCATCGTATGGAGGATAAACACAGACAATATTATAGCAGGCAAAGTGAACAGGTCTCCGAATGCGGCAATGATTGGACTTGTGATGTTATCCGGATCCCAGCCATGTTCAAAACTTTTAAATGATACAAACATTGTGATTGGAAGCATTATAAGATTTGAAATTACACCTGCAATCACGCTTACCAATATAAAATCAATCAGATCCATTGATGGCTGGTGAAGTATAATACATAATACCTTGGCAATGATTGCCAAAAATAATGATAAAACCAGTGTCAAAACAAATGAGGAAAATATATTATAGTTCAATTGTTCTGAAAACTCGAATTTTGGTGATATTATACCGATGTGCAGGTTGGTTGACAGCCTTGAAGCAAATGATCCGAAAATGTTTCCTCTCATTCCTATTGCTCCTGGAATAATTACCAGCAATCCCGGGAATGCTTCAAGGAAAAAGGTCATTTTTCCTAAAATAACGCCAGCGAATAAATCGCCTATGGCACAAATCAGCAAGGCTATAAGGCTTTCTTTTATAACGGAACTATGTTCTGATACAAAATCAGGAAATGTTGAAAATACAGATAGTGAACTGCGAATCTTCTTCTGTTGTTCTGTCACAAATATCACTACCTAATATCATTTTAATCAACTCTAATCTTCGTCTTCTAATTCTTCCGGAATATCTTCAAGTGAACAAGCTCCTGCCGCCAGTTTTTCAAGCAGGTCTGCACCTTCATCTGTTCCTTTTAAAATCAATGTGTCATCGGCCAATAATGTTGTATGCTTATCCGGACCGTAAATCCAGGATACCCCTCTTCTGATTGCAATTACTCTCATACCTGTACGGTTTACCAGGAGTAAATCTCCTAATGTATTGTTTGCCAAATCAGAATTTTCATCAATTTTAACTCTTACAATACTCTTATCAGATTCTTCCATAACCATTTTAAATACTGGGTGTGGTTTAAATCCGGTTATTACCAAATCAGCTAAATCTTTAGCAGCATTAGCTATACTTTCTGCAGCTTCTGCAATTTCCAAAAGTGCAGTTAATTTTTCGGCATCTTCATATGATCGTGCAGCCACCAACGATTCCTTTTTGATTTCATAATTCATGGAGTTAACTTCATTTTCCAGTGCTATGACTTCTTCGGCTGCGGCTTTACTGTTGAACAAAATTGCTGAATAAGCCAAATCAACCATTAACTCCGACATATTTTTCATTTCTATTAAAAGATTTTTGATTGACAATTGTAAGTCTCCTAAAGATCATTTGGATTAGTTTTTAATAAACATGCTTTTCTAAGCTTTAATAAAGTTTTTTTCTTGGTTTTTAAATCATCAACTTCATCAAGGATATTTTCTAAAGGTTCTCTTAGGTATTCAACTGTCTCTTTTTCGTGTAGCCAGTGACAGTTTGTACAGTTCCAAACTCCCTTACCTTTAATCCATTCCCCGCCTGTTGCTGAATCTCCACATGGATAAAATGGACAGTAACATAAATCGCAGTACTGACCATCAAAGTGACACGGGTAAAATTCACATTCCCTATTTGGTCCATGTGCTATTTCACCATTTAAAAATTTTTCATAGTGATTTTGTGATAATGGATGAATCCTGGACCTAATAACATATCCTCTTGGAGTTATTAGATTGCCATCCTGAATGTATGTAATGTCATTTCCCACAATTAAAGTGCATGACATGTTGACCATATCTTCTGTTAAATCCTTGATTTTAAGAATTGTAGTTTTTGGAACTTCATAACTACTGTCAACAATACCTATCAGTGAATCCTCACCTTTAATGTCCAAAACGCATTCTTTAAATCTCCTGAAAGGTTCTTTACGTGTTTTACTAATTGGGTTATATATTGCAACTATTAAATTTGCTTCAAGTGCATATCTTAATTTCTTTTCAATTTCTGATAAGGGGGTTAAAATATTGCTTAAGCTTATTGCGGCAAAATCATGTAAAGGAGCGCCCAAATGACTTGACGCATAGTTCAGCGCTGAAACTCCAGGATAAACATTTATTTCAACATTTTCATATTTGCTTACTATCTGATATAAGACATTTGCCATTCCAAAGACCCCAGGATCTCCGGAACTGACTAAGGAAACGGTTTTACCTTCCTGACTTCTTTCAATGGCATATTCTGCTCTGGCTATTTCATCGCCCATGCCTTTTTTAACTATTTCTTTACCTTCTGTCAAGTCTTCAATTTGGTTAATGTATTTCTTATAACCAATTATGACATCAGACTCTTCAATAGCCTTTAAGGCTCCTAAAGTCATGTTTTCTCGGTTTTGACCTATTCCAATTACATTTATCATTAATATCCCTAGTACAATTTTAAAACAGAATTTATGGTAACTGTATTTTCATCCACTCTCAAACCGTTTTCTTTGTAACTGGCCTGACCCGTTGCTATCACTTTAAATGATGGGTTTTGACTAATTACAATTTGGCCTGATGTGGAATTAGGTGAAGCATATCCTAAAGCTTCAATGTTTACTGTGAAATTCTTGTTTTCAGTATCTTCATATGTTGTTATATTCATTGAATCCACATTTACTCCATCCACTTTCGACAGGTTCTCCATCTTAAGTGCTACCTCTTTTTTATTTGAAATATTTACAGGAGTTGGGTCTTTAATCAAAACGTCATTTACCTTTTCAGGATTAAGCATCTCCTGGATTTTAGAAACCTGCATATCAATCAACCCCTGAACGTTAGGAGCTTCGGCGGTAACAATAGTATATGAACTAAAAAGACCTAATTCAAAAAATACAATAAATAAAACTATTATTAATACAATTCTTAGTATTTTATTCGCCATTTTATCACAATCATGAAATCTTTTTAAATAGATTATATAATATGTTAAAGTTTATTTTTAATATATAATAAATCTAACTCAAATCAACATGTTAAAATCAATATTTACTTTTAAAATTCTCAAAGTTTATTAACATAGAAAAATAAATTTTTTAACAATATGTCAACTAATAAAATTCTATTGAAATTTGCAAAAAAAGGGATTAACCTATCACCTGAAGCTTATGAAAGAGTCATTAATGCAGATAATCCTACAGATTTTGCATCTAATTTAATAGTAAAATTAAAAAGCGATAAATTTACTTCAAAGGATTTAGTTTCCGTAAGCGGCGATACCGTTGACGAACTAACCGGCAATAAATCAGCACCCCAAAACGACAATCAGGACACTTTAGTCAAGCCTAGTGAACCTGAAATCAAAAGAAAAACTCAAAAATCAACTGATAAAGCACCACAACCACAGAAAATAAAAACACAAAAAGGAATTGATAAAAAAACACCACAGACACCTAAAAGCATTGATAATAATGCCGCCAGGACAAAGGCGAATAAACAAACAGCGCAAACTAAAAAGCCACTGTCAATTGATAACCTTAAAAAAGACAGTGACAAACCTGAAACCTATGTTAATGAAGCCATAAAGAAAGCTTCTGAAACTATTAAGGATACAAACATAAAATTCAAGCGTAATGAACAGAAAATCAATGTCGAATACAACTTTGAAATCATCCAGGATACAAGTAAAAAGTCATACACAAGCGGTGAGATAGAAAACCTGATTGCATACTTTAAAAGCAGATATGAAAAACTGGCCAACATCCTTTCCAAAAGGCCGGAGCTTAGAAATTTCACAAAAATTGCAGATATAGATGACGGAATGGAAAGCCTGAGTTTGATCTTAATGGTTCGTGAAATAAGAACAAGTAAAAACGGTCATAAAATTGTGGAATTTGAAGATGATACCGGCAATATTTCCGTTTTATTCTCACACAACAATGATGAACTCTTCAGGGAGGCTGAAAAACTCGTCAAGGATGAAGTTGTCGGAGTTATTGCAAACAAAAGTGACGATCCGGGTTTTGCATTTGGTCAGCAAATTATCAATCCTGGAGTGTTAAGGGTTCCCGACAAGGAAATGGATTTTGGAATCGTGTTTTTATCTGATGTGCACATCGGAAGTTTAACTTTCCTTGAAGATGCATTCCAAAGATTTATAGATTGGATAAACTGTGAAGCGGGCGATGAAGAACAGAGAAGAGTTGCAGAGGATGTCAAGTATTTAATTATAGGTGGAGATATTGTGGACGGTATTGGAGTATATCCAAACCAGGACAAGGAGCTTGCAATCAAAGACATTACCGAACAGTACAATGAAGCCGCAAGGTTTTTAGGAAATATCCGCAGCGACATTAAAATTATTATTGCTCCCGGAAACCACGATGCATCAAGAGTTGCAGAACCTCAGCCAGCCGTACCTGAGGAATATGCAAAGGCACTGTATGAACTCGACAATGTGGAATTCATATCAAATCCGGGTGTTGTGTCACTTGACGGAATTAATGTCCTTATTTATCACGGACGTAGTTTTGACGACATGGTGATGGCAGTTAAAGACTTTGAATATGAAAAAAGCGATGTTATAATGGAAGAATTATTAAAGAAAAGACATTTAGCTCCTTTATATGGTGAAAGAACACCTCTTGCATCAGAACTTGAAGATTATCTTGTGATTGATGAGGTGCCTGATGTTTTCCATACAGGCCATATTCACATTAACAGTTACAGAAGATTTAAAGGTGTTCATATGATCAATTCAGGTACTTTTCAGACTCAGACAGAGTTTCAGAAAATTTATAACATTAATCCTACACCTGCTGAAGTTCCTGTACTTCATAAAGGTAAATACAGACATTTCAAATTCTTGTAGAGAGGTAATTATATGAAAAAAAATGTAAGTGAAATTATTGACGTTTCTAATGAAATTTATGACAAAGGTTTGGTTTCTGGAAAATCAGGAAACATCAGTGCCAGGTTTGGCAATGTAGTGGCGATCACTCCCACATTAAAATCACTCTCACAGCTCAATGAGGAAGATATCGTTTTAGTTGATTTTAAAGGTAATGTTTTAACAAAGGGAAATCCCTCATCAGAGGTGAACATGCACCTTGAAATCTACAAAAAAAGACCTGATGTTAATGCCATTGTGCACACACACTCTCCTTATGCTACTGGTTTTGCTTTTTCAAACAAAAAATTAAAAAGACTTGAAGGTTTTGGACCTATTAATAACCCTTATTTAAGTTTCATAGAATACGAAAAGCCTGGAAGTGACGAACTTGCAAAAAACGCAAGCGAAGGTCTTGGACAGGAAGATGTGCTGATATTAAAAAATCATGGTGTGATTTGTGTCGGTGACTGTTTAAAAGAAGCTATGTTACTTGCAGTATTTGTTGAGGAAACTGCAAAAACCCAGTTTGTTTCTTTAATGTTAAATTCAGTTGAAGATTAGATAGTATCTTCATCTGAAATTACATCTGCTTTATTCCTGCTTTTCATTCCTTCTTCAATCATTTTAATGATTAAACCGGATAATGATGTATCTTCATCAATTGCTATTTTTTTTAATTCTTTTTTCAAATCTTTAGGTAAGTTTATTGTAGTTTTGCTTATTTCTGACATGTATAATAATTCATTTTAATTTAATATAAATTTTTCTAAAAATTATCTCCCATTACCAAAAACTATTTATGGATATTACAAACAAATATTACATTTAATAGTTATATTTTACTTATTTTAATTATTTTATTTTGGAGGGAGTATAATGAGTAATCAAGCAATAGAAGAAGTATGTGAAATTCTTGACTATATATCAGATAATAATACTGTTCCTCGTAATATAAGAGAGGCAGCAAATCAGTCTGTTGACTTATTAAAAGATGAAGAACAAGATCAATCTGTAAGAATAAGCACTGTTCTTGGAAAATTAGATGAAATCAGTAATGATCCTAATATTCCAGTTCATGCAAGAACTTTAATTTGGGAAGTTTTATCTAAATTAGAAGCTATCTAATTTAACTTTCTTTTATTTTACTATTTTTTTAAACCAACATCATTATTGCTTTAGTTTCATAAAATTTACTTCATTTAACACTTAATCTTTAAATACGATGAGATACATACTCTAAATTAGAAATAAATACCACATTGAGTGAATTAAATGATTCAAAAAGCTGAACAAATATTTATCCCAATAAAAAATATAGAAACTGACACCTTAAAACTGAAAAAGTTCATATCTGATAATTTTTGTATTCCAGATGATAATTTAGATATTATTTGTGAATTTATTACTCATGATATCAAACTGAAAAAAATTATTTTTCAACTTCCGGAAATGATTAAACAACAAGTTTTTTACGATAAATTAGCAATAAAATTTTTTGATGAATTTAAGGAGGATTTTACCCAATTAGAAATATAAATCTATGTTAAACTTGATCCAAAATCATCACTAGATATAGAACAGCAATTAGAACATAAACTATACCAATCATTCCAATGGGATTCAGTTGATAAAATTTTACTTATAATGGAGTGATATCATGTCAGATGGATTTAATTGGAATAATTTTAATATTTTAGCCGATTCTTTTATTGATGAAAATGATGAAGCCAAACAAAGAACTGGTGTTAGTAGATATTACTTTGAAACATTCTGTACTGCAAGAGATTTTCTTAATAGAAACAAATATTACTTAAATAATAAATCTAAAAAAATTATGACTTCTAATAAATCAGATGTTCATAATGAAACTTCTAAAATCTTTAGAAAACACAAAAAATTCAATAATAATGAAATTGGTAAAATTATTTCAAAAGAATTAAATAAATTAAGAAAAATGAGAAATCAAGCAGATTACAACCAAATCAATAACAATATCGATAATATGATAAAAAAATCAAAAATTAGATCAGAAAGAATATTGAAACTATTAAAAAAATTGAATTAATTTGAAAGGGCAACTGCAACTGTAACGCCTTCATATGATGTTTTTTTATAAATTAATTTTGATTCAAAACCGGCTGTTATCAGTGCGGAGGGTTCGCAAACACCATATATTCCAAATTTTGAATATACGAATTCTGATTTTTTAACATCATTTGACTGGAATAACTTCAATTTGTCGATATCGACAAACTTGACAGGTATCTCAAGTTTTTTGGATAATTCCAATATCCCTTTTTCATCTTTTTTTATTTCAGCTGAACTTAATAAATTCACTCTTGAGGGATTCATGCCTAAATCATTCAATGATTTTTTAAACCCTTCATAAAGGTATTTGCACTCTTTTCCCCGTCTGCATCCCAGTCCGACAACCACTTTTCTTTCTTTTAATATCATTTCATGCTCATCAAGGCTAACATGGATTTCATCTGTATTTATTTTTGATGAGTAAAAAATTGAGACATCCATTTCAAGTGTATTGTCTTTGAGATATTCAAAAAGATATGTGAAATTCTTGTTTGGATTTACAGTCATTGAAATTTCCCTACCTTCAAGGATAGCCTTGTTGAAAAACAAGATTTCTTTTGTATCATTTATTGACAAATAAAGGTCACGTGCCAGAACATCAATTCCCAACTTATTGTTCACATCAGTTGAAGTTGTAATTACAGGTGTTGCATCAATGAGACCTGCAATTTTACCTGCAAGTTCATTTGCTCCACCGAGATGGCCTGAAAGTGTTGAAATTGCAAATCTTCCATTATCGTCCACATTTATGACAGCCGGATCGGTAACTTTGGATTCAATTAACGGTGCAATGGACCTGATCAGTATTCCTGATGCCATTATGGCAACTATTGCATCATATTCATAAAACAATACTGGAAAATGCTTTTTAACATTCTTATGGTATAATTCACATTTTATTATTGTTGAATCCGAATCCAACTTTTCTTTTAATTTTAAAGCCAATTGCTTTCCCTTGTCAGATACTGAAATGATTGCCAATTTCATAATATCACATATAATAGAATAAATAATAATATAATAGTTATTGTATAGAGTATAATAGTTAATTTTGATAAATCAACTGCTCTTGAAATGTCATCCCTTGTTATATCCTTATTGTCATCACCTAAAATATATGTGTCCTTTTTTATCAGCTGAATGTTCAGTGCTCCCGCAGTTGTTGCCATGGTGTAACCTGAATTTGGTGAAGGACAATTTCTTGCATCCCTCAACATGATTCTATATGCATTTGCGCCGTCAAGGCCTAACAGATAAGCTGAAATAACAACAAATATTCCTGAAATCCTTGATGGAATATAATTAAGAATGTCATCTATTTTAGCCGGAACAAAACCGATATATATCAGTTCATCAGTTTTATATCCGAGCATTGCATCTAAAGTGTTTGAAATCCTATAAAACATTGGAATCAAAAGCAAATAATAAAGCGAATTGTCAATATGATAATATAAAAATATAATTGCAAAAATAAAATAATAAAATACAGGTGCAACATAAGAGTCTGTTATGTTTTCAGTGAGACTTTCAATTGTTGCAGATACAATGAATGATTCTGTCAGCTCTTCAGTGTCACGGCTTACCAGATAAGACACTAATTGTCTTGCCTTGTCAATGCTTATGTCAAATGCCTTTTTAACATCAACAGCTGTTTGAAGCAGCATGTTTACCGAAAATGTTGATGAGAGAAGAACAGCAAATATTATAAACAATAAAACAATATTGATTCCTGCAATAAGATATATTATATATAAAATTAGACTTGAAACAATACAAACTCCCAAAACAACAAAAAGACCTGAAAACCTGTTTTTAATTCCTATAAATGTTTTTTTGAAATAACCTATCAGAGATCCAATTATAATGACAGGGTGAATTTTTGTTGGAAGCTCACCAAATACAATATCAATCAGCAATGATGCCAATAATGCGAATATAATAAATAAAAACAATTCAAATGATGTAATACTACCTGTTTTAGTTAATATTATATCATTAAGTAAATTATTATATTCAATCATAGTTTAATTTATATAATTAAAAAATAAATAATTTATTATAAATTTTTTAAAAAAAGATGATATTATGAATCTTGAAGAAAATGTAAGACAATGGTTAACTGATGAAGACATCTTAAGAGAAGTCAAATATGATGAAAATGCTGATTTTCACTATATTATAGAATTTCCAAATGATAATATAATGGATGTCGTTAAACCAACAGGTAAAGACTGTATAATTGTTGCCTGTGCCACTCAGGTAGCTCCTCAGCATACTGAATTGATGAATGCAAGCGACAGCAGAACCCGTAAGGATTTCATCATGGAATTGAATTTTGGTTTGAATAGTTTTTTAGTTGACTATGAACTTCAAATCGCTCAGGATATTTTACAGCAGTTTGTAATAACCGATCAAATATTTGAAGACGGGCTGACTAAAAATGAATTGATCAGAACATTGAAACGTGTTTTCAAATCCAAGCTACATTGTATCTGGTTAATCGACCAGAAATTCGGCACTCCACAAGTCAACACTACTGTTTCCAATCAGAATGACATGTTTATCTAGAGAGGGAGAGGTGTGTTTCAAGTGAAACACATTTGCGGATATATTCGCGAGTGAAGAGGTATGTTTCAACTGTAACATTTGAAATCTATCTTCATTTTTCCCGCTTATTTTTCAATTTTGAGCATGTTAAATTCTTTTTTTAAAATTTTGTTTTCAACTTTCATCTTTTTGAAATTTTTTACACTTGAAATATACCTCTTGATTTTTGGCATTTTGAAAAAATTGCTTACACTTGTAATGGACCTCTCTGTCTTTGTGTAAAATCATGACAAATTTTTCAATATGGATATTTATTTTATTAACTGTGACCTTCAATGAGTTGTTTATCTAAGATTTTTACACTGGAAAACTATATCTTATATTTGAAATTATACTTTTTCATATTTATTTAAATAGTCATTAATAAGGATTTAATTATTATTTAAATGATTTTAAAAATTTTTTATTACATTTAAAAAATTTTTAGCAATAATATTTGATTTTTAATGGATTTGGTTGATTTAATTTTTAACGATTTTGCATTTTTTAATACATTTTTCTTCACTTGTAATACAAAACTTTATTTAATAGCTTTATTATATTATTATCACTGGAAATTATACTTACTACATTTTTTATATTAACTTATAATTTTAGGTGGCAATTATGGGAAACATTTTTGAAGATGAAAAATTATTTTCTGACAGACGAAAAAATATAATTTTTAAGGACAAAAGACCTTTGGATCATAGATATTTACCTGAAAAACTGGTTCACAGGGATATGCAAATCAGACAAATAGCAAAATATTGGGTTGATGTTTTAGATGATGTGACTCCTTCAAATGTTACATTATACGGTAAAACAGGTACCGGTAAAACTGCGGCTTCCAAATTTGCACGTGAACAGCTGATTGAAGCTGCAAACAATGCAAACATTTTTGTCAAAATAGAATACATCAGATGCACAGATTACACTACTGAGTATCAGGTTATAGCCGAGCTGTGTAACAGGCTTGGACGTGATGTTCCAAACCGTGGATGGACCAAGGCAGAAGTGGTCAATGCATTCAGACAACTGTTTAGAACAAATGCATATGGCAAAAAATTGCATCTGATAGTTATCCTGGATGAAATCGATATCCTTCTTGATAAGGACGGCGATGGAATCCTATACACATTAACAAGAGCGGACAACATATCCGTTCTTTCAATCAGTAACTATCTTGATTTCAAAAACCTGATTAATTCACGTGTTAAAAGCAGCTTGAATGACAAGGAAATTATTTTCCCACCATATGGAGCGGACCAGTTATCAGACATCCTATCAGAAAGGGCCGCATTATCATTCAATGATGATGTTCTGGAGGCTGATGTCATTCCTTTATGTTCAGCAATGGCGGCCAAGGAAGAGGGTGATGCTAGATATGCACTTGATCTTTTAAAAAATGCCGGCGAATTGGCTCATGATGAGAATTGTAAAAAGGTTGTAAGTGACCATGTCAGAAGGGCTAAAGACAGAATAGAGCACAATAAAATCACAGAAATTATATCAACCTTACCGCTTCAGCAGCAAAGGGTTTTGGAAGCAATTCTAACATTGACTAAACAAAAAGAGGAAATCACTTCAGGTAAGCTTTACGAGTCCTACACTGAAATTTCAAAAAAGGATGCCGTAACCTACAGAAGAATATTTGACTTTATAAATGAACTTGAACTTTTAGGAATAATTTCAACAAACACAGTTTCACGCGGTCGTGGAAAAGGAAGAACAAATATAATAAAGCTTCAGTGTGATGAAACCTTACTTGAAACAGCCTTATATACTATTTAGGGTTGTTTTTTATCAAAGTTTTTAAAATTGCCATCCTGACTGGTACTGCATTTGCTGCCTGGGTGAAATACTTGTTGAATTCAGTATCATCAACATCCGTATCAATTTCATCGACTCTTGGCAGTGGATGCATCACAATCACATCTTTTCCTTCAAGCATCTTTTTATTTATGATATATGCACCCTTAATTTTAAGATAATCGTTAATATCTGCGAAACGTTCCTTCTGTATTCTTGTAACATATAATACATCAACATCATCAATTATATCTTCAATGTTGGTTACCTCTTCATATTCAACATTTGTCTTGTTCAAATCAATTAGAACTTCCTGAGGCATTCTCAGTTCAGGTGGTGATACAAGATAAATTTTAACATTGTCAAACAGTCCCAAAGCCTGTGAGAGGGAGTGTACAGTACGGCCGAATTTCAAATCGCCTATCAGTGCAATCCTTAAATTGTCTATGGAACCGATTTCATTTTTAATTGTGTATAGGTCAAGCAGTGTCTGTGTAGGGTGCTGGCCTGCACCGTCGCCTGCATTGATGACCGGAACATCAACAACGTCTGATATGAATTTGGACACTCCTTCAAGTTCATGCCTTATAACAAGTGCGTCACTGTAGCCTTCAAACATCTTTGCGGTATCGGCTATGCTTTCACCTTTGGAGACTGAACTTGATCCGCTGCTGGTGAATCCTATGCATTGTCCGTCTAAACGTTTCATTGCTGTTTCAAATGAAATTCTTGTTCTTGTTGACGGTTCAAAAAACATCAATCCTAAAATTTTTCCTTTAAGCTCGTCTGAAATTTCCCTGGATTTGGCAATGTCCTCCAGTTTTGATGCCTCATCAAGGATGTATTCAACATCTTCCCTTTCAAAGTCCTTAATTGAAATAATGTGTTTTAATCTGAAAATTTTAACCAACTCTCTAAATTATTCTTTCGATTGGCACAACCAATATGTCTCTGGCACCTGCATTTCTTAAATCATTAACAAGTTCAAAAACTTCCCTTTCATCAATCACGGCTTGAGCCGCCACTGTTTTCTTTTCGGATAACACTTCTGATATTGTCAAACCGCCCATGGAAGGCATTACCTTTTTAACTTTGTGCAGGTCATCCTCATCAACGTTCATCATGATCAACTTTTTCCTGTCAGCGTCAAGCACACCTTTTATGCTTGTGCTTATGGCTTCAATCAATTTCCTTTTTGTTTTTAAACTTTCATGATTTGCTATGAGTTTGATGGTACTGTCCAAAATGACGTCGATTACTTCAAGATGATTCATCTTCAGTGTTGTTCCTGTGCTTGTCAAATCGGTTATCAAATCTGCAATTCCTATGAATGGAGCGGCTTCAGTTGATCCGCTCAGCCTGACAATTTTCAAGTTCAGGCCCTTTTCCTCAAAATATTTTTTGGTCAGTACTGGAAATTCGGTTGCCACCTTCATGTCATCGCTAATGTCGTCAACTGAACTGATGTTTGAGTCTTCAGGTGCGGCCAAAACAAGTTTTGTTTGTCCAAAGCGCAAGTCCAATAATTCACTTACATCAGATTCGCTTTCTTCAATCAAATCGACACCGGTTATTCCCATATCTGCAACTCCATCATTGACGAATTCCGGAATATCGGATGCTCTTGCAAACATCACTTCAATATCTTCATTGAATGTTTTGGAAATTAGTTTACGATTATTCTTATCTATTAATCCCAATCCTGCTTTTTCTAGGATATTTATTGATGGTTCACTAATTCTTCCCTTTGAAGGAACGGCAATTTTGATTTTCATTTTATCTTCTCGAATTTTTTTTATGTGATATAATATATAAATATTGTTATTAATATCTTTATTGTTTATTATTAAAATTTTATAGTTTTATTTTAATGAATTTAGAAATGATTATAACTCATTTTTAAATCATGGCATAATTTAGCAAAATATTTAAATATTAAGATATCTTATATGTTATTTAACTTATTATTAATTTAATTAATCATAAGTTTTTTATTGAATTTTGTGAGGTGAAAATTATGTCTGAAATACCAAAAGCTCCTATCGCAAGAATCATTAAAGAATCTGGTGCTGAAAGAGTTAGCGAAGATGCAAAAGAAGAATTAGCTGCATACTTAGAAGAAGTAGCTCGCAATGTTGCTAAAGAAGCAAACAATGTTGCAAAAATCGCTAAACGTAAAACTGTTAAAGCAGATGATATTAAATTAGCTATTAAAAACTTATAAATAGTTTTTAGCTAACTTTTTTTATTTTTTTTAAGGTGTTATTATGAACAATACTATTCTTATCAAAAACGCATTAATTTTAAAACCAAATTTTGAAAACAAAAAACAATCCTTATTAATTAAAGATGATTTAATCGCTGAGATTGCAGATGAAATAGATGAAAGCAAAGCAGGTAAAATCATCGATGCTCAGGATAAAATCTTACTTCCGGGATTAATCAATACTCATACTCATTTATCAATGACATTGTTCAGGGGACTTGCCGACGATTTAAGTCTTGACAGCTGGCTTAATGATCATATCTGGCCAATGGAAGCAAATCTTAATGGTGACTACTGTTATATCGGAGCTCTTTTGGGAGCAATTGAACTGATTAAGTCAGGAACAACCACATTTTCCGACATGTACTTTTATATGGAGGATGTTGCTCGTGCAGTTGACGATGCTGGAATAAGGGCAGTTCTATCATATGGAATGATAGACTTTGGCGATGCAGAAAGAAGGGAAAATGAAATCAAGGAAAATCTGGAATTATTTAAAGCCTGCAACGGGATGGCAGACGGCAGGATAAAAGTGTTTTTAGGTCCTCACTCTCCATACACTGCTTCCGAAGAACTATTGGTAAAAGTTCGTGAATTGGCGAATGAATATGATATGGGAATCCACATACATGTTTCAGAAACCCAAAAGGAAATCAATGATTCATTGGACGAAAGGGGCATAAGGCCGTTTGAATACCTGGAAAAAATAGGCTTATTGGGTCCTGATGTACTTGCAGCACACTGTGTATGGTTAAGCGATGAAGAAATCGAAATCATCAAAAAACACAATGTTAAAGTATCACACAATCCGTGCAGTAACATGAAACTTGCATCAGGTGTTGCACCTGTCTCCAAATTGATTGAAAATGGTGTTTGCGTTTCAATCGGAACTGACGGAGCCTCTTCAAACAATAACTTGGATTTAATTGAAGAGCTTAAAACAGCCAGTCTGCTTCAAAAGGTATCCACTCTTGATCCGAAGGTACTGTCATCTGATGAGGCAATCCAAATGGCAACAGTCAATGGTGCTAAGGCATTAGGTCTTGACTCAGAAATCGGTTCAATTGAAGTCGGCAAAAAGGCAGATATAATTTTAATCGACACCAATACAGCGAACATGACTCCTGACAGTTCAAACATAACTTCAAACATTGTTTATTCTGCAAACGGTTCAAATGTTGATACTACCATCTGTAACGGTAAAATTTTAATGGAAAATAAGAAATTGACTGTTTTGGATGAGGATGAAATTTACGCTAAAGCCAGACAGGCAATAAAAGAATTAAAAGAAGCTATCTAGCTTCAAATTCTATTTTTTCTTTATTCATAACTATACTTCTTTTCCACTCATCATCACTTTGCGGAAAATCGCTTCTGAAGTGTGCGCCACGGCTTTCCCTACGCAATATTGCTGATTTAACTGACAGTATGCATATTTCAACCATGTTTGTCACTTCAAGGGCTGTGACCAAATCGGTATTGTATTGTGTCTTGCTTCTGACATCAAGCTTTTCAAGATTCTCTTTCATATCCAGCAATTCTTTCAGAGCTTCGTTTAAGGTTTTTTCATCACGTACAATTGCAACTTTTTCCCACATCAGTTTTTTAATGTTATTCTTGAATTCCTGTGGCTTGATGGAACCATTTCTGATTAATGATTCGATTCTTGAAGCTTCATCGTTTACTTGATCATAATTTGTTTTAAGTTCTGTGTCTTTGGCAGCCTTTGATGCACTTAAACCGGCGATTTTACCGAACACTTGTGTATCTGCAAGTGCATTACCTCCCAAACGGTTTGCTCCATGAACTCCTCCGCACACTTCTCCGGCTCCAAATAGGTTTTTAAGTGATGTTGAGGCGTCAGTGTTTATTTTTACACCGCCCATGAAATGGTGCGCTGTCGGTGCAACCTCTATAGGTTCATGCTTTATGTCCACGCCAACGTTTTCAAACTGCAGAACCATTGTCTCCAGCTTTTCGTCGATGTAGTCATCGTCAAGGTGTGAAATGTCAAGGTACACTCCACCGTTTTCGGTTCCCCGTCCTTCAATGATTTCCTGATATATTGAACGGGCCACAACATCACGTGTTGCAAGCTCCATTTTTTCTGGAGCATATCTGCTCATGAACCTTTCGCCCTCGCTGTTTATGAGCTTTCCCCCTTCAGCCCTTACAGCTTCAGTTACCAATACTCCCTTTTTGGATTCGGGTGCCACCATTCCTGTCGGGTGGAACTGTATCTGCTCCATATCAACAAGATTTGCTCCGGCACGGTAAGCCATTGCAAAACCGTCTCCGTTCTTCTGGAAGGTGTTGGATGTTACAGGGTATAGTTGTCCAGCTCCTCCGCTTGCAAGAATAACTGATTTTGACTGGAAATATATCAGACTTGAATCCTTGAGATTGAGGCCTGTCGCACCTATTACCCGGTCATTGTCAGTTACAAGTGAGGTAATCATTACCTCTTCGATGCATTCGATATCCCTTTTTATGATTTCTTCCTTAAGGGCATTAAGAAGTTCAGCTCCGGTACGGTCTCCCTGATAGCAGGTTCTTCTGTAGGTCTGTCCTCCAAACGGTCTTTGATCAATCTGGCCGGATTCCTGTCTGTCGAATAGTGCACCGTAGTTTTCAAGGTCAATGAGTCTTTTAGGTGATTCGTTTACAAGTATCTCCACCAGCCTTTTGTCGTTTAGATAGCTTCCGCCCTTTAGAGTGTCATGCATGTGAGCGTCTATGGAGTCATCCTTGTCTACTGTTTTGAATACTGCATTGTATCCTCCTTCGGCCATTCCGGTACATCCTGAACGGAATGACAATCCTTTTGATACTATTGTTGCTTTCAGTCCTGCATCATCAACTTCAATTGCTGCTCTTGAACCCGCTCCACCAGATCCAATGATTAATACATCTGTTTGGATAGTTTTTATTTCCATTTCTATTACCCTGTAAAAAATTTTCTTATCATTATTATTTTGTATTTCATTTTAAATAATTCTTATCTTTCGATTTTCTTTTTTTAAAACTACTAATTGAATCTCACATAGGACTTGTTGAATCCTAAAACATTCGTATACTCGAATTCACAATTGTTTTCTCGTAATTTCTTGATTGTTTGAGATTCACTGAATTTATCATTAGAAAATGGGTTATATAGATTGCCGTTATCTATAAACTGGATTACTGCCTTATCCTTCATTATTCTTACTGTAATGTCGATTTCATCTACTGAAAGTTCATGTTCAAGAATGTTTTCGCATATTCCATTCACTGATGATAAGAATAGCTGGGCATTGTCCTTGAATATTGTTTCAATTTTTTCTAAAATTTCTTTAGGATATTCCTTTTTGCCTTTATGATATGTGAAATTAACATGATTTGAATCCTGAAGCAATAGGATACTTTTGATTTCATTTTTATGAGATCTTTGGAGATGTATGGCCATTCCAATATAAATTAAAATAGGCATTGTTTCAGACAACAGAATCGCAATCCATATGCCGATTCCGCCTAAAATGTGAGTCAATATCAATGCGGCCGTAATGGAAATCAGAAACTCTTCGGTAAATATGATTATGAATGAAATCCTGTTTTGTTCAATGGCCTGAGCATAATTGGCCAAGAGATATGACAAGCATCTGCCGATCAATCCGAATGAGGTTATGCGTATTGAAAAACTAACGATTTCAACATATGTTGGATCGGTAATGTTGAACAGCTTAATCAATATATCCGGATAGACAAAGAAAAGAGCCGCAATAGGCACGCTGACAATTAGAATCTGCTTGATTGATTTTTTGATTATGTATTGCACAGCCTTGAAGTCCATTTCCTTATAGAACACCGCCACAATCGGACTCATCGCCTTCATGATTCCGGAAAGGACAATGTATACGAAAGTTTCGGAGTTGTCATATACAAGAAAAGCCAAAAGTCCCGCCGCACCGTAATAGGTGGAGCAGAGATATGTGAAAACCGCCATCTGAATTGAGAAGAAAATCTTTCCGACGACCTCTGGAGTGTTGAGAAGTATGGTTTTGAAGGAATTCAACACCTGTCCTATCTTCATTTTAGCGACTGAAACGAAATGGAAGGTACGGTTTTCACTGAACAGGTATTTTGAGATATAGACCACACCTACGGCATATCCGACAACTGTTGATAGAGCCGCTCCTTCAATTCCCATATTGAAGCCTTTCATGAATACAAAGTCGAATATTATATTCGTAATATTGGCTATCAGCACTGAATAGAAAGGCAAATTAGGATATCCGTCAGAACGAATGAAATATGAAATCACTATAATGAAACAGTTTAGCGGATAGAAGAACATTATTGAAAACAGATAGCTTTTAGCCTGATTGAAAATGTTTGAGGGAATGTTAAACATGTGCAGTATATTGTCGGCAAAAAAGAATATTGACACAATATATATTAGGGAGACTGTGACAATCCCGATAATTGAAACCGTGAAATAAAAATTGGACTTTTCCTCATCCAAATCAGATTTTGCCCTTAAGGCCAGCAAACTGCCTCCCTGACCAAAAAGGATATATAAAATGCCTGTAAAATAAAGCAAGGGAGATACTGAATTTATTGGAGAGAGCTTTGAACCTCCAATAATCATTCCAATTATTATGACATCTATAACGACTGCAATCTTTTCAGACATTACCATGAACAATGTGGGAATCAACAGCTCATAATACTTGTCCTTTAAGAATTGATATTTCCTTTCCATAATATAATATTTAATTTGCATCTATATAATTGCAATTCTTTCAATAAATGTATCTTTCTGAAAATCAAGAAGACATATATTCAGAACCAATCCAGGAGTTTTGATAGGAACATCTTTCGTAAATCTAATCTGAAAACAAAATCGACAAATTTTTTCTAAGAGTCTAAATCTTTATTAATTACAAATTATTAAGTTATAGTATTGAATCTATATTTCATAATTTAAAGATTAACATTTTTCTTCATAATATTGTTAAAATGAAATAATGATTAATATTTTTATTAGTTTACAAATTAATTGTATTTTTATTAGAGGTTATTTAATGAAAATTGATGGTGAAGTTACAACCGGTTTGGGAAAGGCAGCATATTTCCTGTCACAGGAATTTTACACAAGGGAATTTAAGAAAAATCTGGGATTCATACCATACCCAGGAACACTGAACATCATCGTAAGCGATGACTACCTTGATGAAATCAATGAGGTTAAGGACAGTTGTGAAAACATTATCAAGCCGGACACAGAATTTGGAGCAGTAAACTATATTGAAGCTGTTTTAAATGATGAAATTGAAGGCGCAATAGTTTTTCCGGCAAAAACAACTCATGATGAAAATTATCTGGAGTTCATTGCTGAAGATAGGTTAAGGGATAAATTGGGCATTGAAGATGGAGATATTGTATCTTTGGAATTTTGATACCACAAACTATTTTATATATGACGAATATATTTTTTAATACGTTCTCAGGGGAGGGTGAAAATCCCCACCGGTGGTGATTTTTAAAATAAAATAAGTCCACGAGCACCAGGAAGTGCTGATTTGGTGAGATTCCAAAACCGACGGTGACAGTCCGGATGAAAGAGAAGATAATAGATTATATAGTTATTTTTAACCCTGGTTCTAGTAAATAAGGAGATATTACTATGAATCAAGAAACTAATTTAGACAAAGCATTAGAAGCCATCAGGAATGGTGAATTTGTACTAGTTTTTGACGACGATGACAGGGAAGGGGAAGTTGACATGATTATCGCTTCCGAATTTGTAACCCCTAAATCAATTGCAACAATGAGAAACGATGCAGGCGGATTAATCTGCAACTGTCTACACTCTGATTTTTGTGATGCAATACATTTGCCTTTCATGGTTGACATTATGGCAGCGGCAACCGAAAAATATCCGGAACTTGCCGAACTTGCACCTAACGACATTCCATATGATGAGAGATCCTCATTTTCAGTTTGGGCAAATCACAGAAAATCATTCACTGGTGTAACAGACCATGACAGAGCAATGACCATTAGCGAAATGGCTTTGATGATGAAAGAAGAAAGATTTGATGAATTTGGTGCAACATTCCGCTCACCGGGCCATGTATGTCTTTTAAGAGGAGCAGACGGACTTGTCAAAAACCGTCAGGGACACACTGAAATCGGCCTTGCATTATGTGAAATGGCTGGTGTGACTCCTGTATGTGTGGTTTGTGAGATGATGGATGGTGAAACCGGACAGGCCACCAGTGTTGCAGATGCTCGCAAATACGCCGAAGAGAACGGTTTAATACTATTAAAAGGCGAAGATATTATTAATAAATATTTAGAAGAATAGCTAATGAGGCTGATTGCACTTATTGGCTATGTATTGAGCAACAAATTCCATAATTTGTTGATATTTGTAGGAATTATAAATGCTGAATGCGACATATCTGCCGTCATGCATTTTAATTTCTAAACCATTTTTCATTTCTTTTGACTTGTTTATTTGAGAAATTTTATTCCAGGGAACTCTTAATGTCTTGCTTTTCAATGCTTTTTCTATATGAATTCCGTCATCCTGGAATTTTACAACCTTAACCAGACGGCGGTTGATATCGGAATTTATTTGGATGTCGCCGTTTTCATCAAAAACATAATCCGGAATTAGACAGGTTGCCTTCCAGCCCTGTTTCATTTTTTTAAGAACATGTGCCCTGTCTTTTTTTGTAAGCTTAACTCCCTTTTCAGGACTCAGATTAAGTGCCATTTATATCACCTTTCTTTTTATTTCTTCAAATGTGTAGATTTTGTTGAATTCAACTTCACGAGCCATACTTATTATTAAATCAATGTCCAGATTTTCTTCAACTAAATCCATTGCATGTGATGTAAAGAGTTCATATCTTATTTCAACTTCAGGAATGAATCCTCTCATGTCCGCTGATTTTAATTTAGGCAACTTTAAAACATTTTTCACATTTGTATTGTTCATTATGTATGGCACGACATTGTCGAATATATCGTCATTGTATACTTTATTTAATAGGATTGCCTCCACATCCACACCGAATTTTTCAAGCATATTCGCATGTGACACCAGATCAATTGCCGCAGATTCTATACCTCCTTTGTTCACTCCTGATGCAAGTATCATCGGTATATTTGAGGACATTGCAATTTCCGCAGCTGAAAACGGCACTTTTTCATTTAAAAGACCTGTAAATACACTCATCACTCCTTCTATCAGCACGATATCATAGTCTGAGTTGTTCAGTATATTTACTGTAGATTCAATATCCTTCCATCCGAGGTGTCCAATTTTTACAGATGCGAACTCCTCCATTTTACCTTTTGTCAGGTATAATCCCGGTATGATGTCGCGCACATCGGGACCGACTTTAAGAAGAGCCACCTTATAGCCTCTTTTTGTCAGTGCACCTGCAAGGCCTGTTACGATAAATGTTTTGCCTGAGTCTGATCCGTTGCTTCCAATCATCAGGTATTTAGGTTTGCCCATAGGTTTTATCTGAGGTATTTTAATTCCTGTATGGATTCCAACCTCATTTCGAAGATATTTTTTAACTTCACCGTTTCTATTGTAGATGTCGTCAATGTTTGAAGCGTCTATTTGTTCTAAAAGATTGTCTACAATAAGGGGATTTTCATCGAGTATTCCATGAATCATTGTACCTATAACGTTTCCGTCATCGTTGCATGCTCCCGAAAAGATGTTGTATTCTCCACTTTTGTTTGTATCGCCATAATTCATTCTTTGAACCTGTGAGTAGAATAACGGCTTTGCATCTCCTTCAACCTTGCCGTAGGTATGTGTGTGAAAACCGTCAACATCTTCAGTTTGGTTTTTGGTTAAAAATGAGTTGTCAAATACCTTTGCCTTCACCCGGTCGCTTGTAATCAGCGGTGAGAAATCAACATCAATCAGTCCAAGGCCCGGTTTAACTATCGGGACCGGGGATTTTCGGCCAATATCGATCTGATTGGACAGTAACTGAAAGCCTGCACATATTCCAATTACGGGTTTTCCGTCACGGGCCATTTTTTTTATTTCGGCATTCAGTCCCATGTTAATGTCATTGGACTCTATCAGTGTTCCGCCGGGGATGATTAATGCATCAAGTTCACTGCTGGCTTTATTTCCATTAACAAGTCCATTTTCTTTAACAATATCAGTCGGTAAGCATCCGAAATCTTCAAATCCCGGAACTGCTCCTTTTATATAAGCTAACCCTATTTTTGTCATTATTTTTCATCTCAATTAAAGGTGCATTTCAACTGTAATCAGTATGTTTTATTTAAAGGTAATAGAGGGTATAGTGTAGTGCATTTCACGTCCCTGTTTCCAAAACTTGCACGCCCCCAGGGGTTGGAAAATATGCAGTCTGTATCTACACAGATATTGTCGAATGTAACAAAGAAGTGTCTATGAGGATACTTTAAGTATCCTACATGGACAATGCGCAGCTCATGGTCTTTTGTAATATCAAGTGCCTCGCATAATTGCAAGAATAATTCACAATGGCAGCAGCAATTTCCTTTTTTCCTGTTTAGGGTTTCTGTTGGTGTTTGATAAAATCCATTATCGGTTTCATGTTCTATATTGTCATTAACCCATTTCGCTAATTTTTTTGCCGCATCCACTCCGGTTGATTTACCTGCAATTGATTTTGCCAATTTTTCTATTTCTGAAGTCACTTCACAAGTATATGATGTTTCTCCCTCTTCTTCAGTTATGTTAACAGTGCTGTTATCAATTGATTTTATGATTTTACAGTCAATAAAAGTTATATTTGATGTAGTGTTTATTGATAAATTTAACAATACCGGACAGATATTTTTAAATGTTAAATTTTTCACTGTAAAATTTAAATTGTCACTAACTTCAAACAATGCTCCCGGTTGGCCATTGCAATCGATTATTTCATCATGACCTGTTATTGTGAGGTTTTTATCGATTTCAATTGCTGTTTCATTAGGAAGATAAGTATAGTTTTTGGATATTTCCACATTTTCATTATTTTTTATTATCTGATTTAATTCAGTAAAATTACCATAATTATCTGATACATCGCTACTGTTTGAAATTTCATTTGCCGATACACAGGACATCGACAAAATGGCACATACTAAAAAGTAAATAATAATCAGTTTTTTGATATTTTCACCTCATTTAAATATAATTCAATAATTTTAATTTCACTTCAACTTTATATTTTTCAAATATCTTATATAAACCTTTTTATATGCTAAATCAATTTAAAATTGCTTAATTTTTTATAATAATCTTTTTTTTAGTTAAAAATTCAACTTTCAAGTAATATTTTTTTGAATTTAGTCGCCTAAAGATTAAATTATAATATTATTATTTTTATGGTTTTAGTGTTTTTGAAATTAAAAATAATCACTGTCCACAGTATAATATTAAATATGTAACATTTTAACCTTATTTTAAGAAAAAATAGATAGTAATAAAGTTTTTTAGGTTGATAAATTAAAAAAAACGATGTTTTTTATAAAAAAAAGAAGTCATTGAGTGTTTTCGAAAACACTCATAGCTTTGATAATTTTCAAATCATCCAATGGTTTTGCCTGAATCTGCAATCCGACAGGAATGCCGTCAACTTTACCGGCAGGAATACTTGCTGCCGGAATACCTGCAAGATTAGCTATTACTGTTAAAATATCGTAAGCATACATTTCCATAGGTTCTAACTCAGCTCCAATTTCGTGAGGAAGTTTAGGAACGGTTGGACCTACAATCAAATCAACATTTTCAAGCATGGATGTGATTTCGCCTCTGATAACTGATCTTGCTTTCAATGCCTGCTTATAGTATTTACCGCTGAACTCAGCTTCTGCAATATGTGATCCGATTTTGATTCTTCTTAACACTTCATCTCCACATACCTCTTCGATTCTGGAACCGTAATCTCTTCCATCATATTTTCTTGTTGCAGAGAAGAATTCCACATAGTTGATTAAGTAATATGTAGGTAAACATAAGTCAATATAGTCAAAACTTACTTCAACAAGTTCAGCACCTGCATCAACCAGTTTTTGAATAGCCTTATTAACTGTCTTGTTGATTTCATCATCAGTAACATCAATGAATTCTTTACATACAGCTATTTTCATGCCTTCTAAACCGGTGTCATCCAATACTTCTGTAAAGTCCGGTTTGTCCCAGTTTAATGTGGTACATTCGGTTTCATCATACTTTGCAATTGTATTCAATGCTAAAGCTATTCCGCTCACATCATTTGCCAGCGGTCCGATTTGATCTAAACTCATTGATAAATCCAGAAGACCCTGTCTTGATACAGCACCGTAAGTTGGTTTGAATCCTACCACTCCACAGTGGGATGCCGGATTTCTGATGGATCCGCCGGTATCTGAACCGATACTGATGTCACACATTTCAGCTGCAATTGCCGCTGCACAACCTCCTGAAGAACCTCCAGGAATTCTGCCCATTGCTGCAGGGTTTTGGGTCGGTCCGTAGTATGAGGTTTCGGTTGAGCTTCCTGCTGCGAATTCATCCATATTTAAAATACCAATGATTATACCGTCTTGTGCAAGAATTTCATCAACTACAGTTGCGTTATAGCTTCCGATATAGTCTTCAAGGGTTTTGGAAGCTGCAGATATGATTAAGTCTTCAACATTAATGTTTGCTTTTATACCAAATACCAGACCAGCTAAAGCACCGACATCTTCGCCGTTTGCGATTTTTTCATCAATAGCTTCTGCCTGTTTTAATGCATTTTCATAGTTCAATTCAATGAATGCATTAATCTCATCGTTATTTTCATCGATAACTTTAATGAAGCTTTCCACATTTTCTTTAGCTGTCATTTCTCCATTTTTTATGGAGTTCAATTTTTCAATAACGTTCATTAAAACACCTTAATAATCGTAAATTATAATACTATTAGTTTATTTTTCAACATTTATATAGTTGTTTTTTTTTAAGGTGATTTTTGTTAATTTTTGAGTTTTAAGGTTGCTTTACCAATTTTAATAATAACTAATTTATTGAGATGTTAATTTTTCATCTTTGTTTTGTCTTTTTGCGACCTTGTTCATGAAAAATAGTAAAAATAAGTAAAAAAAGTTGATGCTCCCTGATTTTCGACTCATGCCGTATCAGGGATTCTTTCATTGGTATTCTGTCTGATCCAGTTTGTACCCATACTGTTGTAACAGTTTTTAGTTTCCAGTTTCACCTTTTTTGACAGCTTGTAATTGAGTTTAACAACCAAACCAATTCCTGCAAATTTGGATTTGAAATATTTCACAGATACCCAATCCGTCGGCACCCTGCTTGCTCCTCCTACATTGTAATCTCCATAGGAATTGCTCACCAGAATCTTTTTGCCGTCCCTGCTCACATCAATGTTTGAAACGTAATGATTTGGAAGGAACGCTATTAGTGCGGCTCCTTTTTTAAGTTTCTTTATTGCGCTGTTGAAAGAGTTTGAGTAGAAGTAATCGGCCTTGAAGTGATGTTTTCCCAAAACATTCTTTATAACCGGAATGTTGACGCCGTCTGTAACGCGCATCTTGATTTGGAAATATTTTTCGGAATAATAGTTTTTAAGAACCTGGCTGCATACGCTGGCGGAGGTAGGTCCGCAGGTATACTCCTTGTTTTGAACATCCCTCACTTCAGCATAGGTATATGACTTTCCGTTAAGTGAAACGGTTATTGTTGGCCAGTAGCTTTTCTTATTCTTTTTGACAAGTTTCTTGTAAAGCTCCCTTTCAATCACATTCCATTTTTCACGCTTCAGGATATGGTATGTTTTAGGGGATTCCTTTGTCTTGAAGAAGGTGTATTTTGACAACTTTCCGTATAAAAACAAAGTGTAGCTGTCCCTTTTGAGAACCTCTCTGTAATGTGACTTTTTAAGGTGTATTTTGTGCTGCCATCACCCATAACAAAATTGGCCGGCATCACATCAATGTCCGGAACTCCATTTTTTGTCTTGACCTTTGTTTTCAGGGGGTTTTTGACATTGCCTTTTATGCATTTGACCTTTTTGGAGACCTTATAGTTTCCGTAGCTCACTTCAATATCATATGTTCCAGCGCCCATTTTCGGCTTTATAATCGCATACCCTTCAGTTGTGGTTTTTGCCGTAAATGCCCTGTTTCCAATTTTGATTTTTATGGTCTTTTTTGAGATTGAAGTTTTTGGTCCGCTCAGATATACTCTATGATAGCCGTTTGTTAGAAGCTTTTCGTTTCCAATGCTTATTGAAAGGGAATTTTCAATATAGACCTTAAGTGTTTTATTGAAGGATTTATATTGATTATCTCCTGTAAATGAAACATCCAACAGCACACTTGACTGTGCTGAATCTATCTTTACACTTGCCATACCGTTGGAGTTTGTTGTTTTTTCATAAGTCTGATTATCAATTTTGATTTTCAACTCCTTACCGGATAGGCAGATCCCTTCATGTCGGTTAAATAGATTTGATAATCATTTCCATTTTTAACAAAGTTTGTGTTGGTTGTTATTTTTAAATCCTTTTTTGGCTATTCTGTTTCTTCTTTTAATGTATTTTCATTGACTTCATTGCTTTTCACTATACCGGTATCATTTTGTGAATCCTTATTTATAACATTGAGTGTGTCATGATTTTCGTCAATTTCAAGCATTTGTGTTGAGTTCGAATCCTCGGCCGATACCGCTGAAACGGCAATGAAGAGTAAAATAGCAAAAATAATTATTGTCGCACATTTCTTCATATTAGTAATTATAATTAAATATAATACTTTGAGTAATCTTTCATCGATAATTATTTACATTTCCAAATCAAATTTTAATCATGAAAAAGGCTGTTGTATTTGATAATTCCGGAACATTAATTGAAAGATACAGAGTTATAAAGGATGTCTTTACCCAAGAAATATTCACCAACATCAACTCTTTGGATTTAATCGACTCGGCTGATGCACTTGCCCTGGTAGTTCTTCAGTTCAATACAAATAAGCTATTGAATCTCGATCCTAACACTTTGATTTCACATGTAATTAAAGAGTATGGTATTGATTTTGATGTCAGCTTTTCAACCAGGCAGGTATCAAAGGCTGAAGTTAAAGAGATTCTTGACAGCGAAACTTCCACAACCATTTCAGACATTACCGACGGCTTCGAGGTTTTAGGCGAAAAGATTCCGCACTTTGAGCTGTGCAACGGATCTGCCTTGATTGTAGATATGGATTTGGGTGCTGTGGCATATACAATAACTTCAGCCGGCAAATTTTTCCCAAGGGTTTTTGAAACTGTTGAAACCTTAAAGTCACGTGGAATCGAAATATTCATCGCTTCAGGTGACAGAAAAGGGGCAATCAATCGTTTGGCTAAAATGTTGGATGTGCCGGATGACAATGCCTATGGCACCGTTTCTACTAGAGGCAAATGTGAAGTTGTCTCCATATTGCAGGATGCAGGCTACAAGGTAATGATGGTCGGGGACGGTTTAAACGATGTTTTGGCTTTCAGAAAAGCTGATGTCAGTGTGCTGACCATTGAACAGCAGGAAGAGGTATCTCCCAAGCTGATGGATAAAACCGACCATATTATCGAGGATATTTTTGAAGTCACAATGATAGATTTCTAATTTAGGGATATGACTCTCATATCATTTAATCTTATTCTGGAACCTTTTTTATATGTATTTTCAAAATTCATCTCATCTAAATCATCTTTTGTAAGGCCATATTCATCCAATACATATTCCAAATCCTCTTCATCATCGATGACTTCCATTATTTCATCAAATACAAAAGGACCCCCAATATCATCACGGGGATTATACTTTCCCTTATAATCTGTAATAAGGGCGGTTTTGTTTTTATAATCTGTTTTTTCAAGTTTATGGACAATTATTTCCCAGCCGTCTCCAAAGTCATATTCATATACTAGAATATCATGTTTTTCAAGGAGTTTGCTGATTTTAGTTCTTAAAAAATCTCCATGCTCTATTATCTCAACGATGCTGTTTAAATCCACTGCTTCCTCTTCTGGAATCTCTTCAGGCACTTTGAACTCTGAGATATGATACCCTTTAAATCCAAATATCTTTTTGATGGTATAATCCAGTTGAAAAAAGGTTACATCATCTGGAATTTCAATTTCACGCCAGGTTTCCGTATTTGTGTATAGTAGTAATCTGATTTTATAGCCGCTCATATTCTTTAATTTATTGATGTTTTATTTATAATCTAACTTATCACTTATAACTTATAACTAAATTATTTGATGAAAACTTATAACTTATAACTAATAACATCCAAAAAAATAAAGAATAACTTATAAGTTATCAATCACTTTCTTGCTTTTAAGGATATTGTCCCAGTTGTTAAGCTCAATTATCGCCGTATCGATTCTTTTAAGCTGGTTCAGGTCAAGTGTACCTTCTCCCAGGGTGATATGCTGGTCCTTAAAACCGTCATTGTCATTCAGGTGACAATAGCTGATGTTTTTAAGGGAAAGCATCTCTTCAAGGTTTCCGCAGGTGTTGGCATGGCCGGTATCTATTGTTAGGCTGCAGCCGGTTTGCTCCTGTATCATTTCGATTTCCTCAACTGTGTTTCCTAAAAATTTTTGGTGAACAGGCATATTTTCAACTGATATTTCAACATTTGTGTTGTCGATTATCTCACCGACACTTTCAACTGCCAGTTCCAGTGCCCATTTTCTAAGTGGGGGATCGTTTCTTCCGATTATTCCGGGATGAACAGTGATATTGTTGGCGTTGATGCTTTCAGCATAATGTCCGCAGTGAATCATCTGCTTTACGCTTTCAGCCCTTATCCCCTTGTTTAGGCTTGCGATATTGATGTCTACTGTTGCCGCATGAATTCTCATGTCAAGGCCGCAATCCTTAAACTCGCCGTTGTCCTTTTCATAGAAAGGATCCTCTCCGAGAATTTCTATTATTTCAAATCCATGTTGTTTAGCTAAATTGATGATGTCATTGTTAGGTTCCATGAATAAAGCTAGTGTGGTAAAACCTAATTTCATATTTATATATTAGAAAAACCCATATAATAAATGTTAACATATATCAAAGTTTTACATATGTGATATTATGACAGATAAAGATTTTGACGAAACTCAAAAAAAGCTCGTCAAGCATTTTTCCAATGGAATAACGCATAACCTGATTTTATGGATTATTTCAAAGGAGACAATTCATGGCTACGGCATAATGAAAAAACTTAATGAGTTTTTCAGTTTTGAAGCAGAATGCGATATGACCGCAAGCTCAAGCAAGATATATCCGATTTTATCAAAAATGGAGAAAAAAGGATTGATAATGGGTGAGTGGGACATTAACGAAAACAATAAAAGAGTGAAATTTTATTCGATAACCGATGAGGGACAGTGTGTCCTGAAGGCTATCAGAAATCATATGAATCAAGTCATATCAAATCCCAGATGGATGGAATTCTTTAAAGATATGACCGGTGCGGAGATTAACAAATGAATGCAATAGAGACTAAAAACCTTACGAAAATTTACGCAAACAACTTTAAGGCCGTAAACTCCCTGAACCTGGAAATTCCTAAAGGAAGTATTTTTGGAATGCTCGGTCCAAACGGAGCCGGCAAAACAACAACAATCAAAATGCTGACATGTCTGATACAGCCCACCTCCGGTACAGCAACCGTTGGAGGATATGATGTTTCAAAAAATCCCGATGAGGTGAGAAACCTTCTGGGCATGGTTCCGCAGCAGGTAAGCTTATACAAGGACTTGACAGTTATGGAAAACTCCCAATTATGTGCCGATTACTACGGAGTTGCCCCGGATGAACGTGATTCACGAATTGAGGATTTGATGGAACTTGTGGATATCCGGTATGCAAAGGACAAAAGGGTTGGTCAGCTTTCAGGCGGACAAAAGCAGAAGGCATCACTTGTGGCAAGTCTTGTCCACAGGCCGGATATTCTGTTTTTGGATGAGCCTACCATCGGCCTTGACCCGACCACCAAGCGCACATTATGGGATCTGATTAGGGAACTCAACGACAATGGCCATACAATCATTTTATGCTCACATGACATGCACGAGGTTGACATGCTTTGTGATTATGTGGGAATCATCAATACCGGTAACCTTGTGGCCTACGATACTCCTCAGGGACTGAAGGATTCTCTTCTTGAATCCAACAGGCAGGATATAACCGAGGCATTGACCCATATTTCAGATGAAAATGAGGTGTCAACTTCAACAAAAGAGGATTTGGAGAATTTAAGCTTAAAGAAAATGAGCGTACTTTTGAAAAATCAGAACGATGACATTGTTGAAGCCATAAGGCAGTCAGATGATGTAAAAAGCATTGAGATAGCACGCAACGGCCGTATCAATTTAAGGGTTGACAGCTTTGATGATATGGCAGTGCAGAATGTATTGAACGATATAATATCTTCCGGAGGGATAATCACTTCAATCTATACCGAAGAGCCTTCCCTTGAAGATGTGTTTATCAAATCAACTTCAGAGGTGAGCGAAGATGATAGAGCCTAAAAAATTCTGGTGGATGATTAAAAAGGAACTGATTTCACTTAAAAGGCACCCTGCAAGACTTGTTTCCATTCTTGCATTTCCTATAATTATGATTTTACTGTTCGGTTATGGTATGGGTGGTGAGATGACAGACCTTCCGATTGTTGTGGTTTCACAAAGCCACGGCGACCTGACAGACCTGACCTTGGATACCATCAAAAATACAGAAACATATCATGTGGTTGAGGTTGTTGACAGTATGGATGAGGGAAAGCAGCGCGTTGATTCGGCTGAGGTGAAGGCGGCCATTATTTTGCCTTCGGATTATGATGAGAACTCGTCCAGTCAAAAATCAGTAACGCTTTATCTTGATTCTTCAGATCAGATGGCATCCCAGATTCTTGAATCCTCAACTCAGGCAATATTCTACAGGATTTCAAACATGGTGGCATCACAAACCAGTGTTTCAACAAAGGACGCTGATATTGAACCTTCCGTAATGCATTCCTTAAACAACTTCAAAGATGACATAAGCCTTCATATCAACCGTATTTACGGCAACATCAAATATATTGACTTTTTGGTTCCGGCAATTCTCGGTATGACAATCATGATGAGCTGTATGATGGGAATGGGTGCAACCATTGCAGGTGAGCGTGAAACAGGTGAGCTTGCAAGATTGTTCATGACACCGACATCTGTTGCAACGGTCATTGGCGGTAAGATTGCGGCAAAACTTTTGATTGAGCTTTTAAGGGCATTGATACTGATATTCATGGCGGTGTTATTTTTCAATGTCAGCATCAAGGGAGGATTTCTCCAGACATTTATAGTTCTTGTAATAGGGGCGCTGTGTTTTGTCGGATTTGGTATCATGCTTTCGGCAAGAACCTCCACCCAGGAGGATTATGCACAGATTTCCCTTCCGTTTTCAATGCCGATGATGTTTGTATCAGGAGTATTTTATCCGATTGAGACAATGCCGTGGATATTACAGAAACTCGCATATGTTTTCCCATTGACATATCTTAACGATGCAATGAGGGGAATAATGCTTAAGGGTCAGACATTAGGTGATGTGTGGCTGGATTTGGTAGTGCTTTTAGGTTTTACATTACTCTTCTTCATAGTGGGTGTAAAACGATTTAACAGAGATGTTTAGGAGGTTTATAAATGTATAAAAAATTACTGATGGGATTAATCGTTGTGTTATTGTGCTTGTCACCAATTGCCGCTGAAAATTGGGATTCATTTCAGGGGGGTGTGGACCACACTGCCTTTAGGGATGGAAATTCAGACTTTGTGACTAATCTGTGGACATTTAACATGGAATCTCCTATTCATTCATCTCCGGCAATATATAAGGACTATATCTATATAGTGTCTCCTGAAGGCATTTTAAAGGCTATTGACATGGAAACCGGTCTGGAAGAATGGGATTTGGATTTGGAATCTCCAACAAATTCATCACCTATGATCCATAACAACAGATTGTACATCGGATGTGATGATGGCCTTAAGGCGGTCAACATCAACTCCCACAAGGTTGTTTGGGACTATGAATGCGACAATGTGGAATCAACTCCATTTTTCTATAAGGATGTGATTTACTTCGGAAGCGACAACGGACATTTATATGGCCTGAACAAAGACGGTAAGGTTGAATTCAACAAGAAACTTGGTGGAGAGCTTAAAACATCTCCGGTAGTTGTGGATGATACAATCTATATAGCTTCAACCGATGCCAAAATATACAGCATGGACACAGACAAGAGCAAAAACTGGGAATTTACAGCAGGCGATGAAATACTCTCATCTCCGGCATATGTAAATGAAAGCGTTATTTTCGGTTCAAGCGACGGCAATGTGTATTGCCTGAACGAATCCGATGGTGATTTGATTTGGAAGAGTGACCTTAACAATAAGGTAATCTCCTCTCCAACAGTCGATGAGCATGACAACAGTGTTTACATCGGATCTGATGAGGGAAACTTCACATGTCTTGACACCCGTGACGGAACAATCAAATGGAGCTTTTCTGCCGGTGATAAGGTCCGCTCAACAGCCGCATTAAAGGATAAGTTAGTTGCTTTCGGCTCAAACAATGGGAATTTATATGTTTTAAACAAATACACTGGTTTGCAGGAATTCAACTATAATCCGGGAACTATATTGTTCAACTCAGCTATTACCTCCTCACCGGTAATTAACGGCAACAGCCTGTTTTTCGGTGATGAATCGGGATATCTATATTCCCTGAATATTGAAAAATATGAGGTTCCGGGTTCAGTTCAGCTGTACTATTCCATTGCTGTTTTAATTGTTTTGCTAATTGTTGTTGCGGTAGTTGTTATAAAGGTTAGGGGTAGAAAATAATCTGCCCTATTTTTTTTGGTGATGTGATGCAGGATATTGAAACATTGAAAAGACAAAACATGAATCTTTCCGACAAGATTTACATTTTTGATACAACTTTAAGGGACGGTGAACAGACACCGGGTGTTGCTCTTACGGTTGATGAAAAGATTCAGATTGCAACCAAACTCAATAATCTTGGTGTGGATAAGATTGAAGTCGGCTTTCCGGCATCTTCCCATGGCGAGATAAAGTCCGCACAGAAAATCAAATCATTGGGTTTGAAATCAACTCTTGTTGGTCTTGCAAGATCTCTGGATTGCGATGTCGATGCCATTTTGGATGCCGATTTGGATTATGTCCATACATTTATCGGAACATCTCCTCTGCATCGTGACTATAAGTTGAAGATGTCCAAATCTGAAATTATTGAAAATGCCTCAAAAACTGTGGAGTATGCTAAGGACCATGGTTTGACTGTGGAGTTTTCAGCCGAAGACGCCACAAGAACTGAAAGGGGATTTTTGCTTGACGTTTACAGTGAAGTCATAAGTGCCGGGGCTGATTTTCTGGATGTTCCCGACACTGTCGGTGTGCTTACACCAATCCTGACTCGTGAACTGATTACAGATATTGTAAATAATTTCAAAATACCTGTCAGCGTGCATTTCCACAATGACTTTGGGCTTGCAACAGCCAATACTTTAACTGCTATTGAATGTGGAGCAAGCCAGGCCCATGTTACCGTCAACGGTTTGGGAGAGCGTACCGGTAACTGTTCACTTGAAGAGCTTGTCATGACTCTTAAGGCTTCCTACGGAATAGATTTGGGTTTGGATACAACAAGATTATACAGTCTATCCACATTGGTCGGCCGCCTCACAGGTGTTAAGATGCCCGTTAACAAGCCGATTGTCGGTGCAAACGCATTTGCCCATGAATCTGGAATACATGTTCACGGAATCCTTAACAATTCATCAACCTATGAGCCGATTTCACCTGAGATGGTTGGTCATACCAGAAAGATTGTTTTGGGAAAACACACCGGTGCAAACGCATTGAAATCCAAGCTTAAAGAGTATCATATAGATTTAAATGAAGATCAGTTTTACAAGGTCTTCAATGAAATCAAGTCTTTGGGTGACAGCGGAAAGGCCGTTACCGATGATGATTTGATTGCTATTGCAATAACTGAACTTGGTTCTGCACGTGAAACTCCTATCATCATGAAGGGCCTGAGCATCTCAATGGGGGCAAGCGTTTCTCCAACCGCAACAGTCAAGCTTGAAATCGATGGTGTTGAAAAAGAAACTGCTCATACAGGTGTTGGTCCTATTGATGCGGCCTTAAATGCAGTTCGTGAACTGGTTCAGGACACTATGGACATTGAACTGGAGGAATACAATCTCGAAGCTATCACAGGCGGTACCGATGCTTTGGCAGAGGTTTTTGTTATTAGTTCAGATTCCGATGGCAACAAATCCACCGGAAGGTCAACAAATCAGGACATTGTCATGGCAAGTATACTTGCAGTTTTGGATTCAATGAATAAATTGTTATTGATTAAACGGGCTTAATTTTTAATAAAATTTCATTAATTTTCATTTTTTTTATTTATTTTTTAATTCTATTTTTTTTGTTTATTAATAATTTAATTATAGATACTTTTATTAACTGATTTTTTCATAATATATTTTATTGTTTAAATTTACATAAGTAAAATTATGTAAAATTTTATATACATTGATAACAAAAATTAATATGGTGAGTTTAATATGGAGAATAATACAATTTTTGTAGGTAGCAAACCTGTTATGAATTATGTTTTAGCAGTTGTTACTCAATTCAATGAAGGATCTGACAGTGTACTTCTACGTGCTAGAGGTAAAGCTATTAGCAGAGCTGTCGATGCTGCTGAAATTGTAAGAAATAGGTTTGTTCCTGAAGCAGACGTTACAGATATTCAAATTTCTACTGAAGAAATTGAAAACTTTAACAACGAAAAAACTAATGTTTCTATTATAGAAATTTTAATTGAAAAGAGTGAATAAATCTCTTTTTAATCAAATTTCTTTAAAACATTTTTCTCAAAAAGGTACTTTGACAGGAGTATGTTTGAAGTTCCTTTTCCATGAGCCTCTACTTTTCCTTTTTTTATTGCTTTTAATACACTGTCTATGTCTTTTTCACAGTCAATTAGGCTGAAGCAGTCGCCGACGAATTTCCAGTAATGGGCATCGCTTGCACCCAATGTTGGAATGTGTTCATTTTTTGCAAGATTTTTTGCCTTGTTGTTACAGTATCCGACAATAAATCTGGCATTTTTTGTTTCTATGGCATCGATTTTCAGGTCCCTGTAGTCACTTTTGCATAGAAGTCCGTGCCTGTAAAAACAGTATGGATGGGGCACTATTGCAAGACCCCCCAAATCATGAATTCTGTCTATCGTATCTTGAGGTGATAGGTCACGAGGTATATTTTCCTCACACCCAAAACCAAGAATATGGCCTTGTGATGAAGAAATCTCTATTGATGGAATCGCCAATATATCTGTGTTTCTTGTTTTTCTCATAACTTCACTTGTTCCGTCGACGGTATTGTGGTCGCTGATTGCAATGATGTCAATGTTTTCACGTCTTGCGGTGTCAAGAATGTCATCAATCTTTGAAAGTGAGTCAGGTGAATATTCGCTGTGTATATGGGAGTCCATCTTAAGCATATTATCTGCCCTGTATTGTCTTTATCAGTCCGACGGTTCCGGTCATCATCACATCCCCTCCCGGAGCGGCATGATGCCAGTCAAGGCAGGTCTTTTCAATCAGTTCCCTTTTAGGTCCGCTGACAATCACCTTCTCTATTTCTGATATCGGATTCAGCACATGTGCGCCGTGGCCATGGTCGTTATATACTTCCTCATTTGTTATTTCACCTGAAGCGAGGCGCTTTATGTATCGTTCAAGTGACTCGCCGGTAAGGCTTGATGTGTGATGTTCAAAGACACCCTGGATTTTGCCGTTCTCTATTGATGCTGCGGTGGTGTGGCCGTTTCCGATGTCAATCACAATGAAACTGTCAAGTTTCATGGCCACCTCATCATAGCACATTCCGGCTATTGAAGCGAATTTGGTATCCATCACCAGAGGAATCTTTTTAACCCCTTCACTTCTCACCGTTCTTTTGACGGCCTGCATTCTTGTGTAGTATTCAGGCAAATCCTCCTTGAATCCGAACTCAAGAGGTGATATCGGTTCTGATATCTTTTCTCTGATTTTTTCAAATCTGAAGTCCCTGTCGCCCATGTTTTCATTGTATCCGTGATCCTGGACAGCTATGGCTATTTCATCAAAGCCGAACTCCAGGTCATATCCAAGCAGAAAACCGTAAAGTTTTGTGAGATTTATGTCCTTTAGAAATATCTTTGAGTATTCCCTGTACTTTGTCATGTCATCGTCGATTTTGAATCCGAACGACTTCACCTGTTCAAGGTCATCCCTTATTGTCCTTGCGCATTTTGAATCCATCACAACATCATAGCCTTTTTCCATATGTTCAAGCAGGGTGTTTTTTATTTTTCCCCCTCCCATTATCTCTCCAGTAAGGTAGATGTCGTTGTCGGTATTTCTGATTTCCTGTGAAACATATAGGTGCGGAGACGGCAGCACAAGCTTTATTGAATTTTCAAGTTCCTTTTCTGTGTCATATAACATCATGTCCTGTGTTCCGGTTCCCACATCAATAGCTAAAATTCTCATGATTAAAAATTGTCCTTTATAATATTAATATTTAAAGTGTACATTTTTGTACAACAAAGTTTTAAATAGTACATTATAGATACTTATTAACATGACTTATAAAATTGAATTATCATCCGATGAAGTGCCAAAGCAATGGTACAATATGCTTGCCGATTTACCTGTTCCACTTCCTGCCCCTAAAAACAGTGAGGGCAAAGACCAGATTGCAGCCCTGCAGCTTGCTTTTACAAAAGCCGGTCTTGAACAGGAATTTGCAACAGACAGATATATTAACATTCCCAAAGAGGTAAGGGAATTATATATGGAAATGGGAAGGCCATCCCCACTGGTAAGGGCAAACAAGCTGGAGGAATACCTCAACACTCCCGCCAAAATATATTTTAAAAGGGAAGATTCCTCCCCTACCGGTTCCCACAAGCTGAACTCTGCAATTCCTCAGGCATACTTTGCCAAAAAGGAAGGAGTTGAAAGACTCACTACAGAAACCGGTGCTGGCCAATGGGGTACCGCTCTTTCACTTGCTTGTAATTTGCTTGATATAGAATGTACAGTATATATGGTAAAGGTATCATTCAACCAGAAGCCTGACCGTAAAAACATCATGCACATATATGACGGAAACGTTTACGCATCCCCTAGTGAAAACACTAAAGTGGGGCGTCAGGTTTTAGCTGAAAACCCTGACCACCCTGGATCATTGGGAGTTGCAATTTCAGAGGCTATGGAAGAGGCACTGGAAAATGAAGAGGTCAAATACTCTCTCGGAAGTGTTTTGAATCATGTGATGCTTCACCAGACTGTAATCGGTCAGGAACTCAAAACCCAGCTTGAAATTGCCGAGGAGGAACCTGACGTGATGGTTGCATGTGCAGGTGGAGGAAGCAATCTTGCAGGATCACTTTTCCCATTCATCAAGGACAAGATTGATGGTAACTCAGATACCCAATTCATAGCTGTCGAGCCAAGCGCATGTCCAACATTGACTGAAGGAAAATATGATTATGACTTTGGTGATTCAAACGGATTTACACCGATGCTTAAGATGTTCACCCTTGGCCATGACTTTGTTGCACCGTCAGTACATGCAGGCGGTTTAAGATACCATGGAATGTCACCTATCGTCTCCCTTTTAACTAAGGAAGGTTACATCGAGCCAAGATCCGCTCATCAGAAGGACTGTTTCAATGCAGGAATCACCTTTGCACGCTGTCAGGGTATTGTTCCGGCACCTGAAACAACACATGCAATAAAAGTTGCAATCGATGAGGCCATCAAGTGCAAAGAGACCGGTGAGGAAAAAACAATTGTCCTTAACTTCTCCGGACATGGAATGCTTGATTTGAAAGGATATGCAAGTTATTTTGAAGGAACCATGGAAAACGCCAAATAATCCTTCATTATTTTTTTTGATGAATTTAACTTATAAGTTATAACTTATAACTTTTTTAAATATTCACCATATTTATTTAATTTAAGTAAAACTCGTGTTTAATCTTTCATTTGAAATGATACTTACTTATTTTCTGTTTTGTTTTTAATCATTTACATAGTTCAATTATCTTAAAGATATCTTCTTTTAAAATTAAGTTTTTGTTATAGATCCCTTTTGCTTAACTGAAGTTTTAAGAATATTAGTTATAACTTATAACTTTTCACTTATTACCTATAACCTATAACTTGCAAGTGCTAACAAATAACTTATATGTGAAAACGAATAATTTATAAGATAGAAGTTATAAAATATAACTTATTTGTTAAAAGTTAGTTATGATAAGTTATTTCTTAAAACTTATTTTTTATAATTTAGAAGTTTTAACTTAAAACTTATTTCCTATCCCTTAGAAGTTAGAACTGATAACTTATTTCCTTTAAGTTTTAACATAAAAGAAATAACTTAATCCTTTTAACTTATACTGGATAACTTATAAGTTATCCTTTTAGAGCTTTGAATTTTTAAGTTATAACTCATAACTGGAAACTTAAAACTTATCATATATAGGAGAATTCTTTAATGAGTGAAGTAATAGCAGTGATGAATCAGAAGGGGGGTTGTGGTAAGACAACTACAGTTGTGAATACTGCAACATCCCTAGCGGTAATGGGAAAGTCTGTTTTAGTGGTGGACATGGATCCACAGGCCAATGCAACTACAAGTTTTGGTATTGATAAGACTAAAATAGAAAACACAATATACGATGCAATCATAGGGGATATAAATGTTAAAAAAGCAACAATTCCTACGTTTATTAAAAATTTGTTTATTATCCCAAGTAATATATCCCTAAGTGGTGCTGGAATGGAGCTTTCCAAACGGGAAAATTACCATATTATCCTGAAAGAAACTCTAAAGGATGTTGTACCATTATTTGACTATATATTCATAGATTTGCCTCCTTCACTAGGTGTCATAACAGTCAATGCATTAGTAGCTTCAGATAGTGTTTTAATACCTATCCAAGCTGAGTATTATGCACTTGAGGGAGTGGCTGATTTAATTAATACAATAAAGTTAGTCGAAAATAGACTAAGAAGTCCAACCCCAATTAAAGGAATTCTCCTCACTCTATTTGATAAAAGAACCAGATTAAGTAAAGATGTTTACAAAGAACTTAAAAGTCACTTTGGTGAAAGCAATTTACTCTTTAAAACCATCATTCCAAGAAACATTAGGCTTGCTGAAGCACCTAGTTTTGGAAAACCATGCTTAATTTATGATCCAGACAGTACTGGTACAAAAGCTTATCTCAAATTAGCTAAAGAAATCCTTAAACGTGATGGAGATGATTTCTAATGGCTAGAAAAGGCTTAGGTAAGGGACTTGATTCTTTAATTCCTAACATTTTTGATGAAAATTTCGACAGCAATTCTGCACAGTCTTTAGAAGACATGCTTAAGGAAGAGGAAGAGGGTGTAGAAGAAGTCATTGAAGATATTGAATCAAAACAGGAACCTCAAAGCGAAGAAATTGAGGAGGAAGCTGAAGAAGAGACCGAATCTGTTGAAGAGGAAACAGAAGAGGAAGAGGTTGAAGAAGATGTTCAAGAAGAAGAAGTCAAAGACAAAGGAACTCCAGAAACTGATGAAGCACCCGAAGACTTACCTGGCGATAAAGGCGGCGAAGATGATGTACCAACATCACAAGAAGTCCAAATCCAAGAAGAACATGTAGAAGAAGTTAAGGAGATTGTCAATAAAAATCCCCGTATAACTTTATGGTCTTCAAGATCTTCTGCGGTGTTTAGATACTTAAGGAAAACCGAACCTGAGTTCAGTATTTCCAAAGAAGCTTCTGTATTGATTGAAGAGGCTGTAGCTAAAAAATACCCTGAAATATGGGCTTTATTTGAAGATTTATAATCTTCTACACAACTTTTTTTTAATATATTATTTATACATTTGAACTTATACTAGGTCTCTTTTTACACTTGAAATTATACTGGATATGTTTATGAATAATATATTCGTTTAAATTTTTTTCTATTGTTTATTCTAATTATATAATATAATATTTGAAAATAAAATTCTTCAGTTTAATTATTATTGAGCAATTATTTCTAAAAATCAAAGGTAGTCTGATATTCGCCACTTATTTTTATATATGGTTCTGCCCTATCGACTACAACCCCTAATTTTCGAAGTTGTTCCTTATTTGAAAATGGTGATTTTTTTCGAATAGAAATTATTTGTTTTGCAGATTTTATACCGATACCCGGAACCCTCACCAGTTCAATCAGTGGTGCTGAGTTGATTTCAACAGGAAATATATCCATATTTTTTGCTGCCAATATTTTAGGGTCCTGGTCCAGGAGGAGTTTATCATTTTCATCAAAAACAAGTTCCTTCACATCATAATGATACTCATTTATCAGACTGTCTGCATTATATAACTTTGCAGTTCTGTCGGTGGAGCATGCCTCCTTATTTCCGAATTCTGTTTCTGCAATTGGTGTGAATGCTGAAAAATAGGTCCTCTTTAAATCGGATTTTTTGTATATTTTTTCCATTCTACTGAGTATTTCCCTGTCACTTTCATCATTTGCGCCGACAATCAGCTGGGTGGTGTGGGTAGAATTGGGATATGTTGAACTTTTATGCTGATATCTATTGATCCATGATAATCTCTTCAGTATATCCTTATTGTAGTCTTTGGTTGATGACAGTTCAGCCAAACCGGATGGTGTTGCAGCTTCAATGTTGATACTCACACGGTTTGCAAGCGCCATTGCCCTTTTAATTGAGTCTCTGCTTGCACCAGGCACCACCTTTAAGTGTATGTAGTCATCGTAACCATATTTGTTTCTCAGTAGATGCACGGTTTCAATCTGTTTTTCCATTGTGGAGTCCACATCTCCTGATATTCCTGAACTTAAAAACAAACCGTTAACCATTCCTCTATTATAATATCCAAGAAATGCCTTTGCAAGCTCTTCAGGTGACAGTTCCAATCGTGTAAAGTTTCTTTTTGATTGGTTGATACAGTATTTGCAATCGTTTTTACATTTATTGGTCAGTAGTGTTTTAAAAAGCGGAATCTTACAACCGTTATGGCCGATTGCTTCATATATTCCAGGAAGGTTTACCTGTGATGATTTGTGATGACTTACATAGTCACATAGGTCGTATTGTGCTGAATCTGTAAGTATCTTCATTTTTTCCAGTGAGGTCATAATATACTCTTTTATGTTTTCATATATTAATTAATTTTGGGATTGTATTTACAATATATTTTTCATCTATTCTTATACATGTTTTTTCTGTATCAATTCGCATACTGTGCTGAATCTGTAAGTATCTTCATTTTTTCCAGTGAGGTCATAAATTATATATTATTATTTTCTTATATTGGTTATCTTTTTCCTATTTACTTTTTTATTTCAATGCTTTGGTTCCTGATTTCAAATTTTTATTTTTTTAATCTATGATATATTTTACAGAGATAAATTTTTTTAAATTAATTTGTTTCTTATTATTTAATTTTTATTAAATAATTTTTTATTTTGTATTTTATTATCATAATATTATATATTTAACAATGTTATAATTGAATTTTATTAATTTTTGTATATTTTTTAAACAAATTCAAAATATAGGTCTATTAAATTAAAAAAACAATAAAACATTTAATTTTTATAATAAAACTGTTACATTTATATACTATAAATTTAAATATATATCTTAACTATTAGATAAAATAGTTATTTGGAAAAATTTTAACATATTAAATAAACATGTATTCTATGAACTTTAAAATCTTATATAAATTAACATTAATATTTATCATATTTTTAACATGTACAAGTTTTACTTGTGCAAATGATGTTAATGAGACAGATAATTTTATCGATATTGATCAAAGTTTTGTAGAAGAAGAGATAGTTTGTGAAACTGATGATGTTTTTATAGAATCAGCGGGTGACATTCATGTTGAAAATCAATACTCTTCAATTGAAACTAATATGATTTATAATTACTCTTATGAGTATAGTGAGATTGAATCAGAAGATTGTTGTGACAGTTTCGTTGAATTAGAAGATTCTCTGTTAACAGATAATAACCTTCTTTGCTATGATAATTATTCTACCAATGATTCTTTTAATATATCAGATTCAAACAAAGATTTAAATTTATATGTTATAGTTAATAACACATTATTTTTATTTACATTTGAAATGGATGATATTTGTTCTGATCTGAATATAGAATATATATTTCTAAAATATCAAGAAACTAATAATAGTTTTCTTAAGAATGTAAAAATAAAAAATATCACTTCAATTTTTCATGATTTGATTACTGCTAAATATGTGGATAAATCACTTAATGAATTTGCAAACGACATTGTAATTTTTTGCAATAAAATAACTACTAATTATGCTTATAGTATCAATAATTCAATTATAGGTAACGAAAATAATTTATTTAGTATATATAATAATTCTATTTTTGTTAATTTAAATTCTAAAGGGAATTTCCTATTTTTTAAAAATTTCATTAATTATATTAATTTCATTTTTGATATTAAACAAATTTTTCCTACTTTTAAAAATTTTTATGTATAGGGTGTAAAAAATGAAATGTAAATCAATTTTATGTATTTTATTAATTTTAGGTTTTGTTCTATGTTGTAATTTTGTTAGTGCAAATGAGAACATTACCTCTCAAGAAAATCTTGCTACTAATGATTTATCTAATTTCGAAGTAGACCGTCCTGTTTCAATTAATGTTGAAAAGGATGTTTCATATTATGGTCGAGATTATGTTGATTTAAATGAAGAAGTTCCGTCCTCTAATTCTGAGGAAAATAATTTTAAACATGTTAATAATAAATTTTATGATAATAAAGATTCTGACTTGCTTAGTTCAAATTCTCTCGATGAAACTGGACAAGATTCGATTTTGGGCGGTGGTGCTCCTAGTATTTTTCATTTATATGTTGAAAAGAAATGGGAAAATAATGATCCAGGGTCAATAAATTCTATTGAGGTTCAAGTATTAAAAAAATATTTCTCATCTCCAGATTATAAAGATGATGACCTTGTTCCAAGTGATGATTTTGTTATAATTGATAATTATCGTTATAGGATTATTGAAACTGTTAATATTTCAAAACAAAATAATTGGAAACATCATTTTCCTTTAATGGACTATGATGGGTGGTATGAAGTAGATGATGATTATGCAATCATTGAAGATGAATATGGAAGACCTATAGTAGATTATAATTTCTTCTTAGTTCGAGAAGTGAATATTCCTAATAATGTTAATCATATTTCTACATTAATGGTAAGTTCATCTTCTGAAATTGCTGGGATTTGGCCATATGCTTATGTTACCTGGGATATTTTAAATAATGTTACTGTTGATGAGCCTTCTGAGAATAGTTCTGATTCATTTAATGGTTCTTCTCGTGTTGTTGTTGAGAAGAGGTGGGTGAATGGTGATTCTGGTAATGTTAGTTCTGTTGATGTGGAGTTGTTGGTTTTGGCTGATGATTCCAGTGGTGTTTTGGTTAATGTTGGTGGTGTTGATAGGTATTATAGGGTTGTTGATAGGGTTTCTTTGAATAAGTCTAATGATTGGTCTCATACTTTTGTTATTGAGTGGGCTGATGGTTCTTTTGCTTCGGATGCGGATATTGCGGATTATTTGTATATGCATATTGTTCGTGAGGTGAATGTTCCGGGTAATGTTCGTCATGTTTCTACTTCTTTGGTTAGGAATGTTTCCACTAAAACTAATCAGAGCTTTGTTTGGGAGTTTTATTGGGATATTTTAAATAATGTTACTGTTGATGAGCCTTCTGAGAATAGTTCTGATTCATTTAATGGTTCTTCTCGTGTTGTTGTTGAGAAGAGGTGGGTGAATGGTGATTCTGGTAATGTTAGTTCTGTTGATGTGGAGTTGTTGGTTTTGGCTGATGATTCCAGTGGTGTTTTGGTTAATGTTGGTGGTGTTGATAGGTATTATAGGGTTGTTGATAGGGTTTCTTTGAATAAGTCTAATGATTGGTCTCATACTTTTGTTATTGAGTGGGCTGATGGTTCTTTTGCTTCGGATGCGGATATTGCGGATTATTTGTATATGCATATTGTTCGTGAGGTGAATGTTCCGGGTAATGTTCGTCATGTTTCTACTTCTTTGGTTAGGAATGTTTCTACAAAGACTAATCAGAGCTTTGTTTGGGAGTTTTATTGGGATATCTTAAATAATGTTACTAATACAACCAAGCCCCCTGAAAACAAAACTGAACCTCCAAAAAATATTTCTAAACCTCCTACAAATGAAACTATAAATCCTCCTAAGAATAAAACAACTCATTCTAATGAAAGTGATGTTCCAAATACAAAAATAAGTAAAAATCAAAAGTCAGTTTCAAAAAATAATGTTAAACAAATTTTAAATAGAAATGACACTGGAAATCCTTTATTTATTCTATTATTGTCATTAATTATTATTCCTTTGAGGAGGCGTAAATTATGAACCTGAAAATATTTATCATAACTTTATTCCTTGCGTTAATATTTTCAATGGGAGTTGTCGCAGCAAATGAAAATATTACTATTGAACAGGTTCAGGATTCCTCTAATTCATTTAATTTAGATAAAGAAGTTCCAACTGATATTTTAGGTATAAATTCGGAGGAGGAATCTCTTTGTGATGTTCATGTATCTGGTCAGGATTTAAACGATATTGACTCAATGGTTGACTCAGTTGAAAATGGTGAAACAGTATATCTTGATGGAAAAATATACACTGGAAATCAAAGACCAATATCTATTTACAAGGATGTTACAATAGTGGGTGGATCTAGTTTAAACGATGGTAAAACTTCTACACTACATGCAACCGGTAATATTAATTTAATGTCAATTTATTCATCAAAGGTTACTCTTATAGGAATAAATTTTATTAATGGAAATTTTAAGGGGAATGGTGGAGCATTAAGCATCATTGAAAGTGATGTTACATTGATCAACTGTACTTTTGAATGTAATAAAGCAAGTGATAAGGGTGGTGCATTATATTCCATAAATTCCAATAAGGTAGTAATTGATAATTGTTCTTTCATCGATAACAATGCAGATACTACTGGGGCTGCATATTTTGTTTCTACAAAGGATATTCTAATTAAAAACTCAAAATTCACTCATAATTTCGGAAAAAATAATGGGGGAGCAATAAATATTAATAATGACTGTACTCAATCAATAATAAAAAATTGTTCTCTTGAAAATAATTCTGCAGATTTTGGAGGGGCAATTGTATCATTTATTAAAACATTAATCGTTAATTCCTCATTTACAAATAATTCTGCTATTCATGGTGGCGGTGCTGTAATGGGAGAGTTTGATATTAAAGAGAGCATATTTTATAATAACTCTGCAAAAACTGGAGGAGCAATTTATGCAAATGAGAATGATGTTTTGATTAATGATTCGATATTTATTCGCAATTCTGCAGGAAAATATGGTTTTGGTGGAGCCATTTACTCTTCAAATAAAGTTAAGAATACTTACATAAACAATTGTTTATTTTCCAATACTTCTTCAATATCTAACGAAAACAGTTATGAATCCGGTTATAGTGGAAGTGCTGTGTATGTAAATAGTTTAAATGCAGTTATTATGGATTCGACATTTAAGGACAACTATGCGGATGTTGGTGCTGCAATTTGTGTATATAAGGATGTTGATAAAGCGAAGATAAAAAATTGTACATTTATTGCTAATGCTGTTAAGTCATGTAATTATCTATATGGTCATGGAGGAGCAATTTGTATTTATGAAAGTAATGTAAGTATTGAATGCTGTGATTTTTTAAATAATAGTGCTGATTGTCGTGATTTTCAATATGGTAAGGGTGGTGCTATTTATATGTATAAATCTGATTTAAATATTTATAATTCTTCATTTAGGGATAATAAAGCTTTTGAGGGAGGAGCAATTAACTCTGAAGACAAATATAATTCAATTGGATATAACTTACATATTTTTAATTGTTCATTTTTTGATAATTGTGCCAGTGAAAGTTCTGGAAGTGTTGTAAGGGGATTATCATTAAACAAAATTTCCATTAACGATAGTATTTTCAGAAATAATACTGGGGCAGCTGTTGATGGGTATGGTATTGTGAGTACTGAAATTAAAAATTCTTCCTTTTTAAATAATAAAGTATCTAATGGTGCGGGAATTAAGATAATCGTAAGTTATGATTTTTTTAAAGATTCTGATGTGTCTATAGAAGACTGCTTATTTAATAACAATACTTCATATATGGGTGGTGCTCTTTACTTGGGTACAATAGACAATTTATTAATTAAAAATTCTTCTTTTATTTGTAATACTGCAAAATATGGTGACGGTGGTGCAATAGTCCATTATGGTGGTGGTAATAGTATTATCAATAATTGTACATTTTATAATAATTCTGCGGGTCGTGATGCTGGAGCACTTTATTTAAGTGGAATTAACAATCAAATTATTAATTCTACATTTATTTCTAATCGAGCAAATATTGGTGGTGGAGCGATAATGATTTTTGGTTCTAAAGTCGAAATTAAGGGGTCCTTGTTTGAGAACAATTCTGTTGGAAATTATGGTGGTGCATTAAGTATGGATAATGGGACTGTTTTAAATTCTAGATTTAATAATAACTTTGCTAGTCATGGTGGTGCAATTTATGGATCCAATTCAATAATCATTAATTCAAGTTTTACTAACAATCAAGATAAGTATGGTATTTCTATTCATGATTTAGCAAATTCTCGTCTGTATAATACATCTTTACCCTCTAATGAAATTGAAAATTATTATTCAAAAAATATCAGATTGTTGTTAGATTATGATGCTTACGATGAATTGTGGATGATTTACCGTTCAGATAATGATCTGAACACATATATGGTTTATTGTGTTGAAGGATATGTTCCTTTAATAGTTGAGAGAAGTCATAACTGGGATGATATATCAATAGATTCATATTTAACAAATAACTTAAGTGTTATTCGTAATTTATTAAATCAAAAGGATGTAAGTGAATATTTAAAGATTTTAATATATTTGCATGATGATTTTATTAATTTAACTCCAGAGCACTTACTGGATGAACTTGGCATTTTCACTGAAGAGGATTATGAGAAGTATCCAGAATGGATTAATCAGTATTTAGATAGATTAAGGTCTTTAGATAAAAATGTAATAGATCAATTCTTATTAAATAAACTTGTTTGGGTATTTACTGAAGAGGATTATGAAAACTCTAACAATACAATAATTCAAAAAGTCATTGATTTGTATGATAATGGGTTGAGAATCAGTGATGATGCTACGAAGATATTGAAAAATGGAACAATTGCATATTATAATTTTGCTGCGGTTTACAATCCTGTAGATATTAAAAATTTGATGGTATATAATGTGTCTTATAAAAATGTTCCAAATATAAATGTTGATAAAAAAGCTAATGTTACTGAAGTTTTCAATGGTAATGAGTTTGAATATATCATTACAGTCACTAACAAAGGCAATGAAACATTAAATGATGTATATATTGAAGATAATAATTTCACTTCAAATGCTGATTATATAAAATATTTAAATGGTACTTGCGAATGGAAGTTTATTGATAGTCCCTTAACGGTAATTCAATTTAATTACTCTGATGAAAAAACTTTTTCAATGAAAACTATTCCTTCAAGGTTTGTACTGAATTCTCCATTAAAACCTGGTGATTCAGCAAGTATAAAATTGGTATTTAGAGCTAAACACTCAGGAAAAATAATTAATAATGTTACAGCAGGTTTTAATAATGTTTATTTAACTGATGCGGTTAATGATAAAGTAACTGTTTACTCTCCAAATTTCACAGTTCAAATTATTCCGAGAACTCCTCATGTAAAAGTTAAAGAAACTGCAGTCTTTGATATAGTTGTTACAAATACTGGTGATTACAATTTAACCGGATTATTTGTCAAAGTTAATGCAAACGATTATGATTATATGATTAATGATAATTGGTACTCCATAAACGACATGTTCTATTTAAATAAATCATTGAATGTTGGTAAGAATGAAAGTTTTTCAATCATGTTTTCTTTGAACAATGGAGGGATATTTACTTTTAATTTAACTTCCGGATCAAATCAAACCAGTAACAAAACTATAGATTTTGAATTTGATGTTGAAAATCCAGATATTCTTAATAAAACACAGGCAAAAGAAAATTCTACTTCAACTAAAATAGTTAATGAAACAAAAGCGATGGATAATATTACTAATGAAGAAACCTTAATTGAAAAAGTATTATTGAAAAATAAACATTCAACAGGTAATCCATTGTTAGTGTTGCTATTATCGGTTATTGTAATCTCTTTAAGGAGGCGTAAATTATGAATAAAAAAATATTTTTCGCAATGCTCTTAATATTATTTTTTTCAATGAGTGTAGTGGTTGCAAATGAAAATGTTACTTTGGAACAAGTTTCAACAGAAATAAATGAATCTCCTATTGATGAGATTTCACAAGATTCCTTACAGGCAACTGATATGGATAAAGTCCTATCAAAGGAAGCTAGCGGAAATACTTGGCAAAATCTTAAAGAGGATATAAGCAGTTTGAAGGATGGGGATACCCTTTATTTAAATGGAAATAATTATTCGCAGGATTCTGATACAATTCAAATTAATAAAAATATCGTTATTGTAGGAGGGTCTAGTCTTGACGATAATAGTTTCGCAACAATTGACGCATGTGGAAAGTATCAAATATTTCAGATAAAATCAACAGTAACATTAATTGGAATCAATTTTATCAATGGCCATGCTAATGATGATGGTGGTGCTATTAAGGTTATAGACGCAAAATTAACAGTTATTAATTGTTCTTTTAAGAATAACTCTGCAGAAGGATTTGTAAATGGTGGTGGTGCTATTTATAGTATTGGTGAGCCTATTTCAATTATTAATTGTTCTTTTATAGGTAATTCGGCATATTATGATGGAGGTGCTGTTGCGTGTTCAGGAAAAATATCCGTTATCGGTTGTTCATTTGTAAATAATTCTGATCGTACTCGTGGAGGCGCTATTGATTGTTCACGTGGAGGATCTTTTGTTAATTGTTCTTTTATAGGTAATTCTGCTAGTAGTAGTGGTGGTGTAATACATGTTGGATTCGATAGAAGTTACTTTGTAAATTGTTCTTTTGTGAATAATTCTGCTGGTGGTGATGCTGGTGTGATTTATTATGGTCAGGATGGTTTTATTATTGTGAACTGTTCGTTTATAAGTAATTCTGCTGGTGGTGATGCTGGTGCCATTTATTTTATGGGTTTAGGTTCATCAGTTGTGAATTGTTCTTTTGTGAATAATTCAGCAGGTAGTATGGATCGTGGCGGTGCCATTCTATGTTTTGATGAAAAATTTTCTGTAATTAATTGTTCTTTTGTGGGTAATTCTGCTAATCTTGGTGGCGCTATTAATTCTTTCAAAAATATTTATATTGAGAATTGTTCTTTTGTGGCTAATTCTGCTGGTGGTGATGCTGGTGCTATTTATTATTTTAGTTCAGGTTCATCAGTGAATTGTTCTTTTGTAAATAATTCAGCAGGTAACGGTGGTGCTATTCGATGTTTTGATAAAAAAATTTCTCTAATTAATTGTTCTTTTGTGGGTAATTCTGCTAATAACGGGTCTGCAATTTATGTGCTTTATGAGATGTCAATTTCAAATTCAGTTTTTTTAGATAATAAGGCTTTAATTAATTCTATAGTTTTAACTGGTTCATTAAAGGATTATCCTCTCGTTAATGTTACTCTTAATGCAAGTTATTTAGGTAATGATAACCTTTTAAATGCAATTTATTTAACTAATTCCTTTGAGGGGAATACTTATTATCCATCTGTAAAATTACTTAATGTTAGTTATTGGGGTCATGAGGGTGTTATGAACACTGGTGATAGTGAAATTAATGTTGTGATGGATAGTGGTTTATTATCTGCCGGTCCTGATTCAAGTGATATTGTTGTTTCTAATTTAGAAGCGGGCCAAAATATTACATTAGACTTATTTAAGGATGGTCTACATTTTAAAAAGTTCATTCTTGTCACAAATAGTAACGGGGAGGTTAATGTAAATCTTTATGGATTGCCTGGTGGAGAGTATAGGGTTAAAGCATACAATCCCGAGAATAATTATTACACTACAACAGAGTCAAATGAGTTTGTTTTCACAATTGATAAGATTCCAACGATAATTGAAGCATCTTCAGTTAACATCACTGTTGGTCAGGTTGAAACCTTAAGATTCAACATTTCTCATCAATTTTCGGATTCTGAATTGATTAATAAGTCTTCAGGTAATGTATCTTTGGTTATTAATGGAAAAACTTATGTAGGAAATGTAAAAGATGATGTGGCTGAAATTAATATAACTGATCTTAAATCTGGAAAATATGAAATTGAGGTAGTTTATTCTGGTGATGATAGATTTGCATCTTCTAATACCAAGACTACTTTCTCAGTTTTAAAGATTAAGGATTATACGATGGATATTAAAACAGAAGTTAATGGGAATAATGTGAAAATTACTGTTAGTTTGCCTAAAGATTCAACCGGTAATGTTACTATAAGAATTGGTGAAAAAAATTATACCGTTCCTATAAACGAGGGTAAAGCTATTTTAAATCTACGAAATTTAAATTCTGGTGAATTTAATGTATTGGCTTATTACCCTGGTGATGATAAATATGACAAAAACATGAATCAAACAAATATAATGATTAAAGAGGTTGAAAAAAATCAGACAGAAGATAAACCCCATATTGATATAAATAAAACAGTGGATAAAGTTGATAATAAAGAAAATTCCATTCTAAAAGAAATACTAAAAGATAAAACCGCCACTGGTAATCCTATAGCATTAATTATATTGTCTTTATTGTCACTTGTTTTACTGAGAAAATTTAAATTTTAGGAGATTTTTATCTCCTTTTTATATTTTTAATTTGAATATGATAAATTTAATTTTAAAACATGTTTTTAGTAAGAACTGTGATTACACAATGAAAATGTAAACTAATTGTAAATTGGGAAAATTTTTCTCATTTTATTTTTTTCACTCAAAATCCTCTTCATTTTAATTGAATTGAGATAAGATATTTTAATAAGTTCTCTTGTTTTCTTTTATTAAATCGATTTTTTATTTCAATTATTTAATTCGTTTGCTTGATTCTTCAACTTCAATCACTTGATATATAACATAGTCAATGAAATTTCAATTTAAACATTTAACAAAGATTTAAAAAACAATTAAATAAATATATATTATTGATTTGATTAAAATTGTGTGATTAAATGAAAAGTGATAATGTAAAAAAAGGAATACAAAGGGCACCTCACAGGTCACTATTAAGAGCCTGTGGGCTTGACGATGACGACTTTAAAAAACCATTCATCGGTATTGCAAACAGTTTCACAGACATCGTTCCAGGTCACATTCACCTGAAGGAACTTGTCGAATTCGTAAAGGAAGGTATCATAGCTGCCGGAGGTATACCATTCGAGTTCGACACTATGGCAGTCTGTGACGGAATAAGCATGAACCACGAGGGAATGAAATACTCACTACCATCTAGGGAAATCATTGCGGCAACTGTCGAGTCAATGACCAAGGGCCATGCATTTGACGGTCTGGTTCTGATTCCAAGCTGTGATAAGGTTGTTCCGGGAATGATTATGGGTGCTGCAAGAGTCAACGTACCTTCAATCGTTGTCACTGGAGGACCGATGCAGTCCGGTGAATACAAAGGAAAACCTGCAGACCTGATTACCGTTTTTGAGGCGGTCGGCGCATACTCCGCAGGAAAGATGACAGAAGAGGAGGTCATGGAGCTTGAAAGATGCGCATGTCCTGGAGCCGGAAGCTGTTCAGGGCTGTTTACCGCAAACACCATGGCATGCATTACCGAAACATTCGGATTGTCCCTTCCAACCTGTGCCACTACCCATGCAAGAACAGATGAAAACAACCAGATTGCATTCGAGTCCGGAAAACAGATCATCAAGCTTGTTGAGGATGACATCAAGCCATCTGACATCTTGACTCAGAAAGCCTTCAACAATGCGATTGCAGTTGACATGGCATTAGGGGGATCATCCAATACCGCACTCCACATCCCGGCAATTGCAAGTGAACTTGATGGTGTTGAAGTGGATTTGGAATTATTCGATGAGATTTCAAGAAACGTTCCCCACATTGCCTTAATATCACCCGCTGGTGAGGATTCAATGATGGACCTGCATTTGGCAGGAGGTATTCAGGCTGTCCTTAAGACATTGGGAGATAAGATTGACACCAGTCAGCTGACCGTAACAGGCAGGACAATCGCCGAAAACCTGAAGGATATCGAAAACAAAAACCCTGAAGTAATCCATCCGTTGGACAATCCCGTACATGAGGACGGTGGAATCGCAATACTTAAAGGAAACCTTGCACCTAACGGAAGTGTAGTTAAAAAAGGTGCGGTTGCAGACCATCTCATGCATCTAAAAGGACCTGCAAAAGTCTACAACTCAGAAGAAGAGGTCACAAAGGCAATATTCGACCATGAAATCGAGGAAGGAGACATTGTCGTAATCCGTTACGAAGGACCTAAGGGAGGTCCGGGAATGCGTGAGATGCTGAACCCAACCTCCGCTCTGGCGGGTATGAACATCAAGGATGTCGGACTCATCACCGATGGAAGATTTTCCGGAGGAACCCGTGGACCATGCATAGGCCACGTATCACCTGAGGCAAGGGAAGACGGACCCATAGCAGCAATATGTGACGGGGATATCATCGAAATCGACATTGAAAACAGATTCATCAATGTTGAACTCTCCGATGATGAAATCAAAGAAAGACTCAAGAATGTCAAACACCCTGAAAGCGATGTTACAGGCTGGCTTGCACTCTATCAGAAGCTTGTCCACTCGGCCGATACCGGAGCTATTTTAAGATAGGTGTTAAAATGGAAATATTGAAATTATCAGAAATTGATTTAGCCCAAACAATCAAAAGGTCAGAGCAGGACGTAAATAACGTTTTGGGAACCGTTTCAGAGATTCTTGAAAATGTGCATGTAAACGGCGATGATGCAATTCGAGAGTATACTGAAAAATTTGACGGAGTCCTAATAGAAAATCTGAAAGTGTCAAAGGATGAAATCAAAGAGGCCTATGATACACTTGACGATGATTTGCTCACCGCTTTGAAAAATGCCGCCGACAACATTCAAAGATTTCATGAAAAACAGATTCCATCAGAATGGAAGATGGAAGTCAACCCCGGTGTTGTTGCAGGCCAAATCGTAAGGCCAATAAACTCAGCAGGATGCTACATACCCGGCGGAAGGGCAGCATACCCGTCATCAATACTTATGACAGTAATACCGGCAAAGATTGCAGGAGTCAAAAAGGTGGTTTGTGTAACACCTCCACAAAAGGACGGTAAAATATTGGATGCAATACTTGTAGCGGCAGACATTGCAGGTGCAGATGAGATTTACAAGGTCGGAGGGGCACAGGCCATTGCGGGACTTGCCTATGGAACCGAATCAATACCTCGTGTGGAAAAGATTGTGGGTCCGGGAAATATATTCGTTACCGCAGCAAAGAAACTGGTATATGGTCAAGTAGATATCGAGTTTCCGGCAGGTCCGTCAGAAGTGCTTATTTTGGCTGATGAAACTGCAAATCCGGAATTTTTAGCAACTGATATACTGGCACAGGCCGAGCACGACCCTAATGCATCATGCTTTTTGGTAACAGACAGTGAAGAGTTGGCAGTCAAGACCGATGAATTTGTAAGGCAATTAACTGAAGTTGCTCCAAGGCGTGAAATAATCGAGGAATCATTATCAAAAAGTGGAAAAATCATTATCACAGACACTTTAAAGGAAGCTATTCATGTGACAAACGAGTATGCTCCCGAACATTTAATCATATCCACAAGCGATGATGATGAAACATTATCACAGATAAACAATGCAGGTTCCATCTTTTTAGGTGCATACTCACCGGTGGCTGCAGGAGATTACGGATCCGGAACCAATCATGTTTTGCCTACCGGCGGCGGTGCCAAAATGTATTCCGGCTTGTCAACAGAAGCATTCATTAAAAAGCCTACAGTTCAAAGACTGACAAGGGAAGGTTTAAAGGAACTGTCCAAGACTTCTGTTCCTATTGCGGAATATGAAGGATTCTTTGCGCATGCAAATTCCTTTAAAACAAGATTGAGATAGTATTTTTTTATACTATAATAATCTTATTTCTTCTATTTTTAATCCGGTGATTTCTGCTGTTTCTTCTGGTGTTAGTAGCTCTTAGTTTTTTTGCTATTTCTATTTTTATTTCCATTTTTCCTTCTTGTATTCCTTTTTGTATTCCTTCTTTTTTGGCTTCTTCTAGTGCTATTTGTTCGTATTTCTTGTTGATTTCTTTTGCAGTTTTCATCATTAATTTGTAGAGTTCAGGATCCATACTGATCACATGTTATAGAAGGAGTATTGTTTGTAGGCTTAGTCCGGTTATTTTTTCTATTTCTTCTGGTGTTAGTAGTTCTTTTAGTTTTTTTGCTATTTCTATTTTTTCTTCATCTTTTCCTTCCTTTTTTTCTTTTCGTTCTCCTTCTTTTATTCCTTCTTTTATTCCTTCTTTTTTGGCTTCTTCTAGTGCTATTTGTTCGTATTTCTTGTTGACTTCTTTTGCAACTTTCATCATTTTTTCTTCCAGTTCCTGATTCATATCCTCACTCCTTTAAATAATTCTTGATCTTCTTTTGAAATTAAATTATCAATCTCTAAACCAATTATGCCATTCATAACATCGATTTTTTCTTTTCTAATGTATTTTTCGTTTTTCAATATTTCTTTAATCTCTATTAATAGCTCTGTTTTATTTTCGTATTTAGGAAGGAGGCACATTATTAGCAAATGCAATTCTTCTTTGAATGTTAATTGAATGTTTGATTCTTTGTCCTTATTAATCTTTTCCAAATCATTACAATCCAGATTAACTTTCTTTTTGATTTTTTCCAGTTCGCCAAGGTAGTCAATATCTCCCAGATATACATTTTTCGGATGGAAACTTTTAGAGTTACCAATTTCTATTTTACTGCTTCCATATCCGCTTTGTTTGAAATTAATCACTATTGTATCCGTTATCTCCCCTTCATTTATTTCAACAACGATGTTGTAGTCAAAAAATCTTTCCAAATCATGTGAATATGCAACAGGAAATTCAAATTCAATATTGCATATTGATCCGTCATCCATCCTGCATAGAAAATCCAAATACCTTGTTTTACCGTTCAATGTCGGAATTTCCGTGTTGAGGATTTCCACAATTTTTCTCTCTTCCCCAATATATATATCAAAAATTCATTTAAATATAAAATAATGATTAATTTCATGATAAAATCATATATTTTTCGAATGTCTCTTTCCATAATATCATCTTTTAATCAATTTTTTCACTTTATACTTTATAATCTCAATGTATATAAATTTATCACTTAAATAAAATCAATATTGTTCTTTGTTTGTAATTTTACAAGTTTAAATCAATATTTACTTTAAAATAAAAAGACTTATTATTTTTTAAATATAAAAATTTCAACAAGTGATAAAATGGATTTTGAAAGAATTGACATGGATGACATTACAGAAGAGGAACTCCAGGAGGCATTCAGGATAAACCAACTCCTGTTCAAGCTTAATCACACAATGCCTATGACACCTGAATATGAAGATGTGTTAAAGGAATTATTCGGCGATAATATTGGTGAAAACTCACAGGTTATGGCTCCCCTATCCGGTGCGGCTTTGGATAAGCTTGTAATTGGAGATAATGTATTCATCAACTCTAACTGCCTTGCAATGGCCCGTGGAGGAATAACAATCGAAGATGATGTGATGCTTGCAGCCAACGTTCAGCTTCTCTCAAACAATCATGATGAGTATGACAGAAACGTATTGTTATGCAAACCGATTCACATAAAAAAAGGAGCATGGATTGGAGCCGGAGCAAGCATCCTGCCAGGTGTTACAATCGGTGAGTATGCTATCGTTGGAGCAGGTGCAATAGTTACTAAAGATGTGGGTGGCTATGAGGTTGCAGTTGGTGTTCCGGCAAAGGTAGTTAAAACACTCGATAAAAATAAATTTGAAAAATAGCTAATCTTTAGCTATTTTAAAATAATTCTTCAACATCAACATTGTTTTTAATGCTTTTTCTAAGATATTTTGTTGAAAGAACTCCAACAATTGCTCCAAATATTGTGAAAACTATCGGTGCATATCCATAAAACATCACGTAACTGAATGTAAATCCGCCTGACAGCTCAACAATTGCATTGCAGACTAATCCTAAAACTAATCCGGTTATTATACCTACAAGGCCACCGTTTATTAAATCTTTAAATGATCCAAATATTCCCACTATTATTAGGAGGCTTATGAAAAATCCTATTGGATATAGGTCTGTTGTTTGACTTATCATTCCAAGGATAAATGAGAATATGATGGAAAGGATTGCTGAAAAAATTATGGATATAATTGAAAAGATTACAACATTTTTAGCTTGAATAGTTATTTTTATACCTTCAAAAGATTGCATGTCAACGTTGAATTGCTTTCCACATTCAGTACAGAATTCAATATCATCGTCGTCCAATTCTGCATTGCAATAAGGACATTTTTTAACAGGTTTTTCCTGATTTTTATCTTCTTCAGATTCATCTTGTGAAGATTCTGATTCTTTTTGATTTTTTTCTTCTTCGGGTTCGTCTTCTGTTGATTCATCTTGTGAAGATTCGGGTGTTTCTTGTTTTTTTTCTTCTTCGGGTTCGTCTTCTGTTGATTCATCTTGTGAAGATTCGGGTG